>NZ_JBYOKH010000031.1:0-77694 GCF_057799415.1 Achromobacter sp. 18P8.1.1 | reverse complement strand
GCGCTGCACGGCGCCGCCGCCGCGCTGCCGTCGCTGCCGCCGGCCCCGGCCGTGCCCGACATGGGCTTCCTGCACTTTGTCGCGCAGAGCGACTTCGTGGGCAAGAGCCTGTTCATCATCCTGATCCTGATGTCGCTGGTGACCTGGTACCTGATCCTGGTCAAGGCCGCCAGCAACGTCAGCATGCGCAAGCGTTCGGCCGACTTCCTGAACAAGTTCTGGAACGCCAGCTCGCTGGAGCAGGTCGAGCACGAAATCAGCACGCATGGCGCGCGCGATCCGTTCTCGCACCTGGCCAGCCACGCCATGCACGCGCAGGCGCACCACAACAAGTTCGGCGCAACCAAGCTGGAAGAGTCGGGCAGCAATTCCGATTTCGTCACGCGCACCATGCGCAAGGTCATCGACGAAGAAACCGCCAAGCTGGAAAACGGCCTGACGGTGCTGGCGTCGGTGGGTTCGACCGCTCCGTTCGTCGGCCTGTTCGGCACGGTGTGGGGCGTGTACCACGCTCTGGTGGGCATCGGCCTGTCCGACGGCGTGACCATCAACCGCATCGCCGGTCCGGTGGGCGAAGCCCTGATCATGACGGGCCTGGGCCTGGCCGTGGCCATTCCCGCGGTGCTGGCTTACAACACCTTCGTGCGCAACAACCGCGTGTTCCTGTCGCGCCTGGATGCGTTTGCCCATGACCTGTTCGCGTTCCTGACCACCGGCCAGCAAGTGTCGCTGTCCGACGGCAAGGTGCGCGCGCTGCGCCGCCAGAACGGGAACGGCGCCGCGGCTCAACGCGGGAGCGAATAATGGCCTTTGGCAGCTTCGAGGGTAAAGGGTCCGGGAGCCATACGGTTTCCGAGATCAACATGGTGCCCCTGATCGACGTCATGCTGGTGCTGCTGGTGATCTTCATCATCACGGCGCCGCTCCTGGCGCACTCGATCAAGATCAACATGCCCCAGGTGGCCGCCGAGCAGATCGAGGAAGAACCCAAGACCGTGGACCTGGCGATCGATGCCAGCGGCGCGCTGTTCTGGGACGAAAAGCCGGTCAATATCGATGACCTGCCGAACCGCTTCAAGTCGATCGCCGGCACCAAGCCGCAACCGGAAATCCGCATTCGCGCCGACCAGAACACCCGCTACGAAACGCTGGCCAAGGTCATGGCCTCGGCTCGCCGCTCGGGAATGTCGCGCATCGGGTTCGTCACGACGCCGCCCTCGGGCGGGGCCGCAGCGACCGAAGCGCCGGCTGCGGGTGCTGCCCCGGGCGGGGCCACCCCGGCGCCTGCCGGGGCACCGTCCGGCCGGTGAACGGATCCTGAGAGAAAGGGGCGCATTTCGCGCCCCTTTTTTTTCGGATCGCGCTAGAATCGCGGCATGCGAGTACTGGTAATCGAAGACGACACCACCCTGGGCCACGCGCTCCAGGAATTCCTGGCCGACCAGGGTTATGCGGTCGACTGGCTGACTGAAGGCGACCGTGTCCTGGGCGCTTTGGCAGGCCAGCCGTATGACCTGATGCTGCTCGACCTCAATCTGCCCGGCATGAGCGGGCTTGATGTGCTGCGGCAATTGCGCCAGGACGGCAATCAGGTTCCGGTGCTGATCCTCACGGCGCGCGACGGCATTGAAGACCGCGTCGCAGGCCTGGATGCCGGCGCCGACGACTACGTCACCAAACCTTTCGAACTGCCCGAGCTGGCGGCACGCGTGCGCGCCTTCGGCCGCCGCCGCGCCGGTCAGGCGCAGCCGCTGATCGAAGTGGGTCCCCTGGTGTTCGACACGGTTGGCCGCGAAGTCCGCGCCAATGGCCAGCGCCTGTCGCTGTCCGTGCGTGAGCTCTCCGTGCTGGAGATGCTGATGGCCCGCGTGGGCCGCGTCGTGACCAAGCGCCAGATCGTCAACTCGTTGTCCGCCTGGGACGCCGATTTCAGCGAAAACGCCGTCGAAGTGTATGTGTACCGCCTGCGCAAGCGCCTGGAAGGCACGGGCGCCAGCATCCAGACGGTGCGTGGCTTCGGCTACATGCTGGATGTGGAAACGGCCTGACGGGCCGGTCGCGGCCGGCATGCTCCGGCTGCGCGCTTCCATCCGCTCAAGCGAGGGTATCGCGTCATGACGCAGGAACGCACTCCTTCCGCTCTTCCGGCAGCAGCACGTCCCTTGCTCCCTTCACGCTCGCTGGCGCGGCATCTGGTGATACGCCTGATGCCACCGATCCTGCTGCTGGTCCTGCTGGACCTGGCTGCAACCTGGGTCATCACCCACAAGATCGACATGTCGCTCTGGATGCTGGAGGATTTCTTCTGGCTGATGGTGGTGGGGCAGGTGGCGCTGATCGCCTTGTTCACCTGGGTGGTTGTGCAGGGCGTGCGCTCCGGACTGCGGTCCGTGAACCACTTGTCCGAAGAGATCCGCCAGCGTTCCATTGACGACATGCAGCCGCTGGAAGTGGCGGGCGTGCCGGTAGAGATCGAACCGCTGGTGACCCACACCAATGACCTTCTGCTGCGGCTGGACGCCTCGCTGGCGGCGCAGCGCCGCTTCATCGGGCATGCCGCCCACCAGTTGCGCACCCCCTTATCGGGCCTGAGGCTTGAATCCGAGCTGATGCTGGCCCGCCCCTTGCCTGACGACGTGCGGGCCCGTGCCGAGCGCATCAAGGCCGTCAGCGACCGCATGATCCGGCTGGGCCAGCAGTTGCTGGTGCTGGCGCGCGCCGACCCCAATGCCCGTCCCCAGGACAGCTTTGTGCGCATCGACCTGTGCGAATGGGTGCGGGTGCACGGCGCCGAGTGGTTTCCCCGGGTGCGCGAGGCGCGGTACGAGCTGGACCTGGTGGCGCCCGACGCGCCCATCTGGATCGACGCCGACCCCTTGCTGCTGGCCGAACTGCTGAGCAACCTGATCGACAACGCCCTGCGCTACGGCAACGAGACCGGCCGCATCACGCTGATCGTGGGCGCCAATCCCCCGTCCCTGACGGTCGAGGACGACGGGCCGGGCATTCCCCCCGACGAGCGTGACCGCGTGTTCGAGGCTTTCTACCGGTCGCCGACCGCGACGGCCGGCGGCTCGGGCCTGGGTCTGGCGATCGTGCGCGAGATCGCGCACGCACACGGCGCCTGGTGGAAGCTGACCAGCCGTCCCGATTTTTCCGGCACACGGCTGTCCGTCGTGTTCCCCGGCCCCCGCAAAGGGGCCCAACTTACTCGTCAAGAACCCACATCATGAGCCAAGCCACGGCTGGTGTTCCTTCATCGCCCGGGGCGCATGCGGGAGGCGCGCACGCGCCCTCGTCGCGCGCGGCGCTCATCATGGGCGCGCTGGGCGTGGTGTATGGCGACATCGGCACCAGCCCGCTGTACACCCTGCGCGCCTGCCTGACGGGCTTGAGCGTGCATACCGACCTGGAGCCGGCGCATCTGCTGGGCGTGCTGTCCATCCTGTTCTGGATGCTGATGGTGGTGGTGTCCCTGAAGTACGTGACGTTGGTGCTGCGCGCCGACAACCGCGGCGAAGGCGGCACGCTGGCGCTGCTGGAATTGGCGGTGCGCAATCGTGAAGGCAAGATGCGCTGGGTGCTGATCGTGCTGGGCATTTTTGGCGCGGCGCTGTTCTATGGCGACAGCATGATCACGCCCGCGATCTCCGTGCTGTCGGCGCTGGAAGGCATCGGGATCGTGTCGCATACGCTGGACCGGTGGGTGGTGCCGATCGCGCTGGTCGTGCTGGTGGCGCTGTTTGCGATCCAGTCGCATGGCACGGGCGTGATGGGCAAGCTGTTCGGTCCGGTGATGCTGGTGTGGTTCGGCACGCTGGCCGCACTGGGCGCCTGGCAGATCTGGCAGACACCGGAAGTGCTGTCGGCCTTGAATCCCATGTGGGGCCTGCGCTTCATCGTCGAATTTCCGCTGATCAGTTTCGTGCTGCTGGGCGCGGTGGTGCTGGCGTTGACCGGCGCCGAGGCGCTCTACGCCGACATGGGCCACTTTGGCCGCCCGGCGATCCGCAGCGCCTGGTTCAGCATGGTGCTGCCGGCGCTGACGCTGTGCTATTTCGGCCAGGGTGCGCTGCTGCTGCGCGACCCCACGGCGATCCGCAACCCGTTCTTCATGATGGCGCCCGAGTGGGGCTTGGCGCCGCTGGTGGCGCTGGCCACCATCGCGACGATCGTGGCATCGCAGGCGGTGATCTCGGGCGCCTATTCGGTGACGCGCCAAGCGGTGCAACTGGGCTTCTGGCCGCGCATGCAGATCCTGCATACGTCGGCGGTGGAAAAAGGGCAGATCTACTTGCCGCAGGTCAATGCGCTGCTGCTGTGCGCGGTGCTGGTGCTGGTGCTGCTGTTCCGCAATTCGGACAACCTGGCCGCCGCTTACGGCTTTGCGGTGACGGGCACGATGCTGACGACGTCGGTGTTGGCCTTCGCGGTGCTGCCGCGCGGCTCCACGGGCGTCAAGCGCATGCTGTGGTTTACGGTGCTGGGCTTTTTGCTGCTGTTCGACGTGCTGCTGTTTTCGGCCAACGTGTTCAAGATCCATGAGGGTGGCTGGCTGCCGCTGCTGGTGGCGATTGTGGTGTTCACGCTGATGATGACGTGGCGCCGCGGCCGGCATCTGCTGTCGGACATGCAGCATCGCGACCGGCAGCCGCTCAAGGAATTCATGGAACAGCTTGAGGAATATCCGCCGTCGCGGGTGCCGGGCACGGCGATCTTCATGACAATGAATTCGGGCAACGTGCCGCCGGCGCTGCTGCATAACCTGAAGCACAACAAGGTGCTGCACGACCATGTGCTGTTCCTGACGATCCTGGTGGCGGATGTGCCGTATATCTCGCCCGAAGAGCGTTTCGTGGTGAAAAAGCTGAGCGCGTCCAGTTGGACGGCGACGATCAACTACGGGTTCAAGGAAGATCCGGACGTACCCGAGGCGCTGCGGCTGGTGGCCGAGGCGTATCCGGAGCTGGATCTGGAACCGATGCGCACGTCTTACTTCCTGTCGCGGCAGACGGTGGTGGCGGCCAGGAAGCCGGCGTTGTGGCGGTGGAGAAGGGCGGTGTTTTCCTTCATGGCGCGGAATTCGACGCGGAGTACCAAGTTTTTCAAGATTCCGGCGAATCGGGTGGTGGAGATGGGGATGCAGGTGGAGTTGTAGTCTTTTTTTCTGCTGGGCGTTGTTGGTTCTTAAGACGCCCGGCCTGGCGGCGGCGCGGCAAGCGCGGGTCAACGATTGCGGTCCGGAGCCTTCGCTCCGGACTCCCCCGTCGTCATCTTCGTCACTGCCGCTGGCAGTTCCTTCAGATTCCCTCGGGCTTATCGACTCCCCGGGCTTGCCGCGCCGCCGCCAGGCCGGGCTTTGGTGGTTGGAACCTGACGTCGGCCGGGGCGGGTGGGGTGCTTGGGGTTCTGGCCTACAAGTGGGTGGTGGTGGAGGGTCTTGCGGGGCCCGCGCCAGGCCGGCCGCGCGGGCGGCCTTTTGGCGCTTACGCGGTGTCTTGCGTCGAGGTGGGGGCGCTTCGCGAATGTGTGCGTGGGACCGTAGGATGGGTGGAGCGCGGGGAAACTCTCCGCAATTGATCTGGTGCCCAGCGCGCGTAACCCATCAAGCTGCCGTCACCCCACGACGATCCCCAACGAATATTCAGATTGCGCCGGCGCCGCCATGACGCCCGCACAATAAAAAAGCCCCTCGGGTTCGCCGAGGGGCTTTTTTTTCGGGTGGAAGAATTACTTCTTCTTGCCGTCGTCCTTCAGCTGCGGCAGCGAGGTGCCGCTGGAGGCCAGGAGGCCGGTCTTGACGTAGGTGAACAGCTTTTCGCGGGTGTCGACGATGTCGAGGTTTCGCATGGTCAGCTGGCCGATGCGGTCTGCCGGAGTGAAGGGGGCGTTTTCCACCTTTTCCATGGACAGGCGCTCGGGGGCGTACGTCAGGTTGGCCGATTCGGTGTTCAGCAGCGAATAGTCGTTGCCGCGGCGCAGTTCGATGGTGACTTCGCCGGTGATGGCGCGGGCGACCCAGCGTTGGGCGGTTTCGCGCAGCATGATGGCTTGCGGATCGAACCAGCGGCCTTGGTACAGCAGGCGGCCCAGCTTGCGGCCGTTTTCGCGGTACTGCTCGATGGTGTCTTCGTTGTGGATGCCGGTGACCAGGCGTTCGTAGGCGATGAACAGCAGGGCCAGGCCCGGGGCTTCGTAGATGCCGCGGCTCTTGGCTTCGATGATGCGGTTTTCGATCTGGTCGCTCATGCCCAGGCCGTGGCGGCCGCCGATGCGGTTGGCTTCCAGCAGCAGTTCGACCGGGTCGCTGAATTCCACGCCGTTCAGGGCGACCGGCTGGCCTTCCTCGAAGCGGACGGTGACTTCTTCAGCCTTGACGGCCACGTCGTCGCGCCAGAACGCCACGCCCATGATGGGCTTGACGATGCGGATGCCGGAGTTCAGTTGCTCCAGGTCCTTGGCTTCGTGGGTGGCGCCCAGCAGGTTGGAGTCGGTGGAGTAGGCTTTTTCGGCCGACATCTTGTAGTCGAAGCCGGCTTGGCGCATGTATTCGGACATTTCCGAACGGCCGCCGAGCTCGTCGATGAAGCGCTGGTCGAGCCAGGGCTTGTAGATCTTCAGGTCCGGGTTGGTCAGGAGACCGTAGCGGTAGAAGCGCTCGATGTCGTTGCCCTTGAAGGTGCTGCCGTCGCCCCAGATGTTGACGTTGTCTTCCTTCATGGCGGCCACCAGCATCGTGCCGGTGACTGCGCGGCCGATCGGGGTCGTGTTGAAGTAGGTGATGCCGGCGGTCGAGATGTGGAACGCGCCGGCTTGCAGGGCAGCGATGCCTTCGGCCACCAACTGCGCGCGGCAGTCGATCAGGCGGGCGTTTTCGGCGCCGTAGGCCAGGGCCTTGCGCGGGATCTCGTCGTAATCGGACTCGTCGGGCTGGCCCAGGTTCGCGGTGTAGGCGTACGGGATGGCGCCGTTATTGCGCATCCACAGGAGCGCTGCGCTGGTGTCGAGGCCGCCGGAAAAGGCGATGCCGACCTTCTGGCCGGTGGGAAGGTTCGGGAGGATAGTGGTCATTGTTTGAGGTGAGACGCCAACAGGACTTTGACAGCAACGAGCCGCCAAACAAGAAAGGTGACGGCATTTTAACTCTTTTGCCCGGGCGGGGCGGCGCAGCCGGGCAGGCAGGCCGCGTGGATGCGGCGGATGGCCGGGTTCCGTCCCCGGCGGCGGCGCCGAACCTGTCCGAATTGTCAGGATCCGGACAGCGTGGGGTCCCTCATGCCTTCCTACAGTGGGGGCGTACTGACTGTCGGCCGCATCGGCGGCGCTGAAAATGAACACTGGAAAGCGGATCGCGCCGCGCTGGGCGGTGGCCGGGCTGGCGGCCCTGTTGGGCCTGGCCGGCTGTGCGGCCGGCCCGGACTACCAGCGTCCCGCGATGGACCTGCCGGGCGGCTACAAGGAATCGGGGCCATGGAAAACGGCCCAGCCCGGCATGGTGGACGGGTCCCGCCCCTGGTGGGAAGTGTATGGCGACCCGACGCTCAGTGGCCTGATCGTGCAGGCCAATGCCGCCAACCAGACCATTCAGCAGGCCCAGGCGCAGTACCGGCAGGCGCGCGCCGCCGCCGATGCCGCCCGGGCGGGTTTCTGGCCCACCGCAGGCGTGAACGCGTCGGCCCAGCGGGCGCGGGCAAAGAGCAATGGCGTGACGGGGGTGTCCAACGGCTATGCCGCCGCGCTGGACGTGTCCTGGGAGCCCGACCTGTGGGGCGCGGTGCGCCGCCAGGTCGAAGCCAGCGATGCGTCGACGCAAGCCAGCGAGGCCAGCCTGGCCGCGGCCCGGCTCAGCATCCAGGCCGCCGTGGCGCAGGACTACCTGCAACTGCGGGCGGTGGACCGCGAGAAAGACCTGTACGCCCGCACGCTGGATGCCTACACGCGCACGCTCAAGCTGACGCAAAGCCAGTACGACGCCGGCGTGGCGTTGCGCTCGGACGTGGCGCAGGCCGAAGCGCAGTTGAAGACCGCAGAAGCCCAGTCGATCGACCTGGACGCGACCCGCAGCCAGCTGGAACATGCCATCGCCATCCTGACGGGCCGGGCACCTGCCCAGTTCAGCCTGCCGCCCGTGCCGGCGGGCCAGCCCTGGATATTCCAGGTGCCTCCGGTGCCTACCGGCTTGCCGTCGGACCTGCTGGAGCGGCGGCCGGACATCGCCGCGGCTGAGCGCGATGTGGCGTCGGCCAATGCGGGCATCGGGGTGGCGCGCGCGGCGTATTTCCCGTCGCTGGTGCTGTCGGCAAGCGGCGGCTTCGGCGCCGCCAGCTTTGCACAATGGTTCAACGCGCCCGGCCGCGTCTGGTCGCTGGGCGCGCTGCTGGCCGAAACGGTATTTGACGGCGGGTTGCGCAAGGCCCGCGACGCGCAGGCCGTGGCGGTCTTCGATGCCAGCGCCGCGCAATACAAGCAGACGGTGCTGGGCGCCTTCCAGGAAGTGGAGGACAACCTGTCCACCTTGCGCGTGCTGGATGACGAAGCGCGCGCGCAGGACGACGCGGTGACGGCGTCGCGGTTGAGCGAGCGGCTGGCCCTGGCGCAATACCGGGCCGGCACGACCACGTTTCTGACCGTGGCCGTCGCCCAGGCGCTGACCCTGTCCAACGAACGCACCGCCGTGCAGCTGCGAGGCCGCCAACTGGTGGCCAGCGTGGCGCTGATCAAAGCCGTTGGCGGCGGCTGGAACGCCGATGCGCTCAATACCCCCGATGCGCAAGCGCTGGCGATCGCCGGCCAACCGCAAGCTGCAAGCCAACCTACCGAGAACGAGTGAGTCCATGGACAAGGCGGTGACTTCCCCCAATCGACGCGCAGGATTGCGCGCAGGCGTCGTGGCGCTTGCCGTCGTGGCCTGTGTGCTGGCGGTCTGGCTGTTCCTGCGCGGCCGCGCCGCGCCGCCCGCCGCGCCCGAGCCGGTGGTGCCGGTGGCGACGACGTCCGTGCGCCAGCAAGACGTGGCGCGTTATTTGACGGGCGTGGGCACGGTGACGGCGGCGGCCAGCGTGACGGTCAAGGCGCGCGTGGACGGGCAACTGGACAGCGTGGGTTTCGTCGAAGGGCAGGACGTGAAGGCCGGGCAGGTGCTGGCCAATATCGACCCGCGCGCCTTGCAGGCCCAACTGGCGCAGGCGCAGGCGCAGCGGGCGAAGGACCAGGCGACGTTGCTGAACGCCCGCCTGGACTTGCAGCGCTACACCCGTCTGCAGCGCGAGGACGCCGCCACGCAGCAGACGCTGGACGCGCAGCGCGCGCTGGTGGCGCAACTGGAGGCCGCGACGCAGACCGATGACGCGCAGATCAGCTATGCCCGGGTGCAGCTGGACTACACGCGCATCGTGGCGCCGATCGCGGGCCGGGTAGGCGCGCGGCTGGTGGACCCGGGCAATATCGTGCATGCAGCCGACGCGAACGGCCTGGTCGTGATCAACCAGATCGATCCGATCACCGTGCAGTTCTCGCTGCCCGAAGAGTCGGTGCCCGCGATCAACGCCGCCATGGATCGCGGGCAGCCGCTGCCGGTGGTGGCCTATGCGCGCGACAGCAACGAACCGCTGGAAACCGGAACGCTGGTGTTGCTGAACAACCAGATCGACACCACCACCGGTACGGTGCAGCTCAAGGGCCGCTTCGACAACCCCCGCCACCGTCTGTGGCCGGGCCTGTATGTGAACGCCCGGCTGGTGCTGGACGCGCACGAAAGCGCGCTGACCGTGCCGGTCGCCGCCGTGCAGCGCAGCCAGACCGGCACCTACGTGTACGCGGTGGATGGCGATGGCGTGGCGCAGCCCCGTGCCGTGAAGGTCGAGCGGATGCAGGACGGCGTGGCGGTCATCCAGGATGGCCTGAGCGTCGGGCAGCGCGTGGTGGTGGACGGGCAGTACAAGCTGAAGCCGGGCAGCAAGGTGCGCGAGCTGGCGGCGGCTTCGGCGCCGGCCGCGGCGGGGAGTGCGAAATGAGCATCTCGGCCAATTTCATCAAGCGGCCCATCGGCACGTCGCTGCTGGCGCTGGCGATCCTGCTGGTAGGGATCGCGGCTTGGCCGCTGCTGCCCGTGGCGCCGTTGCCGCAGGTGGACTTCCCGACGATCCAGGTGCAGGCCAACCTGCCTGGCGGCAGTCCGGAGACGATGGCGTCCAACGTGGCGCAGCCGCTGGAGCGGCAGTTTTCGCTGATCGCCGGCCTGTCGCAGATGACCTCGGTCAGCGCCATCGGCAACACGCAGATCACCTTGCAGTTCGACCTGAACCGCAGCATCGATTCGGCGGCGGTGGACGTGCAGGCGGCCATCAACGCCGCCACCGGGCAGTTGCCGGCGAACCTGCCGAACCCGCCGACGTTTCGCAAGGTCAACCCCGCCGATGCGCCCATCATGGTGATGGCGGTGCAGTCCGACACGCTGCCGCTGATCCAGGTGAACGATTTCGCCGACAACATCCTGGCCCAGCAGATCTCGCAGATTTCCGGCGTGGGGCTGGTGAACATCGGTGGCCAGCAAAAACCCGCGGTGCGGATCCAGGTGGATCCGGGCAAGCTGTCGGCCCTGGGCCTGAGCCTGGAAGACATCCGGGGCGTGATCGCCACCACCACGGTCAACCAGCCCAAGGGCACCATCGACGGCGCGCGCCAGAGCTTCACCACCTATACCAACGACCAGTTGCTGTCGGCCGCGCAGTGGAACGACATGGTGCTGGCCTACCGCAACGGCGCGCCGATCCGGGTGCGTGACGTCGGCGTGGCGGTGGACGGGCCCGAGAACACCAAGCTGGCAGGCTGGGCCTACGCGGGCAAGGCCTCGCCGCCCGACAACACGATCACCAACGGCCGGTCGATCGTGCTGCAGATCAGCAAGCAGCCGGGTGCCAACGTCATCGAGACCGTGGACCGCATCCGCGCGGCGCTGCCTCGACTGGAGGCGTCAATCCCGCCGTCGGTGCACGTGAACACCATCATCGACCGCACCCAGACGATCCGGGCCTCAGTCACGGACGTGGAATTCACGCTGACGCTCACCATCATCCTGGTGGTGCTGGTGATCTTCCTCTTCCTGCGTAACGTGGCAGCTACCCTGATCCCGTGCGTGACGGTGCCGCTGGCGCTGATGGGCACGGCCGCCGTGATGTACGTGGTGGGCTTCAGCCTGGACAACCTGTCGTTGATGGCGTTGACGATCGCCGTCGGCTTCGTGGTGGACGACGCCATCGTGATGCTGGAGAACGTCTACCGGCATGTGGAGGCCGGCATGTCGCCGATGGAGGCCGCCTACAAGGGCGCCGGTGAAATCGGCTTCACCATCGTGTCGATCTCGGTGTCGCTGATCGCCGTGTTCATTCCGCTCTTGCTGATGGGCGGCATCGTCGGGCGCCTGTTCCGCGAGTTCGCCGTGACGGTGACGCTGGCCATCGTGGTGTCGGTGCTGGTGTCGCTGACGCTGACGCCGATGCTGTGTTCGCGCTACCTGAAGGACCATCACGGCGAGCGGCATGGCCGCCTGTACCAGTTGTTCGAGCGCGGCTTTGACGCCATGCTGCACGGCTACGAGCGCGGGCTGAAGCTGGTGCTGCGGCACCAGTTCGCCACGCTGTGCGTGTTCCTGGCGACCGTCGCCTGCACGGTGGCGCTGTTCATGGTGATCCCGAAGGGCTTCTTCCCGCAGCAGGACACGGGCTTCATCTTCGGCTTTGCGGAGTCGGCGCAGGATTCGTCGTTTTCGCTGATGAACCAGCGCATGATCCAGATGGCCGACGTGATCCGGCAGGACCCGGATATTGCCAGCTTCGGGTTCAACGGCAGCCAAAGCACGTACAACACCGGCAACTTCTATATCGGCTTGAAGCCCAAGGACGAAGGCCGCACCGCATCCGCCGACGAGGTGATCGCGCGGTTGCGTCCGCAGTTGGCCAAGCTGGAAGGCGTGACGCTGTTCATGCAGGCCGGGCAGGACATCAATGTGGGCGGGCGCTTGTCGCGCACGCAGTACCAGTACACGTTGACCGATTCCAGCCTGGACGAACTGAACGTCTGGGCGCCGAAGCTGCTGACGGCGTTTCGGGGCTTGCCGCAACTGACCGATGTGGCGTCCGACCAGCAGAACGCGGCGGCCACGGCGTCGTTGACGATCGACCGCGCGCGGGCGTCGTCGTTCGGCATTTCGCCCGCGCTGATCGACGCCACGATCTACGACGCGATCGGCCAGCGCCAGGTGGCGCAATATTTCACGCAGATCAACAGCTACCACGTGATCCTGGAGGTGACGCCCAAGCTGCAACAGGACCCCAGCTTGTTCTCGAAGCTGTACCTGACCTCGCCGCTGACGGGCCAGCAGGTGCCGCTGTCGACCTTCGTGAAGCTGGATACCGACAAGACGGCCTATCTGTCTATCAGCCACCAGGGCCAGTTCCCGGCCGTGACCATCTCGTTCAATCTGGCGCCGGGGGCGTCGCTGGGCGATGCCGTGCAGGCGATCCAGCAGGCGCAAAGCGGGATGGGCGCGCCCGCCAGCCTGGCGGGCGCCTTCCAGGGCACGGCCAAGGCCTTCGGCGATTCGCTGTCGACCCAGCCCTACCTGATTGCGGCGGCGCTGATCGCCGTCTACATCGTGCTGGGCCTGCTGTACGAAAGCTATATCCATCCGCTGACCATCCTGTCCACGCTGCCGTCCGCGGGCGTCGGCGCGCTGCTGATCCTGATGGCGGGCGGGTATGACCTGAGCGTGATTGCGCTGATCGGCATCATCCTGCTGATCGGCATCGTGAAGAAGAACGGCATCATGATGATCGACTTCGCGCTGACCGCGGAGCGCGAGCACGGCATGGCGCCGGCCGAGGCGATCTACCAGGCTTGCGTGCTGCGCTTTCGCCCCATCATGATGACGACCATGTGCGCACTGCTCAGCGGCCTGCCACTGATGCTGAGCCATGGCCAGGGGTCCGAGCTGCGGCGGCCGTTGGGGTATGCAATGGTGGGCGGCCTGATCGTGTCGCAGGCGCTGACCCTGTTCACGACGCCTGTCGTCTACCTGTACCTGGACCGCGCACACTACTGGTACATGGAACGCAAGGCGGCGCGGGCGGCCAGGAAGGCGGCCAGGACGGCCACGGCGAACGGGGCGAGTGGGACGAGTGGGGCGAACCCGCCCGGGATCGCGCCGCCGGACGGACTTGAGTCAAAATAGGGGTCAACCGTAGGGCTTGCGGGGCGGCACATGAAAATCCTGATAGTCGAAGACGAACTGAAGACGGCGGATTACCTGCGCAAAGGCTTGGGCGAACAGGGCTGCGCCGTCGACGTCGCGCACAACGGCATCGACGGCCAGCACCTGGCCCTGGAACACGATTACGACGTGATCGTGCTGGACGCCATGCTGCCGGGCATGGACGGATTTGCCGTGCTGCGGTCGCTGCGCACCGTGCGGCAGACGCCCGTCATCATGCTGACCGCGCGCGACGGGGTCGAAGACCGCATCCGCGGCCTGCACGACGGGGCGGACGATTACCTGGTCAAGCCCTTTTCCTTTCTTGAACTGCTGGCGCGCCTGCAGGCGCTGACCCGGCGCGGCCGTGCCCAGGAGCCCGTGCAGTTGCGCATCGGAGACCTGCAGATCGACCTGATCAGCCGCAAGGCCTGGCGGGCGGGCACGCGGCTGGACCTGACCGCCAAGGAATTCGCGCTGCTGGCCGTGTTGGCGCGCCGCCAGGGCGAGATCCTGTCCAAGACGGCGATTGCCGAACTGGTCTGGGACATGAACTTCGACAGCAACGTCAACGTGGTGGAAGTCGCCATCAAGCGCTTGCGCGGCAAGGTGGACGCCCCGTTCGGCCGCCGCCTGCTGCACACGATCCGGGGCATGGGCTACGTGCTGGAGCTGCGCGACGACGGGGCAGGCCAATGAGGGGCCTGCGGTGAGGCGCCTATTGAAGGCGTCGCTGAAGGCGCGGCTGCTGATTCTGTACGCGGTGGCGGCGGCGGCGACCTTTGCGCTGACGGGCGTGGCGCTTTACGGCGTGCTGGACCGCCAGCTGGACCGCATCCAGCAGGACGCGCTGCGCACCACCGCGCAGGAAGTCGGCTATTCGCTGACCCGCAGCGTCGACCCCGAGCGCTGGGGGCGCTTCAAGACCAAGCTGGATACCTTGACGCCCGCCGACGGCAGCCTGCGCTTCTGGGTGCTGTCGGATGACCCCGCCTACGAATACGGCAAGGGGCTGGCCGACATCAGCAGCCTGGAGCGCCACCCCGACGGCTTTGGCAAGATCACCTTGCCGGACCGCGAGGATGCCTTGCGCACGCTGACCGTCACCGTGGATGCGAACCAGGCCCGCCCGCAGGTGCGCCTGATCGTCGGCATGGACTCGGCGCCCTACGCCCATACGCTGCGCTACTTGCTGTGGGCGATGGCGGGCCTGTCGCTGACGGCCATCCTGCTGATGGCGTTGCTGGGCTTCTGGGTGACGCGCGTGGGGCTGCGGCCATTGAACCGCCTGTCGGCCGAGGCCCGTGCCCTGCGGCCCAGTGCCTTGTCGCAGCGCTTGAGCATGGCCGAGCTGCCGGTGGAACTGGAAGACCTGGCAACGTCATTCAATGGCGCGCTGGCTCGCCTGGAAGACGCCTACAACCAGTTGGAAGCATTTAATGCCGACGTGGCGCACGAGATGCGCACGCCACTGACCAACCTGATCGGCCAGACCCAGGTGGCCTTGTCGCGCCGGCGCAGTTCGGACGACTTGCAAGAGGTGCTGCAATCGAACCTCGAGGAGCTGGACCGCTTGCGCGCCATGATCAACGACATGCTGTTCCTGGCGCGTGCCGACCAGGGCGAGGCTGCGACCGGCCGTATCCATGCGGTGCTGGCGGACGAGGTCGGCAAGACGGCTGAGTTCTTCGAATTCTTGCTGGACGAGGCCGGCATGCGCGTGCGCATCGACGGCGACCGCGAGGCCAGCGCGCTGATCGACACGGCCTTGTTCCGGCGCGCCGTGACGAACCTGTTGCAGAACGCGATCCAGTATTCCGCGCCGGGCGCCGAGATCGTGATCGACATCCTGCGGCGCGGCGACAGGCTGGAAGTGGCCGTCAGCAATGCCGGGCCGCCGATCGCGCCGGAGCATCTGCCGCACCTGTTCCAGCGCTTCTACCGCGTGGACGCGGCGCGCCGCGGCGATGGAGAGGAGCATAGCCACGGCCTGGGGCTGGCCATCGTGAAGGCCGTGGCCGCCATGCATGGCGGTGAGGTGTCGGCCAGCAGCGCGGACGGGACGACGCGCATTGCCTTCAGCGTGGACGCGCAGCCGCCGCGGCAGGCGGCGCACCGCTAGGCGGCGGGTGCGAACAGGCGGGCCAGTTCCAGTTTCTGGATCAGCAGGCCGGTCGCCGCGGCCAGGCGCGTGGCCGGCCGGTGGCGGGCGCTGGCCAGCACCAGGTTGTTGGTGATCTTGGGTGACCCGATGTCGCAGAGCGACAACGCGTGCTCGGCGGCCGGGCCGCGGGCAGCCGAGCGCGGCAGGATGGCATAGGCGTCGCCTTGCGCCGCGAGTTCCACGATGGTCTGCACGGCGTCGACTTCGGCGGCCACCTTCAGGCGCACGCCTTGGGCGCGGCAGACGCTTTCCACCAGCGTGCGGATGGCGTTGGGCAGGCTGGGCAGCACCAGCGGATAGTCGCCCAACTGCGCCACCGCGACCCGGGCAGGCAGCGGCGGCTGGTGCCCCATGGCAGCCGCCAGCACCAGGTCTTCGCGAAACAGCGATTCATAAGCCAGCTGGGGCGAGGGCGCCGGGTCGTACAGCAACGCCAGGTCTACCCGGCCAGCCAGCAGCCATTCGCGGACCTGCGCGCTCAGGCCTTCAGCCACCGCGATGGAGGCGTCGGGAAAGCTGCGGCGAAACGCCTGCACCAGGGGCGGCGTCAGCACGCGGGCAATGCGTGGCGGCAACCCCACGACAACCTTGCCGGTCGGCGTTTCGCGCAGGGTCTGCAGGTCTTCTTTGGCGCGCTCGGCCAGGGTCAGCAGGGCGCGGGCGTGCTCCAGAAACCGCAGGCCGGCTTCGGTGGGTTCGGCGCCACGACCGTTGCGGTACAGCAGGTGCTGCCCCAGCTCCAGTTCCAGCAGGCGAACCTGCCGGCTGAGCGTGGGTTGCGCCACGTCCAGCATTTCGGCGGCGCGCGAGAAACTGCGCCGCTCGGCGACCCTGACGAAGTACTCGATCTGCTTGAGGTCCATCGGATATTTAGTTTATCTATATCTGAAATCAAAGATATAGCATTGTTTGGCAGCCCGCAATCCGGGACGATGTCGTTTTCCCCGCAGGAACCGCCCGTGCCTGATTGCCGTCCCCCGCTTGCGTCACCCTCCCGCCCTCGCCACGCCTTGCCGCCTGGCGCTTGCGACACGCATTGCCACGTCTTCGGACCGGGCGACGTGTTTCCGTACGCCGAGGGCCGGTCCTATACGCCGCCCGATGCGCCGTACGCGAAGATGGCAGCGTTGCACGCCCATCTGGGCGTGGAGCGGGCCGTGGTGGTGCAGGCCAACTGCCATGGGGCCGACCACAGCGCCTTGCTGGATGCGCTGGCCCGAAGCGGCGGCCGGTACCGCGGCGTGGCGTTGCTGGGCGCGGATGCCACGGCGGCCAGCGTGAAGCAATTGCATGACGGCGGCGTGCGCGCCGCACGGTTCAATTTCGTGCCGCATCTGGGCGGCGCACCTGAACCGGCGGTGTTCGACCACGTCGTGTCCCTGATCGCGCCGCTGGGCTGGCACCTGTGCCTGCATGTGGACGGGGCGATGCTGCCGGACCTGTTGCCGCGCCTGCTGGCGCTGCCGGTGCCGTTCGTCGTGGACCACATGGGCCGGCTGAAGGCGGCCGACGGATTGGATTCGCCCGCGATGCGCGCGTTGCTGAGCCTGGCCGACGTGCCGCAGGCCTGGATCAAGGTGTCGGGCATCGACCGCATCGCTTCCGGCCAGCGTCCGTTCGCCGAAGGCATCCCGTTCGTGCGCGCGCTGGTTGAGGCCATGCCGGACCGCACCTTGTGGGGCACCGATTGGCCGCACCCGAACGTCGCGGGCGACATGCCCGACGATGGCGAACTGGTGGACACGTTCTTTGACGCGTGTCCCGATGCCGCGCTGCGCCAGCGCGTGCTGGTGGACAACCCGGCGCGGCTGTACGGATTCAAGTAGACGGCGCGGCCGTCACGGCAAGCAAAAAAACATTCCATTCAACGAGGAGACACCATGTTCAAGAAAATTCTCTCGGCCACCGTGCTGAGCCTGGCCGCGTTCGGCGCGGCGCACGCCGACGGCCCCGTCCGCCTGATCATCGCATTCCCGCCCGGCGGTCCGGTGGACCTGGTGGGGCGCGTGCTGGCCGAGCAGCTGGGCAAAGAGCTCAAGCAGCAGGTCATCGTCGAAAACAAGGCGGGCGCCAACGGCAACATCGCCGCGGCCTATGTGGCCAAGGCGCCAGGCGATGGCTCGGTACTGTTCTTGACCAGCGTGGGCGCGGTCGCGATCAGCCCGGCGCTGTACAAGGACCTGCCGTACGATCCGGTGCGCGACTTTGCGCCGGTCTCCAAAGTGGTGAACAACGCCACCGTGTTCGTGGTGAACCCGTCCAATCCGGCCACCGATGCCGCCGACTTCGTGGCGAAGTCGCAGGCGGCCAAGCAGTCGGTCGCGATCGGCTCGTCGGGCATCGGCAGCATTCCGCACCTGACCATGGAAATGTTTGCCGACGCCAGCAAGGCCAACGTGCTGCACGTGCCGTACAAGGGCGCCGCGCCCGTCATCAACGACGTGATGGGCAATCAGGTGGCCGGCTTCTTCGGTGACGTGCCGGGCCTGATCGGCCACATCCAGGGCGGCAAGCTCAAGCCCTTGGGCATTGCCGCGCCCACCCGCCATCCGCTGCTGCCGGACGTGAAGACGCTGGCCGAGCAGGGCATCGCCGGCGTGGAATCGAACAACTGGTACGGCATCGTGGCGCCGTCGTCCACGCCGGCGGCCACCGTCGACAAGCTGAACCAGGCGGTGCGTGCCGCCTTGGGCAACGAGGCCGTGCGCGCCAAGCTGGAGAAGTTCGGCGCCCAGGCCGCGGCCAGCTCGCCGCAGGAACTGGCCGCCCTGATCGCGTCGGACCGCGACAAGTGGACCGCGCTGATCCAGCGCAAGAACATCCGTCCGGAGTAAGCATGAGCGCAAGCCGAGTCTCGCCCGTCGTACCGGGCACCCGCCCGGCGCTGGCCACGCTGGAGGCGCGCATCAGCGCCGCGCGCGGCCGGATATCGCCGCTGTACCAGGTGTTGCTGAACAGCCCCGCCGTGGTGGAAGGCTGGGAAGCCATGCTGACCGCCATCCGCCAGAAGACGTCGCTGGCGCCACGCCTGCGCGAGCTGATCATCCTGCGAGTGGCGACGTTGAACAACGCGCCCTACGAGTTCGAGGCGCACGTGCCGCACGCGCTGGCCGGCGGCATGCCGCAGGCGGTGATCGATGCGCTGCGCAGCAACCCGGCGCCGGAGACGGTGCAAGGGTTGGCGCCGGGAGAGGCCGAGGTGCTGGCGCTGACCGACGCGATGACGCGCGATATCGAGGTGCCCGACGCGGTGTTCGCGCCTTTGCGCGCCCGCTACGACGACACGCAACTGGTGGAATTGACGGCGACGGTCGGGGCGTACAACATGGTGTCGCGCTTCCTGGTGGCGTTGCGCGTCGGCCATTGAAAGGAGAAGACAGTGCAGGAAACGGTATTGCTGGTGTCGCTGGGTGAACGCTTCGACGAAGCGCGCGCGGCGGACATGGCCCAACGCTTGACCGACGGGCTGGCCGGTGTTGCGGTCAGCGCGTTCGCGGCGGTGGAAGAAGAGGACACCTACGTGTACCTGCGTGGTGCGCGCGAGGCGTTGCCTGAAATCCAGGCGCGCCTGGCGGAAAGCTTTCCCGGCGCGCGGGCACGCGTGCTGCACAAGACGCTGGACCTGCCGGGCGCGTCAGCCGGGCAGGATGCGCCCTGGCACTACATCGTGGAAACCGACGTGGTGCCAGAGGCCGAGGCGGACCTGAACGCCTGGTACGACCAGGAGCATCTGCCCGGCCTGGCCTCGGTGCCGGGCACGGTGCGTGCGTTGCGCTACGAATGCCGCGACGAAGCGCCGCGCTATCTGGCCTGCTACGACTTGCACACCCGCGAGACCTTCGGCAGCCCGCCGTGGCTGGCCGTGCGCGCAACCGACTGGAGCAGCCGCGTGCGGCCGTCGTTCCGCAATACGCGCCGGACGATGTTCAAGAAGATCCTGTAAACCCAGCGGGCGGCAGACCCGACCGGAGAAGACATGATGATGAAGCAATTGCTGGCCGGCCTGGCGTTGTCGTGCGCCGTCGTGGCGGCGTCGCCCGCGTTGGCCGATGCGCCCCGGCGCGTCAATGTGCTGGTGGGTAACGGCGCCAATATTGAGGTGCTGGACCAGGGGCAGGGGCCCGCGCTGGTGCTGCTGCCGTCGCGCGGCCGTGGGGCCGAGGATTTCGATGAATTGGCCGCGCGCTTTGTGCAGGCCGGCTACCGCGTGCTGCGTCCGCAGCCGCGCGGCATCGGCGGCAGCACGGGGCCGATGTCCGGCATCGCGCTGCACGATCTGGCCGACGATCAAGCCGCAGTGATCCGCAACGTGGCGCGCCAGCCGGTGGTGATGGTGGGCCATGCCTTCGGTAACTGGGTGGCCCGCACGACCGGCGTGGACCATCCCGAATTGGTGCGCGGGGTGGTCATCGTCGCCGCCGCGGCCAAGCAGTACCCCAAGGGCTTGAGCGAACATGTGGACCGCAGCGCCGAGCTGTCGCTGCCCGACGCCGAGCGGCTGAAGTCCATCCAATACGCGTTCTTCGCGCCCGGCAACGACGCCCGCGTGTGGTTGAACGGCTGGTACCCCGAGGTCAGCGAAAGCCAGCGCCTGGCGGGCAAGGCCACGCGCCAGTCCGACTGGTGGTCGGGCGGGGCCAAGCCCTTGCTGGACCTGCAGGCGGGGCTGGACTTGTTCAAGCCGCCCGCCACCCGCAACGAGATCAAAGACGAATTCGGCAGCCGGGTGTCGGTCGTGGTGATCGACGGGGCAGGGCACGCCCTGGTGCCCGAGAAGCCGCAGGAAGTAGCCGACGCCATTGCGGCCTGGGAACGCACGCTGCGCTGATTGCCGCCTGCATCAAAAGCCAAGGGCCTGGATACCGCAAGATATCCAGGCCCTTTTTCCGTGCCGTACCGGGTTATTTGATCTGGCCCAGCAGCAGGAATTCCATCAGCGCCTTTTGCACGTGCAGGCGGTTTTCGGCTTCGTCCCAGACCACGCTTTGCGGGCCGTCGATAACTTCGCCGGTGACTTCCTCGCCGCGGTGGGCGGGCAGGCAGTGCATGAAGACGGCTTCGGCGTCGGCCGCGGCCATCATTTCGGCATCCACGCACCAGTCGGCGAACGCGGCGCGGCGTTCTTCGTTTTCGGCTTCGTAGCCCATGCTGGTCCAGACGTCGGTCGTGACCAGATGCGCGCCCTGGCATGCCTCCATCGGATCCTTGAACTGGCGCAGCACCTTGGGCGACGGCGTGCCGATGCGCGAGGCCTCAAGCTCGTAGCCGGCGGGCGTGGACACATGCAGCGTGAAGCCCAGCATTTCGGCGGCGTGCAGCCACGTGTAGGCCATGTTGTTGGCATCGCCCACCCAGGCGACCGTCTTGCCGGCGATGGGGCCGCGGTGCTCGATGTAGGTGAAGATGTCCGCCAGGATCTGGCAGGGGTGGAATTCGTTGGTCAGGCCGTTGATGACAGGCACGCGCGAGTGCGATGCGAAGCGCTCGATGCGGGTCTGCTCGAACGTGCGGATCATGACGATGTCGACCATGCGCGAAATGACGCGCGCGGTGTCTTCGATGGGCTCGGAGCGGCCCAGTTGGGAGTCGTTCGAGGTCAGGTTGATGACCGAACCGCCCATCTGGTACATGCCGGCTTCGAAGGACACGCGGGTGCGGGTGCTGGCCTTTTCGAACACCATCGCCAGCGTGCGGTCGTGCAGCGGCATATGGGGTTCGTATCGCTTGAACTTTTCTTTGATCAGGCGTGCGCGGTCCAGCACGTAAGCGATTTCCGCGGACGAGAAGTCCTTGAACTGGAGAAAATGCCGCAACGGGCCGTTTTGAGTCGTGGGAGGAGTCATGGTGATGTCGCAGGTCATTGGACCCGGCCAGGCTCGTGGCCCAGGCGGGACGTGGAATTGGAGGTTTCGGCCAGGAACTGTTGGATGAGCGGAACCAGCGTGCTGACGATCTGGTCCGCCTCTTGCTGGTTCAGGATCAGGGGCGGCAGCATGCGGATGACGCGGTCACGCGTGACGTTGATGAGCAGGCCGGCTTCCAGCGCGCGCAGGGCCAGCACACCGCAGGGGCGCGCCAGTTCGATGCCCAGCATCAGGCCGCGGCCGCGGATCTCGGTGACGCCGTCCGTGCCTGCCAAGGCACGACCGAGCGCTGCTTTGAGGTAGGCGCCCACGGTGTGGGCGTTGTCCAGCAGGTGCTCGGATTCCAGGGCGTCCAGCACGGCCAGCCCGGCCGCGCACACCAGCGGGCCGCCGCCGAAGGTGGTGCCGTGGCTGCCCGGGGTGAAGACGCCCGCGGCGGGGCCGGCGGCCAGCATGGCGCCGATGGGCACGCCGCCGGCCAGGCCCTTGGCCAGCGTCATGACGTCCGGCGTGATGTCCGCCCATTGATGGGCGAACCATTTGCCGGTGCGGCCGATGCCGGACTGCACTTCGTCAATCATCAGCAGCCAGCCGCGTTCGGTGCACAGCCGGCGTACTTCCTGCAGGTAGGCGATGTCCGACGGGCGGATGCCGCCTTCGCCTTGCAGCACTTCCAGCAGCACCGCCGCGGTGCGCGGCTCGGCGTCGCCGGCGGCGCGCACGGCGTCGATGTTGTTGTAAGCCACCTGGATGAATCCCGTGGGCAGCGGTTCGAAGCCCTTGCGGGCCTTGTCGCTGCCTGTGGCCGCCAGCGTGGCCAGCGTGCGGCCATGCCAGGACGAATCCATGGTGATGATGTGGGCGTGTTTGTTGCCGCGCTGGTAGGCGTAGTAGCGCGCCAGCTTGATCGCGGCCTCGTTGGCTTCCGAGCCGCTGTTGTTGAACGCGACTTCCTGCATGCCGGACAAGGCCGTCAGGCGGGCGGCAAGCGCCGCTTGCTGCGGCACTTCATAGATGTTCGACGTATGGATGACGCGCGCGGCCTGCTCGCTGATGGCGGCGACGAGTTTCGGGTGGGCATGGCCCAGGCACGACACGCCGATGCCTGCCAGCGCATCCAGATACTTGCGGCCTTCGGCATCCCACAACCAGACCCCCTGGCCGTGCGTGAACGCAACCGGCAGACGGGCATAGATATTGGCCAGAGACGAGGTCATTGCGGATCCTCCTGGGGGATTACCAAAATGCGCCCCTCGTGGGGCAGCAAGCCGAAGGTGCAGCGTGGGGCCCTTTGCCCCCCCCGGGGGGCAGCAAGCCGAAGGCGCAGCGTGGGGGCCCTTTTTTGTGACGTTTTCTGTAAGAAACGTCATTTGGAAGAGGGCAAAGGATCAATCATATACAATTCGCGGCGCAGGGCGCATGTTTGATCACGCCGAAGATCCGGCTTTCGTGAAAGGCGCGCTGTAGTGAAAGAACTCATGGCAACTCGCGTCAGACAATTCGTAATTCATGGCGTTACCGAAAGCGGTAGCCGATTCCGCCCCAGCGATTGGGCGGAGCGGCTCGCCGGCGTAATGGCACAGTTCCGGCCCGCCGGCTGTGCTGGTAACCACCTCACCTATTCGCCCTACGTGCTGCCCGTCGTCATCGACGGCGTGCGCGGAGTCGTGGTCGACCTGCGTTTGCGCGACCTGGAACCGCTGGCGTACAAGTTCGTGGTGGATTTCGCTCGCGACAACAACCTCAAGACGGAAGAACGCGAAATCTAGGCCCCAGAACCGAAAAGCGCCCCGACCGGGCGCTTTTCTCATTCTTGGGGGACACCTGCGCGCCCATCGGGCGGGTCCGCGCCTACGCGGTCCGTCCGTGCACGGCATCGCCGCGCCGCGTTCAGGTTCCGTAGCGGTCCAGGATCTTGCGGATGTCGCGCACACCCGAGCCGTCTGTGCTCAGCAGCGCCCGCGCGGTGACCGACTCCAGGTGATGCTCCAGCAGATGCAGCACGTGCTTTTCATCGCGCGCGCGCAGGCCTTCCACGATCTCCATGTGCTCGCTGACCGCGCATTCGCTTGAATGCGGGCGGCCGTAAAGCGCCAGGATCAACGAGCAGCGGGACACGATCTCGTTCACATAGCGGGCGTACACCGCATTGCCCGACAGCTCGGCCATCAGGATGTGAAATTCGCCTGACAGCCGGATGGATTCGTTCGTGCTGTTGCGCTTGCGGGCCTCTTCCTCTTGCGCCACGTGCTGCGCCAGGCGCGTCAGCCCCGCTTCGGTGATGTGCTGCAGCAGTCGGCGGGTGACGTCGCGTTCCAGGCAGCGGCGCGCCTCGAAGATGTCGTGCGCCTCTTCCAGGCTGGGGCGCGCCACCGCGGCCCCCCGGTTCGGCCGCAGATCCACCAGCCCTTCGCTGAACAAGCGCGTCAACACCCCCCGCACGATCGTCCGGCTGACGCCGAAGCGGTCGCCAATGACGTCTTCAGGCAGCTTGTCGCCCGGCAGCAAGGCCTGCTCGATGATGGCGCGGCGCAAATTTATGTATACGATTTCGCTGCGGTTTATGTCTTTCTTGGCGGGCTCGTTAGCCGGCGGCGCGAGAGGTTTCATCTTCTTCTTAGGCTCCTGTGCATGCGCGTTTTCATTGTGTTGGAAAGGTCCGGCATCCGCTGCCGGCGCGCACGGCGGGGTGTAGGCAAGCATACTACACCGGGCGGTAAGGGTTAGCGATAGCTTGAAGGTAGCAACCAAGCGCGTACATTGTCGGCATAAATCGTATACAAACATTTATACAAAAACGGTGCGTATGAGCCGAATGCTATGACTAGTTTGTATACAAACCGATAGAGGTTTATTCCATGTCAGCCATGCCCGACGCCGTCGCCATCGATCGGCCCGCTTTCACGCCGTACCGCCTGCTGGTGGTCAACGGCAACACCACTTCCGACCTGACCGTCAGCCTGGCCGCGCAGGCGCGCGCTTTCTTTGGCGGCGCCGCCGACGTGCATGCCGTCACCGCCACGTTCGGGCCCGCCTATATCGCCAGCCGCGTCGAGGCAGCTGTTGCGGCCCATGCGGTGCTGGAGACCGTTGAGCGCGAGGCGGCCCGGGCCGAGACGCCGTTCGACGCCTGCCTGCTGGCCTGTTTCGGAGAGCCGGGCATCGGCGCTGTGCGCGAATGCCTGCCCGTGCCCGTCGTGGGCATGGCCGAGGCCTCCATCATGGCCGCCATGCAGCGCGGCGACCGCTACGCCATCGTGACCGTGGGCCAGCGTTGGCCCGGCATGCTGCGCGAACAGATCCGCCAACTGGGGCTGGAGTCCCGCTGCGCCGCCATCATCGCCTTGCCCGGCAACGCGCTGGACTACGTGTCGCGTTCGCCCGAGTCGGCGGCCGAGGTCAGCCGTGCGCTGGACGCCGCCGTGGCGCAGGGCGCCGACGTGGTGATCGTGGCGGGCGCCGCCTTGGCCGGCTACCTGCCAGCCCTGCCGCGCCGGCCTGCCGTTCCCATCATCGATTCCTACCGCGCCGCCCTGGCGCAGGTGCTGGCCCTGGCTTCGCTGGACCGGGCCCAGCGCCTTTGCGCGGCGGCCTGATCCGGCCAGACCTGATCCGATTGCTTCACGCATTGCGCCGGGCCCGGTCCCGGCGACTTCAAACCGGTATTTCAGAACGATAGACAAGGGAGAGTTGCAGCCATGAAGACGTTGCTCAAATGGACCGCCGGGGCAGTGATCGCGCTGTCCGCCATCACCGGGGCCTCCGCCGCCAACACGCTGAAGTGGGGCGCCGCGCGCGATCTGGATTCGCTGGATCCGTATTCCTACGGCAGCACCTTCAACCTGGCGTTTCTGAACCACGTGTACGAAGCGCTGATTCGCTACGACGACAAGTTCAACATCACGCCCGCGCTGGCCGAGTCCTGGGAAGCCACGTCGCC
Organism: Achromobacter sp. 18P8.1.1; assembly: GCF_057799415.1. Lineage (NCBI taxonomy): Bacteria > Pseudomonadati > Pseudomonadota > Betaproteobacteria > Burkholderiales > Alcaligenaceae > Achromobacter > Achromobacter sp. 18P8.1.1. The sequence goes on along the minus strand of NZ_JBYOKH010000031.1, from coordinate 52,480 downwards.
CACTGTGCTGCGCTTCAAGCTGCGCCAGGGCGTGAAGTTCCACAACGGCGCGCCGTTCACTGCCGACGACGTGGTGGCCTCGATGACCCGCGTGTCGGACGACGCCTCACCGCTCAAGGGCAACCTGCCCGCCTTCAAAGCGGTGCGCAAGGTCGATGACTTCACCGTCGATATCGAGATGACGCATCCGTACCCGCTGATGCTCAACGACCTGACCAACATCTTCATCTTCAACCGCCAGTGGCTGGTGGATAACAACAGCACCAAGCCGACGGATGCCGCGAAGAAGGTCGAAGGCTACGCCACGCACAACGCCAACGGCACCGGTCCGTTCAAGGTGGAGTCGTACCGCCCGGATACGCGGACCGTGCTGGTCGTGAACAAAGACTGGTGGGACAAGCCCCGCCACAACCTGGACCGCATCGAGTTCACGCCCATCGCCTCGGCCCCGACGCGGGTAGCGGCCCTGCTGTCAGGCGACATCAATTTCACGGAAAACGCGCCGCTGCAGGACTTGGACCGCTTGCGCGCAGCGCAGAACGTGAAGGTGCTGGCGGCGACCGAATTGCGCACGCTGTACTTCGGCTTCAACCTGGGCGACAAGCTCGTCGGTTCCAACATCACCGACAAGAATCCGCTCAAGGATCTGCGCGTGCGCCAGGCGCTGTACATGGCGCTGTCGCCCGACCTGCTGCAAAAGCGCGTGATGCGCGGCTTGTCGCGCACCACGGGCGCGCTGGTGGCCCCGTCCATTCCGGGATACGAGGCCAAGCAGGAAGAGCGGCTGCCATTCGATGCGGCCCGCGCCAAGAAGCTACTGGCCGATGCCGGCTACCCCGACGGCTTCACACTGTCTTTGCTGTGCTCCAACGACATGTTCGTGAACGAGGAAGAACTGTGCCAGGCCGCCGCCTCGATGTGGGCGCGGATCGGCGTGAAGGCCACGCTGGCCAGCGGCCCGCGTTCGCTGCAGAACCCCAAGCGCTCGCGCGGCGAGTTCGACATCACCATCCACGGCTGGGCCAACGAGCCGCAGATCGACGCCTTGTCGATCCTGCTGCAGGTGATGCACAGCCGCACGGGCCCGGCGGGCGTCTTCAACTGGGGCCAGTGGGGCGACGCCGCGCTGGACGCGAAGATCGATGCCGCCGCCGCCGAGATGGACCGCCCGAAGCGTATCCAGATGATGGCCGAGGTGTTGCAGACGCTGCATGACGACGTGCGCTTCCTGCCGCTGCATCAGCAGCCCATGGCCTGGGCGGTGGGCGCGAACGTGGGCGAAGTGCTGCAGATGCCGGACAACAAGGCGCGGCTGTGGAACGTGCGCATGCAGTGATGCGTGCCTGAGCGGGCCGCCGCGCGCCAGCGTCGGGCGCGGCGGCCCTGAGTCTGAGATCGGGTCTGAAGGGAGCCGCACATGCTGGCATTCATTGTTAGACGGGTTTTCAACGCGGTTGGCGTGATGCTGGCGGTGGCGTTGCTGGCCTTCGTGATTTTCCGTTTTGTCGGCGACCCCGTCGACATGATGTTGAACGAGCAGGCCTCGCAGACGCAGCGCGACGAACTGCGCGAGCGGCTGGGCTTGAACGCGTCGGTGGGCATGCAGTTCGTGCACTTCGTGACCAATGCGGCGCAAGGCGAGTTCGGCATTTCCTATCGCAACCAGCAGGACGTGTTCGCGCTGGTGGCCGAACGGTTTCCCGCCACCTTCGAACTGGTGATGATGGCCACGCTGCTGTCGCTGGTCATCGGCGTGCCGCTGGGCGTGCTGACGGCCATCTACCGCAAGTCGCGGGTGGCGCAGGCCCTGCAGTTCGTGTCCATCCTGGGCATCTCGCTGCCCAGTTTCGTGGTGGGCATCATGCTGATCCTGATATTTTCGGTGCAACTGGGCTGGCTGCCCGGTTTCGGCCGCGGCGATACGGTGAAGATCGGGTGGTGGTCCACGGGCCTGTTGACGCCTTCGGGCCGCGCGGCGCTGGTGCTGCCGTCGATCACGCTGGCGCTGTTCCAGATCACGCTGATCATGCGGCTGGTGCGGGCCGAGATGCTGGAGACGCTGCGCACCGAGTTCATCAAGTTTGCCCGGGCCCGCGGCCTGCCGGACCGCGTGGTGCATTTCCGGCTGGCACTGCGCAACTGTCTGATGCCCGTCATTACCGTGACGGGCATGCAGATCGGCAACCTGATCGCGTTCGCGCTGATCACGGAAACCGTCTTCCAGTGGCCGGGCATGGGGCTGCTGTTCATCCAATCGGTCATGTTCGTGGACATCCCCGTCATGGCCGCCTATCTGGTAATCGTGTCCTTCATCTTCGTGGCACTGAACACGCTGGTGGACATGATGTATGGCGTGGTCGATCCGCGCCTGCGCAGCCAGCACGTCAAAGGAGGCGCCAATGCTCACTAAACCTTTTTCGGGCGGCGCGCAGAGCCGGCTGTCGCGTTTCCTGCAAAGCGACCTGTGGTGGAGCCTGCGGCACGACTACGTGGCGATGGGCGCGGGCATCGTGCTGCTGGTGGTGGTGCTGCTGGCCCTGTTCGCGCCGTGGATCGCGCCGCAGAATCCCTATGACCTGGCGCAGCTGGACTTGCTGAATGCCGAACTGCCGCCCTTCTGGGTGGAGGGCGCCGACCCGCAGTTTCTGCTGGGCACGGACACGCAGGGCCGCGACGTGTGGTCGGCCATCCTGTATGGCTCGCGCATGTCGCTGGTAATCGGCCTGGCGACGGTGGTGCTGTCGCTGGCGATCGGCCTGCTGGTGGGGTTGGCGGCCGGCTATTTCGGCGGCTGGATCGACAACGCGCTGATGCGGGTGGGCGATACGCTGTTGAGCATCCCCACGATTCTTGTCGCCATTCTGGTCACGGCGGTGTTCCGGCAGCTGCTGCCGCCGGGCCTGCGCGAAACGCTGTCGTCCGTGATCCTGATCTTGGCCATCTCGATGACCAACTGGGTGCAGTACGCCCGCACGGTCCGGGCGTCGGCGCTGGTCGAGCGCGGCAAGGAATACGTGCAGGCGGCGCGCCTGATCCGGGTCAGCCCGTTGCGCATCATGCTGACGCACATCCTACCCAACACGCTGACGCCCGTCATGGTCACCGCCACGCTGAACCTGGGGCTGGCCATCCTGATCGAGGCGACGCTGAGCTTTCTGGGCGTGGGCATGCCGCCCACCGAGCCGTCGCTGGGCACGCTCATCCGCCTGGGCAACCAGTTCCTGTTTTCGGGGCAGTGGTGGGTGGTGGTCTTCCCCGCGCTGTATCTGAGCCTGATCGTGCTGGTGGTGAACCTGCTGGGCGACTGGCTGCGCGACGCCCTGAATCCCCGTTTGCGCTGAAGGCGCACCGTTTCAATAGAGGTCAAGCATGGAAAACGCAACGCTGTATACCCAAGTGCGCCCGGCCGGCGGCGAGCTGACGTCGGTGCTGGTGCGCGATGGGCGCATCCAGGCGCTGGGCGGCGCGGCCCCCGCCGGCGTGCCGGTGGTGGATGGCGGGGGCGCCCTGTTGCTGCCTGGGCTGATCGACGCCCACGCGCATCTGGACAAGACGATGTATGGCATGCCCTGGTATCGCAACGAGGTGGGGCCGCGGCTGATCGACAAGATCGAGAACGAGCGCGCCGAGAAAAAGCGCCTGGGCATCGACCCGTATCGGCAGTCGGCGCGGCAGATCGTGATGTCGATCGCCGACGGCACCAGCCACATCCGCAGTCACGTGGACGTGGATACGGACATCGGGCTTGCGGCCATCGAAGGCGTGATGCGCGCTCGCGAGCAGTACCGCGACCAGATCGACGTGGAACTTGTGGCCTTCCCGCAAAGCGGGCTGCTGATCCGCCCGGGCACGCTGGAACTGATGGACGAGGCCCTGCGCATGGGGGCGGAAGTCGTGGGTGGGCTGGACCCGGCCGGCATGGACCGCGACCCCAAGGGGCATCTGGACGCCATCTTCGGCCTGGCCGACAAGCACGGCAAGCCGATCGACATCCACCTGCATGAGGCCGGCGAACTGGGCGCGTTTTCGATGCAGATGACAATCGACCGCGTGCTGGCGCTGGGCATGCAGGGCAAGGTCACCCTGTCGCATTCGTTCTGCCTGGGCATGACGGACACACAGGCCGTGCAGGCGCTGACCGATGGCCTGCTGGAGGCGGGCGTGCACATCATGACGACGGGATCCGCATCGCGTCCCGTGCCCAATGTGGCGCGCCTGCGCCAGGCCGGCGTCACGGTCTGTACCGGCAACGACGGCATGCGCGACACCTGGGGCCCCTACGGCAAGCCCGACATGCTGGAACGCACGATGCTGGTGGGCTTGCGCAACAACTTCCGGCGCGACGACGAACTGGCGCTGGCGCTGGACGTGGCCACCTACGGCAACGCGCGCGTCATGAATCTGGCCGACTACGGCCTGGCGCCCGGTTGCCATGCGGACTTCGTGCTGGTGGACGCCGAAACGGTGGCCGAAGCGATCGTGTCGCGGCCCGTGCGCAAACTGGTCGTCAAGCGGGGCCGCGTGGTCGCCCGCGACGGCCGCGCGCTGGTGGAGGCGCCCTGATGCGCGCCGCCGAAGGCCCGATCCTGCTGACTGCCCGCTGGGTGGTCGGCCATGAAAACGGGCGGCACTGCCTGTACGAGAACGGCGAAGTCGTCTTCGAAGGCAACCGCATCGTCTATGTCGGCCATCGCTATCCGGGGCAAGTCGCGCGCCGTCATGACTACGGCCGCGCAATGATCGGCCCGGGCTTCGTGGACCTGGACGCGCTGTCGGACCTGGACACGACCATCCTGGGTTTCGACAATTCTCCCGCCTGGCGCAAGGGCCGCATCTGGCCGGAAACCTACATGAAGCAGGGGCCGTACGAGATGTACACCCCCGCCGAACTGGCCTTCCAGAAGCGCTACGCCTTCGCGCAGCTGATCCGCAACGGCATCACCACCGCGTTGCCCATCGCGTCTCTGTTCTATCGCGTCTGGGGCGAGACTCGCGACGAATTCCTGTCGGCCGCCAACGCGGCTGGCGAACTGGGGCTGCGCGTGTACCTGGGGCCGGCGTACCGCAGCGGCCATACCTATGTGGATGGCGACGGCAAGATCCGTTGCCATTACGACGAGGCGCGTGGCATGGCCGGCCTGGCCGAGGCCGTGGCGTTCTGCGACGAGATCGAAGGCCGCCACGACGGCCGCGTGCGCGCCATGCTGTCACCCGACCGCATCGAGACCTGCACGCCAGGCCTGTTGCGCGCATCGGCCGCTGCCGCGCGCGAGCGCGACATCCCGATCCGGCTGCATTGCTGCCAGTCGCGCCTGGAATACGACCTGGTGCTGGAGCAGCACGGCATGAGTCCGCCCGAGTGGCTGCAAAGCCTGGATTTCCTGTCCGAACGCGCCTTGCTGCCGCACGGCACCTACGTGTCCGGTTCCCGGCACATCGACCGGCCGGGGCGAGACATCGAAATCATCCGCGACGCGGGCGCCAGCATCGTGCATTGCCCGCTGGTGTCGGGACGCCACGGCGCAACGCTGGAGTCGTTCGCACGCTACCGCAAGATGGGGGTGAACATCGGCATGGGCACCGACACCTGGCCGCCCGACATGGTGTTGAACATGCAGGTGGGAATGATGCTGTGCCGGGTGGTCGAAGGCTCCACCGAAGCCGTGCGCTCGGAGGACTATTACGACGCCGCCACGGTCGGCGGCGCCGATGCCCTGGGCCGGCCCGACCTGGGCCGGCTGGCGGTGGGCGCCAAGGCCGACATCGTCGTGTTCGACTTCTCGCACGACCGCAACGGCCCCATGATCGACCCGATCCAGACGCTGATGGTCAGCGGCAGCGGGCGCGACGTGTCGCAGGTGATCATCGACGGCCGCTTCGTCATGGTGGACGGCCATATCGCGGGCTTCGACGCGCGCCTGGCGCAAGAACAGGCGCAATCGCAGTTCGACGGCGTGATCGCGCGCTACCCCGACCGCACCTGGGGGCATCCCCCGGTCGACCAGATTTTCTCTTCCAGCTATCCGCGTCCCGCAAGGAGCCCGTCATGATGGCAATCCTACCGCGCCCGGCTGCGCCAACGGCCAACGCCGCACCCGCCACGACCCCGACCTTGTCCGTGCGCGGGCTGTCGGTGGAATTCCCGACCCGCCACGGCATCCTGGTGGCCACGCGCGATATCAGTTTCGACATCCAGCCCGGCGAAATCCTGGGCATGGTGGGCGAGTCCGGCGCGGGCAAGTCCTTGACCGGCATGGCGGTGATCGGCCTGCTGGAGCCGCCCGGACGCCTGGGCGGCGGCGAGATCCACCTGGCGGGCAAGCGCATCGACAACCTGCCGCCCAAGGCGCGCCAGCGGCTGCGCGGCAAGGAAATCGGCGCGATCTTCCAGGATCCGCTGACTAGCCTGCACCCCTTGTTCACGGTCGGCGACCAACTGGTCGAAACCATTCGCCACCACGACAAGTGCTCCGCCGCCGCGGCGCGCGCCCGGGCGCTGGAATTGCTGTTGGCCGTGGGGATCCCGGCGGCCGACAAGCGCATCGACCACTATCCGCACCAGTTCTCGGGCGGCATGCGCCAGCGCGTGGTGATCGCGCTGGCCCTGGCGGCCCGGCCTGCGCTGATCATCGCGGACGAACCGACGACCGCGCTGGACGTGTCCGTGCAGGCGCAGATCACGGCGCTGCTGCGCCGGCTGTGCCGGGAACAAGGCACGTCGGTGCTGCTGGTGACCCACGACATGGGGGTGATCGCCGAGACCGCCGATCGCGTAGCCGTGATGTACGCCGGCCGCATCGTCGAAATCGGCCCGGTGCTGGACGTGCTGCGTCGTCCCGGCCACCCCTATACCCAGGGCCTGATGAACGCCATCCCGGGCCTGCGCCAGCGTGCCGCCCGGCTGAACCAGATCGACGGCGCCATGCCGCGCCTGCACGCCATGCCCGATGGCTGTGCGTTCCATCCCCGCTGCGCCCAGGCCGGGCCACGCTGCGCGCAGACCCGCCCGCCGCTGGCCGCGTCCCCCGCAGGCGCCACCGTCAGCGCCTGCTGGCTGCATCAAGGAGGAGTCGCTCATGCCGCGTAACGATGACCTGCTGCTGCGGGCCGAAGACCTGGCCTGCTGGTTCGACGTATCGCCGCCCTGGCTGGAACGCACGCTGTCGCGCCAGCCCGAGCAAACGCTGAAGGCGGTGGACGGCGTGTCCCTGGCGGTGCCGCGAGGCACCACGCTGAGCATCGTGGGCGAATCCGGCTGCGGCAAGTCCACGCTGGCCAAGCTGCTGGTGGGCCTGGTGGCCCCCACACGCGGCAAGCTGGAGTACGGCCGCAACCGCACCGGCGGCGTGCTGCATCCCCAGATGATTTTCCAGGACCCCTATGCCAGCCTGAACCCGCGCTGGCGCGTGGGCAACATCGTGGCCGAACCGATCATCACGCTAGGCCTGCGTAGCACGCCCGCCGACACGCGCCGGCGGGTCGATGAACTGCTGGAACTGGTCGGCCTGTCCGCCAGCGACGCCGGCCGCTTCCCCCACGAGTTCTCGGGCGGCCAGCGCCAACGCATTTCGATCGCGCGCGCCTTGGCCACCGAAGCCGAGTTCCTGGTCTGCGACGAACCCACTTCCGCGCTGGACGTGTCGGTGCAGGCGCAGATCCTGAACCTGATGGGCGACCTGCAAAAGGAATTCGGGCTGACGTACGTGTTCATCAGCCACAACCTGTCAGTCGTGCGCCACGTGTCCGACAGCGTGGCGGTGATGTACTTGGGCAGGATCGTCGAGCAGGCGGCCGCCGACCAGTTGTTCGATTCGCCGCAGCATCCGTATACGCGGATGTTGCTGGATACGATTCCAGACCTGGAAGACCCCAGGCGCGACCGGGAACCCATGGGCGGCGAAGTGCCGAACCCGATCCAGCCGCCGGCGGGGTGCACGTTTCATCCCCGCTGTCCGGATGCCCGGGAAGAGTGCCGCGTGGAAGTGCCGGAGGTTAGCAGCGTGGGTGGGCGGCAGTTACGGTGTCATGCGGTGAGGTGGGAGAGGGGGGCGGTGGCGGCTTAGTGGGGTGTGGGGTTTGGTGGCGGTTGTGGTGTTCTTTTGACGTCTGGCGTGTGGGTGGCCTGGGGCGCGCGGGTCAACGATTGCGGTCCGGAGCCTTCGCTCCGGACTGCCCCGTCGTCATCCTCGTGGCGGCCTGCGGCCGCTGCCTTCGGATTCCCTCGGGCTTATCGACTCCCCGCGCGCCCCAGGCCACCCAAGCGCCAGACTCCAGCAGCTGTGCCCTGACGTCAGCCGGGGAGGGCGGCGTGCTTGGGGTTCCCACCAACAGCGGGTGGTGGTGGAAGATCTTGCGGGGCCGCTCCATGCCGGCCGCGCGGGCGGCCTCGTGGAGCTTACGCAGCGTCTTGCGTCGTGGCTTTTTGCGCTGCGCGTGTGGGTGGGGCTGTTGATCGCTTTCGTAGGATGGGTGGAGTGCGTTCGGGTAGGCCGACGAACGCCGGTGCGCGCCGCACGAAACCCATCATCGGCGCAGGTGCGTGCCAATGGGGTTCCCATGACAGGTATCGTCGATCATGACCGCATGATGGGTTTCGCGCGTTGGGCACTCTCATCCTGATGCCGGACTTGTCGCGCTACACCCATCCTACCGATGACGATGGGGCCGTAAGATGAGCGACAGTGGTGGCGCGACGCGACAGTCTCCCCATTAGACGGGTGGCGCGCGTGCACGTCGGGCCAAGCACGCGGCTGCCTGCCGCGCGCCACCCGTCGCTCCACCCCCAATGACTACGGGAACCCAGAGAAACCGACTCGTCACCCGCGCGCAAGCGACCACCGTGCGACGCACCACCAACGCGTATGCCGATTACGCCCGCCCGCGCGGGCGCAATCGGCGGGCCCCGCAGCACTCGTCAGTCATCCCACCCCTAGCAGCGGACCAATCCAAGACGCCGGCAGCCCGTCGGCGGTGGCGCCATGGCTGCGAGCAACCTCGATGCGCCCGAGGGAATCTGAAGGGAAGGCCGTAGGCCTGGACGAAGATGACAACGGGGCAGTCCGGCGCCTGCGCGCCGGACCGCAATCGTGGGCGCGAGTGGCCATGGCGCCCCCGCCGATGGGCGACCGACGAAGCGCTCATCGGCCGCGGCCTAAAACCAATCGCGACCTACGAAGCCCCTCCGACCGCGGCCTATGAATCCCCCCCCATCACTTCCCGTAAACCAAATCCCTCAACCCTAAAGACAGTCCCGGCCAATAAGTAATCACCATCAAGCAAACGATCACGACACCCACAAACGGAATCAACGGCTTGATCAATCGCTCAAGCGGCAACTTCGCCACCGCGCACGCCGCGAAAAGATTCACCCCGAACGGCGGCGTAATCATCCCCAACGCCAGGTTCACCACCATGATGATCCCGAAGTGCACCGGATCCACCCCGAACTGCAGCGCCACCGGCAGCAGCAACGGGGCCAGCACCACGATCGATGCCGACGTTTCGATGAACATCCCGATCACGAACAGCGCCGCGTTCACGCCCATCAGGAACGAGAACTGCGTATCGAACAGCTGCGACAGCCAGACGCCCAGCGCATCCGGGATGCCTGCGCGGTTCAAGAGGAAGCTGAAGACGCCCGCGTTGGCGATCACGAACATGATCACGGCCGTGGACACCACCGACTTGTGCAGCGTCTCGGACAATTGCTTGAAGCTCAGGCGGCGGTAGATGAACTTGCCCACCACCACCGCGTACATCACGGCCACCACCGACGCCTCGGTCGGCGTGAAGACGCCGCCGTAGATGCCGCCCAGGATGATCACGGGCATCAAGAGCGCCAGCCAGGCGCTCTTGAACGCCGGCCACAGCGGCAGGCGGCCTTCGCCGTCGCGCTTGCCCAGGTTGTTGCGCTTGGCGTAGAACCACACGTAGAACATCAGCGCCACGCCGATCAGGATGCCGGGCATGACGCCGGCGATGAACAGTTCGCCGGTGGACGTATCGGTGGACACCGCGAACAGGATCATCGGGATCGACGGCGGGATGATCACGCCGAGTTCCGCCGCGCTGGCCTGCAATGACGCGGCGAACGGGGCCGGGTAGCCGTGCCGGATCATCGCCGGGATCAGGATCGCGCCCACGGCGAACGTCGTGGCCACGCTGGAACCGGCGACCGCCGCGAAGATCATGCACGTCAGCACGCAGGTGCAGGCCAGGCCGCCCTGGATGCCGCCGACCACGCTCTTGGCGAATTCGACCATGCGTTCGGAAATGCCGCCGGCTTCCATCAGGTTGCCGGCCAGGATGAAGAAGGGAATGGCCACCAGCGGGTACTTGTCCAGCGCGGCGAAGAGCTGCTGGGCGACGACCACCCAGGGTAGGCCGGTTGCGCCGACGCCCGCCAGGCTGGCCAGCCCGATCGACACGGCGACCGGCACGGACAGCCCGAAGAAAATCAGCATCGAGACAATCATTAATTGGGACATGGCGATATCTGCTGCTCAGGTTCGGTAGGGGGCGGCTTAGCCTTGCGCGTCGTTGCGCACGGGCACGTCTTCTTCTTCGCCGGCGCACCAGCGGGCCAGCACGGCGATGGCGGCAAGCGTCGCGCCAACGGGGATCGCCAGGTAGATCCACGAAATCGAAATATCCAGGCTGGGCACGGTCTGGAACCGCACGCGGTAGGTCATGTTGCCGCCGATCCAGGCCAGAAAGCCCAGGAAACCGGCGCAGGTCAGGCCGATGATGGCCTCAAGCACGCGGCGTTTCGTGCCGCCCAGCAGGTTGCGCAGCAGTTCCACGCTGATCATGGCGCCGTGGCGGAAGGCCAGGGCCACGCCCAGCAGCACGGTCCAGATCAGGAGGGCGCGGGTCAGCACCTCGCTCCAGTCGGCGGGCGAATGCAGCACGAAGCGGGCAATGACCTGGTAGAACGCGGCGGCGGCGGCCGCCACCAGCAGAAGTTGGGCAAAGACCGAGACCAGCTTGAAAAGGCCGCGGTCGAAAGCGCATAGCAAACGCATGATGAATCCCGTTAGCGGTGGGCGCGAAGGAGGGGGACGGCAAGCGGCGGGATCATGATCCCGCCGCCCATGCCGCTCTCCTGGGGAAGAGTCCCGGTTACTTGGTGTCGCGGATCGAGTCGATCAGCTTCTTGTCGAACTTCTTGTAGTACTCGGGGTAGGCGGGTTCGACGGCGGCGGCGAACGCGGCGCGATCCACCTCGGACACTTGCATGCCTTCCTTCTTCAGCTGCTCGACGCCCGTCTTCTCGATGTTGTCCACGTAGCCGCGCATGGCCAAGGCGGAGTCCTTGCCTGCCTTGTCGAAGTTGGCCTTGTCGGCGGCCGACAGGCCGTCATAGACGTTGGACGACATCAGCACCAGGGCGGGGCCGTACACGTGGCCCGTCAAGGACAGGTACTTCTGCATTTGCGACAGCTTGGCCGACGTGATCACCGACAGCGGGTTTTCCTGGCCGTCGATGGTGCCTTGCTGCAGGGCGGTGGCCACTTCGGGCCAGGCCATGGGCGTGGGCAGGATGCCGATCTGGCGGAAAGCCGTGATGTGGATGGGGTTTTCCGTGGTGCGGATCTTCAGGCCCTTGGCGTCGGCCGGCGTCTTGACCGGGCGCACGTTGTTGGTCAGGTGCCGAAAGCCCTGCTCGCCCCAGGCAAGCGCGACGATGCCCCGGCTGGGGAACTTAGCCAGCATGTCCTGGCCGATCTTGCTGTCGAGCACCGTGCGGGCGTGCTGCAGGTCGCGCAGCAGGAAGGGGATATCGAAAACCCCAGTCTCGGGAACAAAATTGAGGGTAGCGCCTGTCGAAACGATGGCCAGGTCGATGGTGCCGATCTGCAGGCCTTCGATCACCTCGCGTTCACCGCCCAAGGCGCTGTTGGCGAATTGCTGTACCTTGTACTTGCCGCCAGAAGAGGCCTCGATGGACTTGGCCAGGGCGTCGGCGCCCGCGCCGTAGTGCGACGAGGTCGACAGGGCGTAGGCCATCTTCAGGGGGGTCTGCGCTGCCGAGGGCAGCGAGGTGGCGGCCGCGCAGGCGGCCAGGATCGTGGCCGCAAGCCAGGATTTACGCATTGTCTTCTCCGGTTTTAGGTATCTTTATGGGCGGCTTTGCCTCCCGCTCCGGGATGATATCGGGATTCAGTTCCCTTTCAGGCGGTTAGTTAACATAGATGAATGATGGATTTCCCTGATATGTCACAGGCCAAGCGCCCCGGTTTCTGGTCCACCCTGCGCCTGGGCGCCAGGATGATGATGCGCGACGCCCGGGCGGGCGAACTGCGCCTGTTGGTGCTGGCGCTGGTCGTCGCGGTGGCAGCAGTCACCAGCGTCGGCTTCCTGGCCGACCGCGTCGGACGGGCGCTGGAACGCGATGCCGGCCAGATGCTGGGCGCCGACCTGGTGCTGGACGCCGATGAACCCGTGCCTGCCGCATTCCTGGATCAGGCGCGCGAGCGCGGCCTGAACTTGTCCAGCACCTGGCAGTTCCCGTCCATGGTCGGCGCGGGCGACGGCGCACAACTGGCAGCCTTGAAGGCCGTGGAGCCGGGCTACCCGCTGCGCGGCGCCCTGCGTGTGGCTGAGGCTCCGTTTGCTGCTGACGCGCCCACCCGCGACATCCCTCCCGAAGGCGCGGTCTGGGTGGACGCCCAATTGCTGTCGCTGCTGAACCTGAAAGTGGGCGACACCCTGAACGTCGGCGACGCGCATCTGCGCATCGACCGCGTGATCACCTACGAGCCCGACCGCGGCATGCAGTTCGTCAATGTGGCGCCGCGCGTGCTGCTGCGCGCAAGCGACCTGCCGGCCACCGGCCTGATCGCGCCGGGCAGTCGCATCGGCTATGCCATGCTGGTTGCCGGCCAGCCCGACGCGGTGGCGGGCTATTCGGCCTGGCTCAACCAGAATCTGAAACGCGGCCAGAAGGTCGCCACGCTGGAGTCCGGCCGGCCGGAAGTGCGCCGCACGCTGGACCGCGCGCAGCGCTTCCTGTCGCTGGTGGCGCTGCTGGCCGTGCTGATTTCCGCGGTAGCGGTGGCGCTGGCCGCCGGCCGTTACATGACCCGGCACCGCGACGGGATCGCCGTCATGCGCTGCCTGGGTGCCGTGCAGTCGCAGGTCTCGCGCATGCTGACGCTCGAGTTCACGCTGGTCGGCCTGTTTTCGTCCGCGGCGGGTTGCCTCCTGGGCTATGCCGTGCACCAGGTGCTGGTGATGCTGCTGGGGTCGTTGATCGACACCCAGTTGCCCGCGCCGTCCGCCATTCCCGCTTTGCAGGGCCTCTTGACCGGGCTGTTGCTGCTGCTGGGGTTCGCCTTGCCCGCCCTGGCACAGTTGCGCCATGTGCCGCCGGCGCGGGTGCTGCGGCGCGACGCCGACACGATCAGCGCCCGCAGCGCCTTCGGCTACGCGCTGGGCGCCACGGGCTTTGCCCTGTTGATCTGGTGGTTCGCCGGCGACGCCAAGCTGGGCGGCGTGGTGGCGGGCGGCTTTTTGGGCGCATTCGCCGTCTTCGCGCTGGTGGCGTGGCTGTGCATCCTGGGCCTGGCGCGCGTGCGCGGCCTGGCTTCGGGGCTGCCCGCGTTGCGCTTTGCGCTGGCCGGGGTGGTGCGCCGGCGGGCGGCCACCATCACGCAGGTCTGCGCGCTGGCGGTCGGCCTGATGGCGCTGTTGCTGCTGACGATGACGCGCACCGACCTGATCCAGGGCTGGCAGCGCACCATGCCGCCGGATGCGCCCAACCGCTTCCTGATCAACGTGCAGCCGGACCAGCGCCAGGCCGTGACCGACGCGCTGACCCGCGAAGGCCTGGGCCGCATCACCTTGTCGCCGATGGTGCGCGGGCGGCTGATCGCCATCAACGGCAAGCCTGTCGGACCGGACGACTACGAAGAACCCCGCGCCAAGCGGCTGGTGGACCGCGAGTTCAACCTGTCCTATGGCGACGAGATGCCCTCGTCCAACAAGATCGAGCAGGGCCGCTGGCTGGCGCCCGGGTCGTCCGAGGTATCGCTGGAGTCGGGTCTGGCCAAGACGCTGGGCCTGAAACTGGGCGACAAGATGACCTTCGACGTGGCCGGCCAGCAGGTCGAGGCGGCCGTCTCCAGCACCCGGCGCGTGGATTGGGATACGATGCGCGTGAATTTTTTCGCCATCCTGACCCCGGCGGCGCTCGCCGACATGCCCCAAAGCTGGATCACTTCCTTCTACCTGCCGCCTGAAAAGGCGGCGGTGCTGCCCGCGCTGGTGCGCGAGTTCCCGAACCTGACCGTGTTCGACGTGGGCGCCATCCTGCAGCAATTGCAGTCTGTGCTGAATGAAGTGGGCAAGGCGGTCCAGCTGCTGTTCCTGTTCACCCTGGCGGCCGGCGTGCTGGTGCTGTCGGCGGCGCTGACGGCCACCCGCGACGAGCGCATGCGCGAAGCCGCGGTGCTGCGGGCGCTGGGCGCCACGCGCAGCCAGCTGGCGCGCTCGCAGCGCATCGAACTGTGGGCCGTGGGCGGCCTGGCCGGCCTGCTGGCAGCCGCCGGGGCCACCGCCATCGCTTGGGTTTTATCAACCCAGGTGTTCGACTTCACCATTACCCTCAGCCTCTGGCCGTGGCTGGCGGGTATCGGCGCGGGTATGCTGGGCGCCTGGGCGGGCGGCGCCCTGGCCCTGCGCGGCGTATTGCGTACGCCGCCGCTCGTCACCCTTCGAGAAACTTGATGACGTCCCGCGTCCAAACCATTACTGAACCCGTGGAAAATACCCGCAGCGTTTTTGACCTTCTTGGCGGTGAGCCCGGCGTGCGTGCGCTGGTGGACCGTTTTTACGACCTGATGGACATGGAGCCCGACCTGAAGGAGCTCCGCGCCGCCCACGGTCCCAGCCTGGACCAGGCGCGCGACAAGCTGTTCTGGTTCCTGTGCGGCTACTTCGGCGGCCCTGACCACTATATTGAACGCTTCGGCCACCCCCGCCTGCGCGCCCGCCACCTGCCGTTCTCGATCGGCCAGATCGAGCGCGATCAATGGGTGACCTGCATCGGGCGCGCCATGGAAGACCAGGGTATCGCCCCGCCGCTGGTGGAGCGGTTGCTGGAATCCTTCTACGGCGTGGCGGATTGGATGCGCAACCGTGAAGGCTGACGATACCCGCGGAGGCGCCCAGCGCCAGGCCTGGCCCGCGCCGCTTGCCGGCGCCATGCTCAGCGACGCGTCGCGCCTGGCCGGATCGGGCCCCGAGATCTTCAACCCGGCGCATTACGGTGACCGGGCCCGCCCCGTGGACGCCGGCGGCCGCCAGGCGGCCTGGTTCGTGCAGGGGCAGGGCTGGCAGGGCGTGCTGCGGCGCTACCGCCGCGGTGGCATGATCGCCCGCGTCAGCCGTGACGCCTATCTCTGGAACGGCGAAGACCGCACCCGCAGTTTCCGCGAATACCGGCTGCTGGCCGCCATGCGCGCGCAGGGCCTGGCCGTGCCCGCGCCGCTGGCCGCCGCCTACTGGCGCCAGGGCCCCATCTACCGGGCCGCCATCGTGGTGGAACGGATCCCCGGCGTGCGGCCCTTAGCCCATGCGCTGGCCGAGCCGCTCTGGGGCGCGGTGGCAGAGGCCATCGTCCGCATGCACCGCGCGGGCGTCTGGCACGCTGACCTGAACGCCTTCAACATCCTGATCGGGGGCGACGGCCAGGTCTGGCTGATCGATTTCGACCGCGGCACCCTGGGTTCCCTGTCGGAGCGGCAACGCCAAGGCAACCTGGACCGCCTGCGCCGGTCGCTCGTCAAAGTGGCGGGCGAAGAGGGCGACCGCTTCTGGATGAAGCTGCGCGACAGTTACTGGATCGCCTGGGGCATCGGCGTCCAGCCCTGATCCGGGCAAGGCGCCTATTTGCCGCCATCGGCCCCTAATTGCGTCGACACGGCCCCAAAGTTGGCCGGGCGACCGCTAAAAGGCTTTATGATTTCGCCTTTTGGTAGTCCTGTCATACACGGCATATAGCAAAGGGGGCTCGTAATGGAACTAAGGGCGGGAATGCGCTGGGCGCTAGGCGCGGTGTTGGTCGCGGCATCGGCATCGTCGGCGGTCGCGCAGAACAAGGTCGTCAACGTCTACAACTGGGCCGAATACACGGCTCCGGACACCATTCCGGGTTTCGAAAAGGAAACCGGCATCAAGGTCCGCTATGACGTCTACGACAGCAACGACACGTTGCAGGCCAAACTGCTGGCCGGCAAGTCGGGTTATGACGTCGTTGTCCCGTCCACCCATTACGCCTCGCGCCAGATCGAGGCTGGCCTGTTCCAGAAGCTGGACAAGTCCAAGATCCCGAACTGGAAGTACCTGGACCCGGAAGTGATGGCGCTGGTGGCGACCGTCGACCCCGGCAACGAGTACGCGATTCCCTGGGGCTATGGCACGAACGGCTTGGGCTACAACGTCACCAAGGTCAAGCAGATCATGGGCGACAACGTCGACCTGGCCAATTGGGACATGATCTTCAAGCCCGAAAACGCCGCCAAGCTGAAAGAGTGCGGCATTTCGATGCTGGACGAAGCCGCGCAGGTGTTCCCCGCGGTGCTGAAGTACCTGGGCAAGGATCCCAACAGCACCAACCCGGACGACTACAAGGCCGCGCTGGATGTCCTGAAGCAGATCCGCCCGTACATCCGCCAGTTCAGCTCGTCGGGCTATATCGACGAACTGGCCGTGGGCGATCTGTGCATGGTTTACGGCTTTTCGGGCGACGTGATGATCGCCCGCAAGCGCGCGCAAGAGGCCAAGAAGACGTATGAAGTGAACTACTTCATCCCGAAGGGCGGCGCGCCGGCGTGGTTCGACCTGATGGTCATCCCGAAGGATGCCCCGCATCCCGAAGAGGCCCTGGCGTTCATCAATTACATCGAGACGCCGAAGGTGCATGCGGCCATCACCAACACCATGTTCTATCCCAACGCCAACAAAGAGGCGCGGCAGTACGTGGTGAAGGACGTGGCCGACAACCCCATGATCTACCCCCCGGCGGAAGTCTCCAAGACCCTGTACGTGATCAAGGCGCTGCCCTTGAACGTGCAACGCCTGCAAAACCGGATGTGGTCCGAGCTGAAGTCTGGAAGATAAGTCATCATGAGCGATAGCCGTTACTCGGCGCCGCATACGGTAGATCCGGACGAATTCGTCCGGGTCTCCGATGTGGTCAAGATTTTTGGCGATGTGGTCGCCGTGCGTTCCGTCAACCTGTCCGTCAAGCGCAACGAGATCTTCGCGCTGCTGGGGAGCTCCGGCAGCGGCAAGTCCACCTTGCTGCGCATGCTGGCCGGTTTCGAGGAAGCGACCTCCGGGCAGATACTCCTGGACGGCGAAGACATCACCAGCGTGCCGCCGTACCGGCGCCCCGTGAACATGATGTTCCAGTCCTATGCGCTGTTCCCGCACATGACGGTCGAAGCCAACGTGGCGTTCGGCCTGAAGCAGGAAGGCGTGGACCGCGCCGAAATCCACGACCGCGTGTTCGAAGCCCTGGACCTGGTCCAGATGGCGGGCTATTCGCGCCGCAAGCCCAACCAGTTGTCGGGCGGCCAGCAACAGCGCGTGGCGCTGGCGCGCAGCCTGGTCAAGCGGCCCAAGCTGCTGCTGCTGGACGAGCCCATGTCGGCGCTAGACAAGCAGATCCGCCAGAAGACGCAGATCGAGCTCGTGAAGATCCTGGAGCAGGTCGGCGTGACCTGCATCATGGTCACCCACGACCAGGAAGAGGCCATGACCATGGCGCACCGCCTGGCCGTCATGACCGAAGGGCAGATCGTCCAGTGCGGCACGCCGCAGGACGTCTACGCGTTCCCGAATTCCCGCTTCGTGGCCAGCTTCATCGGGTCGACCAACATGTTCACCGGCACCATCGTCGTCGATGAACCCGATCACGTGGCGATCGAATGTGCGGAGCTCACGCGTCCGCTGTTCGTGAACCACGGCGTCTCTGAGCCGCTGGGCATGGAAGTGCACGTGTCCATCCGGCCCGAACGCCTGGTGGTGTCGCGCGAGCAGCCCGAAGGCGAATACAACTGGGCCCACGGCATGGTCAGCCACATGGCCTGGATGGGCAGCTACGCGCTTTATCAGATCCGCCTGGATTCCGGCAAGACGGTCGAGGCCAGCGTGCCCAGCCTGCTGCTGGCGCAGATGGACGCCCCGGGCATTGACGAAGAGATCTTCGTCAGTTGGGACGCCGACAGCGCGACGGTGCTGGCGTCATGATGCGGTTTTCGCCCCGCGACTGGTTGCCTTCGGGCCGGGCGCTGGCGGTGGTGCCGCCGTTCGCCTGGCTGGTGCTGTTCCTGCTGCTGCCCTTCCTGCTGGTGCTGAAGATCAGCTTTGCCGAGGTGACCTTCGGCATCCCGCCCTATACGGCGCTGGCGGAGTTCAAGGACGAGGCGGTGCAGTTCAGCCTGCACCTGCGCGGCTATATCCTGCTGTTCACCGACAGCCTGTATTTCAAGACCTACCTGAGCTCGGTGAAGATCGCCGGCATCACTACGCTGATCTGCGTGCTGATCGGCTACCCCATCGCGTACTACATCGCCCGGTCCTCGCCCCGCGTGCGCAACCTGTTGCTGCTGGGCGTGATCCTGCCGTTCTGGACGTCGCTGCTGTTGCGCGTGTACGCCTGGGTCGGCATCCTGCGCAACGATGGCCTGCTGAACAACCTGCTGCAAAGCCTGGGGCTGATTTCCAGTCCGCTGGAAATCTACCGCACCGATGTCGCGGTCTACATCGGCATGGTCTATGCGTACCTGCCGTTCTTCATCCTGCCGCTGTACGCGACGCTGGTGAAGATGGACCTGCGCCTGCTGGAAGCCGCCTACGACCTGGGCGCCAAGCCCTGGCAGGCGTTCTGGCAGATCACCGTGCCGCTGTCGCGCCAGGGCGTGATCGCCGGGGCGATGCTGGTGTTCATTCCGGCCGTGGGCGAATACGTGATCCCCGAAATGCTGGGGGGCGCCAATACGTTGATGATGGGCCGCGTCATGTGGAACGAATTCTTCAATAATGCCGACTGGCCGATGGCTTCGGCGGTGACCTGCGTGATGGTCCTGCTGCTGCTCGTGCCGCTGGTCTACTTCCAGTACAACCAAGTCAAGCAGCAGGAACAGGCAGGCGGAGGCCGCAAATGAAGGGCCCCAACAAGACATTGCGCGCCGTGGTGCTGGGGCTGGGGTACTTCTTCCTGTATGTGCCCATCGTCAGCCTGATGGTGTTTTCGTTCAACGAATCGCCCACCGTCACGTCGTGGGCGGGCTTTTCCTTCCGCTGGTACCACGCGTTGTTCAATGACGACGCGCTGCTGCGGTCGGCCTGGCTGTCGTTTCGTATCGCGGCGATGACGGCGACGGCGGCCGTCATCATCGGCACCTGGGCCGGTTATGTGCTGGGCCGCATGGGGCGCTTTCGCGGGTTCTCGCTGTACGTGGGCATGCTGAGCGCGCCGCTGGTCATTCCCGAAGTCGTGCTGGGTATTTCGCTGCTGCTGATGTTCGTCGAACTGCGCGGCAGCCTGGGCTGGCCGGCGGAAAACGGCATCTTCACGATCTGGGTGGGGCACGTGACGCTGTGCATGGCGTTCGTGGCAGTCGTCATCCAGACCCGCATCCGCGACCTGGACCGGTCGCTGGAAGAGGCGGCGCTGGACCTGGGCGCCACGCCTATCACCGTGTTCTTCAAGATCACGCTGCCGCTGATCGCGCCGGCGCTGGCCTCGGCCTGGCTGCTGTCCTTCACGCTGTCGCTCGATGACGTCGTCTTGGCGTCGTTCCTGTCCGGCCCCAGTTCCAGCACGCTGCCGATGGAAGTGTTCTCGCGCGTGCGCTTGGGCCTGAAACCCGAGATCAACGCGCTGGCCACTTTGTTCATCCTCGCGGTGGGCACCTGCGTGATCCTGGCCAACCGCCTGCAATGGCGCAAGGAGTCCGAATCCAAATGAAGCAACAAACCACCCTGTATGGCCTGACCAAGTGCAGCACGTGCATCAAGGCGCGCGACTGGTTGTCGGAGCACGGCGTCGAGCACGCCTTCGTCGACTACCGTGACGATCCCGTGCCGGCTGCCACGCTGAAGGCGTGGTCGGAAAAAGTCGGCGGCTGGGAAAAGCTGGTCAACCGCGCGTCGATGACGTGGCGCAATCTGCCCGAAGACCGCAAGACCGCGCACACCGATGCCCAGTGGAGCAAGCTGATCGCGGAATATCCCGCGCTGGTGCGCCGCCCCGTCACGGTGACGCCGGACGGCGAGGTCACCGTGGGTTTCAGCGAAAAGCGCTACGGCGAACGGTTCGCCTGACGCGACGTTCGCAGCGATGGCATCCCCCATCCAGGCATCGGGCAGCGCCGCTTCGGCGTTGCCCGATGCCTTTTTTGACCGCGACGCGTCCGAGCTCGCACGCGATCTGCTGGGCAAGGTCATCCGCCATCGTGTGGACGGCTTGTGGCTGGCGGTGCGCATCATCGAGACCGAAGCCTATTACCTGGAAGAAAAGGGCAGCCACGCCTCGCTGGGCTACACCCACAAGCGCCGCGCCCTGTTCATGGATGGCGGCGTCATCTACATGTATTACGCGCGCGGCGGCGATTCGCTGAACTTCAGCGCCGCCGGCCCCGGCAACGCCGTGCTGATCAAATCGGGCCATCCCTGGACGGACGCGCGCTCCGGCCCCGAGGCCCTGGCGCGGATGCAGCAGCTCAATCCCGACGCGCAAGGCCAGCCACGCCCGCCGTCGCGCCTGTGCGCCGGGCAGACGCTGCTGTGCCGATCGCTGGGGTTGAAAGTGCCGGAGTGGGATGCGCGCCGTTTCGATCCGGATGCGCTCTATGTCGAGGACGTGGGCGCTTCGCCCCAGGCCTTGATCTGCACCACGCGGCTGGGGATCCCGCCCGGGCGCGACGAGCATCTGCATTACCGCTATGTGGATCCTGCCTACGCCGCGGTCTGCACGCGCAACCCGTTGCGGCGGGGGCAACGCGCCGGACACGACTACGTATGGGTGGACCGCCAGGGCATCGTGCTGCCCGAAGACCCGCGGCCAAACGCGCGCTAGGCGTCGGCGGCGCCCTGGATGCGCTCAAGCAGGGCGTCTCGCATTTCCTTGTATTTTCGCGCGATGCGCTTGCGGTTCAGCGACTTGCTCCACGCGTAGAGCGGGATCAGCGGCAGCACGCCGAATCCGTCGATCAGGTACAGGCCCTGCTTGCCGTCGGCGTTCTGGCCACAGGCGATATTGCTGGCCGACACGTCATGCAGCACGACATGGGCGTCAGCCAGATCCGCGAAGAATTCATCCAGCTGTCCGAAAAAAACGTCGTCGACCAGGCCTTGCCGGGCCAGGTCGGCCACCGTGGGGGCGATATTGCCCGCCGGGTCGGTGATCTTCTCGACCAGCAGGCCCAGGCCCAGCGTGGTCTGCGCCACGCCCAGGATGCGCGCCATGGGCACCTGCCACACCCCGGAGGGGCGGGTGGTCGTGGTGACGTATTCCGACAGCTCGTTCAGATAGACGCGGTAGGCGCTTTCCCGCTGGTACTGCTTGTACCAGCGCTTGAATGGCCGGGCTTCGAGGTAGACGGCGCGGGCGCGCATGTCCATCACTTTGACGAGCAAAGACGGCGCGTGGGGGTGCTGGAAAATGTGGCGGTCGCCGCCCGTCGCAAGCGGACGCTCGGCGTTCAGATCCAGTGGTCCGAAAACCGACTGGAACGACACCGCGGGTCGACAGGAGGGAAGATCAGCGGGATTCAAATGAGATCAGGCGATGGTTCAGAGTGGGAGAAGTTTAATCCCGTTGCGCGCCGGCAGTGCCCAAGCGGGCGTCAAACTAATGTCGTTTGGTTACAACGCGACGCTGATGCGTCCTACAATTCTGCCTTTGGAGAGCCCTCTTTTGAACGACATTCTGCTTTGGATTGCCGCCGGTGGCGCGGTATTGGCTTGCTTGGCCGCCGTGCTGGCGTGGCTGCGGCCTCCCGCCCGCGACGCCCGGCTGGACGCGCTGCTGGAAGGCCTGGAACGCACCGAGCGCGCGCTGCGCGCCGACATCACCGAAGGCCAGCGCGGCTTGCGCAGCGAATTCGCGGAATCCACCCGCGCGTTGCGGCTGGAGCTGTCGCAATCGCATGGCGACCTGCGCGCCGGATTGTCGCGTGACGCCCAGGCCTCGCGCGCGGAATCCGCCGAGTCCCTGGCACGTTTCGCCGCCGGATTCGGCGAGCAGCTGCAGGGGCTGATCCAGATCAACGAACGCCGCCTCATGGAGGTGCGCGCCACGGTGGACCAGCGCCTGCAATCGTTGCAGACGGACAACAGCGCGAAGCTGGATGAGATGCGTCGCACCGTGGATGAAAAGCTCCATGCCACGCTGGAGCAGCGCCTGGGTGAGTCCTTCAAACTGGTGTCGGACCGGCTGGAGGCCGTGCACAAAGGCCTGGGCGAGATGCAGGCCCTGGCGGCCGGCGTGGGCGACCTGAAGCGGGTGCTGACCAACGTGAAGTCGCGCGGCACCTGGGGCGAAGTGCAACTGGCCCGGCTGATCGAAGACAACATGACGCCCGATCAGTACGCCAGCAATATCAAGCCGGTGCCCGGCAGCGATGCCGTCGTCGAGTTCGCAATCCGCCTGCCGGGCCGGGGCGACGGCGGCGAGCCGGTCTGGCTGCCGATCGACGCGAAATTCCCCAAGGAAGAATACGAGCGCCTGATGGATGCGCAAGAAGCCGCAGACGTCGAAGGCGTGAAAGCGGCCGGTGCCGCCCTGGGCCGGGCGGTCGAAGTGCAGGCAAGGCTGATCGCCAGCAAGTACGTCGCGCCGCCCCACACGACCGACTTCGCCATCATGTTCCTGCCGACGGAAAGCCTGTATGCCGAGGTGCTGCGGCGGCCGGGCCTGCTGGACAAGCTGCATGACCTGCGCATCAACGTGGCCGGGCCCAGCAACCTGGCCGCCTTGCTCAACAGCTTGCAGATGGGTTTTCGCACGTTGGCCATCGAGCAGCGCTCGTCCGAAGTCTGGCAGGTGCTGCGTGCGGTCAAGACCGAATTCGGCAAGTTCGGCGAAGCGCTGGCCAGCGTCAAGAAGACGCTCGACACGGCCAGCAACAAGATCGGCCAGACCGAAGTGCGCACCCGCGCGATGCTTCGGAACCTGAAAAGCGTCGAAGCCCTGCCCGAGGCGGAATCCATCCGGTTATTGGGGGCAGGGACGGATGCCGAAGCGGAAGGGGATGCCGATAACGACGTGAACGAAGACGCGGACGCCCCGCGCACGCCCGCCAGCGGCGCAATCTGATCCGTCTGCCCGGCCAGGGCAGTTGTGGTTGAAGCGGGGAAGGTCGCCCTGCGAGCTTGTTGCCTGCGCGGACTGTCGATATCCTGACATGTGCGGCATCCTGCCGTCGAACCCTGGAGCATCGCAAGCATGAGCACCGCTGAACGCCATGATTCCTCTTCCCTCGACGCGACGGCGCTGGGCGCCGATATCGCCCAAGGGGTTACGACCGCGCTTGCTGCGATGCAGCAGGCAGTGGACCGGGTGGCGGCGCGCAATCCCTCGATCAACGCGGCCTGCGGCATGCAGCCCGAAACCGGGCTGCGCCTGGCCCAGGCGCTGGACGACGAACTGGCGGCGCTGACGCCCGAACAGCGCGTGGCGCAATTGCAAAGCCGGCCCTTTTTGGGCGTGCCCACCTTGCTGAAGGACCTGGGCACGGCGGCGTTGGGCTTGCCCAGCGCGATGGGCTCGGTGCTGTACGGCCATGTCGACTGGAATGTCGACGCCGAAATCGTCAAACGCTACCGCCGCGCAGGGTTGATCCCGTTCGGCCGCACCACCAGCGCTGAACTGGGCTTAAGCCCCACTACCGAATCGCCAGCCTACGGCCGCCCCACGCAGAACCCCTGGAAGGCCGGCCACAGCGCTGGAGGATCCAGCGGCGGCGCGGGCGCGGCGCTGGCCAGCGGCATGGTGCGGATCGCGCACGGCAGCGATGGCGGCGGCTCCATCCGCATCCCGGCTTCGTGCTGCGGCGTGCTGGGCCTGAAACCGTCCCGAGGGATGATGCCGTTGGGGCCGCTCAAGGGCGAAGGCTGGGGCGGCCTGGCGACCGAACACATGATGACCCTGTCGGTGCGCGATTGCGCCGCGTCGCTGGACATCAGCGCGGGGGCCGACGTCGGCGCGCCTTATGCGGCGCCGGCGATACCGGCAGAGTCCTATCGCGCCGTGGTGGCGCGGGTCTCGGCCGATCCGCACGCGGCCACGCGCCGCCGCATCGCATTCATCAACACCACGTACGAAGGCGCCGCGATCCATCCCGAAGTGGCCGCCGCCGTGGACGAGGCCGCGCGGCTCTTTGCCGGGCTGGGCCATGAATTGGTGCCGGCAGCGCCGCCGGTGGGATCCGAAGAAGTGCTGTCACCGATGCTGCCGCTGATCGCCAGCGCTGCGGCCAACGCCATCGACACGTTTGTGGCGGCGCGCGGGCGCCGGCTGGCGGCCGACGAATTGCAGCCCACCACCCTGGGCGCGCGCGAGTACGCCCGCGCCATCTCCGGCGCGCAATACGTGGCCTGCGTGGATACCTGCCACGAAATCACGCGCCGTATCGGACGCTTCCTGCATCGGGATGGCACGCAGGGCTACGACCTGTTCCTCAGCCCCGTGCTGGCGCAACCGCCGGCGCCCATTGGCCGGTATGCCATGGACAACGCCGACTACCTGGCCTACCGTCTGGGCAAGAAGGGCGTGATCGGCTATTCGCCGTTCGCGCCTCTTGCCAACCTGACCGGCATGCCCGCGATCTCCATTCCATTTGCCGTGTCGTCCGACGGATTGCCGATCGGCATTCAGGTCATGGGCCCGCTGGGCAGCGAAGCCCTGCTGCTGGAGCTGGCGGCGCAGGTCGAAGCCTTGCGGCCCTGGGCGCTGGTGGCACCCATGGCCAGATAGCGGAGTTTCCACGGAGCAGCCATGTCATCGTTCGCGACGCATACCGTACAGAACCAGGTTCCGCCCCTGGAAGACTATTCCCTGTACGACACCGACCCTGCTTTGCGCGAGGCGGTGCGGCGCGAGGGGGCTGACAACTGGGCGGGCGACCTGGCCGCGCATGGCGCCTGGCTGGGGCGCGCGCAGACGCTGGCCGCCGGCGCCGAGGCCAACCGCTGTCCTCCCCGGTTGGTGGGTTACGACCGCGGCGGCCACCGGATCGATCACGTGGAATTCCATCCCGCCTGGAACCTGCTGGTGAGCGGCATCCTGGCCCGCGGCCTGCACAGCCGCGCCTGGGCCCAGCCAGTGCCGGGCGCGCAGGTGGCGCGGGCCGCGGCCTACCTGATGCAGGGCCAGGTGGAGGCCGGCACGCTGTGCCCCACCACCATGACGTTTGCCGCCGTACCGCTACTGCAGCGCGAGCCGGCGGGCGCCATCGACTTTGCCGGCCAATGGCTGCCCGCGCTGTATTCGCGTGAGTTCGACGCGGCCGACGCGCCGCTGTCCGCCAAGCGCAGCGCATTGATCGGGATGGGGCTGACCGAAAAGCAGGGCGGTTCGGATTTGCGCGCGGTCAGCACCCGCGCCGTGCCCCTGGGCGCGCCGGGCCGCGGCAACGCCTACGAACTGGTGGGCCACAAATGGTTTTTCTCGGTGCCGCAGGCGGACGCGCACCTGGTGCTGGCGCAAACCGACGAAGGACTGAGCTGCTTCTTCGTGCCGCGCTGGATTCCGGATGGTCCGCGCAACGCCATCCGCGTGCGCCGTCTGAAAGACAAGTTGGGCAACCGCAGCAACGCCAGCGGGGAAGTGGAATTCGAAGGCGCATGGGGCGTCATGGTGGGCGAACCCGGGCGGGGCTTGGCCGTGCTGCTGGAAATGGCCGCGACGACCCGGCTGGACTGCGTGCTGGGCAGCGCCGCGCTGCTCAGGCAGGCGCTGGTGCAGTCCCTGCATCACGCGCAGCATCGCCAGGTCTTCGGCAAACCGTTGATCGAGCAGCCGTTGATGCGCAACGTGCTGGCCGATCTGGCGCTGGAAAGCGAAGCGGCCATGGTGCTGGCGCTGCGGCTGGCGCGGGCAGTAGACGCGCGCGCCGATGCCCCGGCGCGTGCCCTCGTGCGCGTGGGCACGCCCGCGGCCAAATTGTGGATCTGCAAGCGCGCCATCCATGCAGTGGCGGAATGCATGGAGACCTGGGGTGGCAACGGCTACGTAGAAGAGGGGCCGATGCCCCGGATCTATCGGGAAACGCCGGTCAATTCCATCTGGGAAGGGTCAGGCAACGTCATGGCGCTGGACGTGCTGCGCGCCTTGCAGCGCGAACCCGAGGCCCTGCCCGCGCTGGAGCAGGAATTCGCGCTGGCAGCCGGGCGGCATCGCGCCTTCGACGAGGCCGTGGCGCGCTGGCGAGCCTTGCTGGCCGATCAGGCGCAAGCGGAATTCCAGGCACGCCGTGTCGCGGGCGGGCTGGCGCGGCTGTGGCAGGCCGCCTTGCTGATCCAGCATGCGCCCGAACCTGTCGCGCAGGCGTTTGTTGCCAGCCGCCTGCACGCGGACGGCGGTATTTTCGGGGAACTGGCGGCCGGCGCCGACACTCAAGCGATCCTCTCGCGGGCCTGGCCTGCGGTCGCATGCTAAATTTCCTGGCTTGACCAACCTTCCCGTAGTCTTCTCCGCCATGCTCTCCCAACAAGAACTCAAGCAACAAGCCGCCGATGCCGCCCTGGAATTCGTTGAACAGGTCGCCGGCCCGGACGCCATCATCGGCGTGGGCACCGGCTCCACGGCCGATCTGTTCATCGATGGCCTGGCGCGTTTCAAGGGTCGCATCGCCGGCACGGTCGCCAGCTCGGAGCGCAGCGCGGCCCGCCTGGCCGGCCACGGCCTGAAGGTGCTGGACCTGAACGACGTGAAGACCATGCCGATCTACGTGGACGGCGCCGATGAAATCGATGCCAATCTGCACATGATCAAGGGCGGGGGCGGTGCGCAGACGCGCGAAAAGATCGTGGCTTCGGTCGCCGAGCGCTTCATCTGCATCGTCGACGAATCCAAGCTGGTCCAGACCCTGGGCAAGTTCCCGTTGCCGCTGGAAGTCATTCCAATGGCGCGCGAGTCGGTGGCCCGCGCGCTGGCGGCCCTGGGCGGCCAGCCGCGCTTGCGCGAAGGCTTCGTCACCGATAATGGCAATATCATCCTGGACGTGGCGGGCCTGGCCATCACCGACGCCCGCGATTTCGAAGCCCGTGTGAACAATCTGCCGGGCGTTGTCACCTGCGGCCTGTTTGCGCTGGCCGGCGCCGACGTGGCGCTGTTGGCTACCCAGAACGGCATCCGTCGCCTGGACCGCGCCGCGTAAGCGTCCCTGTCCCCGCGCGGTCTGCGTGTTGCCCCGTTTGCCCGCCTTGCGGGCGGCGGGGGCTCGATTCATAATCTTGTCACACTTGGGTCATAACCTTGCCGGTTGTGCAGGCCCATCTCGTAATTCTCTTATTTCGGGGCAATGCAATGAGATCAACCACGCAGGGAGCCCGGATGACGGAGCATACAAACAAGCAGTTCGACGCCGATCTGGAAAGCGTCCGTTCGCAGTTCTTGCAAATGGGCGGCTTGGTGGAAGCCATGATCCAGGAAGCGATCGACGCGCTGGCCACCGGCGACCTGTCGCTGGTGGAGAAGGTCCGTGAGCGGGAAAAGGAAGTCAACCGCCACGAAGTCGAAATCGACGAAAGCATCAGCCGCATCCTGGCCCGGCATCAGCCTACCGCCATCGACCTGCGCATGCTGATGGCCGTGTCCAAGATGCTGACCGACATGGAGCGTTCCGGCGACGAGGCCGAAAAGGTCGCGACTGTTGCCCGCCGCATCCACGAAGCCGAATTGCGCCACATCCCGGTGATCGAACTGCGCCACATGGCTGCCAATGTGCGCACCATGCTGCACCAGGCGCTGGACGCGTTCGCCCGCCTTGACCCGATCCAGGCCGCCGCCGTCGTGCGCAGCGACAAGGAAGTGGACAAGGAATGGAAGGGGGCCTTGCGCCACCTGATCACCTACATGATCGAAGACCCGCGCACCATCTCGCGCGCCATCGACATGATCTTCATTGCGCGCGCGCTGGAACGCATCGGCGACCACGCCAAGAACATGTCCGAACGCGTGATCTACATGGTCAAGGGCGCCGACGTGCGTCACACCGGCGTGAAGAACACCGAGCGCCTGGCGCGCGGTGAAGACGGTTCCGAAGACGACGAGCAGCAGCCGGGTCAGTAAGCCCCAGGCCGCCATCAGCGACCGCGTAAAAAACCCCAGTGCAGCATGCCCTGGGGTTTTTTCTTGCCTGATCGGGCCGCCGCCTGCGCGGACTACAGCGGCAGCACGGCGCCCTGGCACAGGCGCGGGTCCGGCACGCCGGGCTTGCCGGCGTCGACACGGCCGGCCAGGCGACGCCCGAACGCCGGCAGCGCGGGGGCGCTGATTTCCAGGTCGTACCAGCCTTCACAGCCGGCGTATTTAAGTTCCAGCGCCCCGCCTGCCTGCACGTGCGTCATGGCGCGCCAGCCGTCGCCCATGTGCGATTCCACCTTCACGGGTTGCGGCGTGTCGCTGTGATTGATCAGGCGCAGGCGCAAGCCCGAAGTCACGGGGACGAACTGCGCCTCCAGCATGCCGGCATCCCGCGCATCGCCGCGGAATTCCCGATGAAAGCCGTCCGGCCCCAAGAGCCACAGGTCATAAGCGCCATGCTCGCCCAGGCGCCAGCCGTCATCCAGCCGCGCGCCGTGGCCTATGGTGTAGCGACGGGGCGCATGCGCCAGGTCCAGGCGGTTGTACACATGGAGCACGGCGCCCGCGCTGCCGGAATTGCGCAAGGTCAGGCGGTAGTGCTCGCCGTCGGCCGTCATGCGGCCCACGGCTTCCAGCGCGTATGGCAGCGGGCAGGCGTGGCGGTTGCTGTCGGGATGAAGCGAACCCCGGTCGCCGGCAAAGTCGAACGCGGAGGTCAGGTCGCCAGCGACGGCGCGGCGCCACGGGCTGATATTGGGTTCGGCCACGCCGAAGCGGGCCTCCAGGAAGCGGATCACCGAAGTGTGGTCGAACACCTGCGAGTTGACCCAGCCGCCGCGGCTCCAGGGTGACACCACCAGCATCGGCACCCGCGGGCCCAGGCCGAAGCCGCGGCCGTGCAGGTTGGCGGGATCATCGTTGGACGCGGCGCTGGGGCCGTGGCGAGTGTCGTGGTATTCGCCATCCAGCTCCACCGTGGAAAGTCCGCCCGAGCGGCCGTCGGCATGGCGGGCGGGCGGCGCGGGCGGCGGCATGTGATCGAAGAAGCAGTCGTTCTCGTCGTAGGTGACGAGGAACACGCAGCGGCTCCAGGTCTCCGGGTTGCGGGTCAGGATGTCCAGCACGCGCTCGGTGTATGCGCCGCCTTGGCGAGGCGACGACACTTCCGGATGTTCGGAGTCGGCAGTGGGCGCGATGATCCAGGACACCTGGGGCAGCGTGCCCGCGTCGACGTCGCGGGCCAGGTCGTCCAGCGTATAGGTGGACAGGCCGCGGTCGCGCAAGGGGGCATCGGCTGCGCCGCTGGCGTGCTGGCGGCGGTACTGCCTGAAGCCGGCCAGCGGGTTGTCGTGGAAGTTGTCCGCCATGTCCTGGTAGACGCGCCAGTCCACGCCGGCGGCTTGCAGGCGTTCAGGGTACGTGGTCCAGGCGTAGCCTTCATCGGGCGGGCCCAGGCGGTCGAAAGTGTTGACCAGCGCGGGGCCGCCGGCCTGGCCCTGCGGATCGTTGGTGCCCGTCCACAGGAACAGTCGGTTGGGATTGGTGCCGGCGTGCAATGAGCAATGGTAGGCGTCGCACACGGTGAAGGCGTTGGCCAGCGCCGTCTGGAAGGGGACGTCGTCGCCGGTGTAGGCGCCCAGTCCCAGGCGGCTCTTGGCGGACAGCCATTGGTCCATGCGGCCGTCATTCCATGCGCGCTGCGCATCGTCCCAGGTGTGCGGCGTGATGTAGCCCACCGGCGTGTGGCTGGCATATTGCGTGCGCAACGCATAGGGGCGGCAGCTTGCCTCGCCATCCGACTGCGTCAGCACGTTGCCGGCCGCCGTGGGCGCCGGGTGCGGGTCCGCGAAACCGCGCACACCAGGCAGCGTGCCGAAATAGTGGTCGAACGACCGGTTCTCCTGCATCAGGACGACGACGTGCTGCACGTCGTGAAGCGTACCGGTCTTGCGGTCTGGGGCAATTGCCAGCGCGCGCGCGATGGACGGCGGTGGATCCGCGGGATGGGGCAAGCGCGATTCTTCTCTCATGACAGCATTAATACGGCCAACAATGTTCGAATCTTAAGCGCAGCAGGCACTGCCGTCTTGATGATGTGCGGGCAGTCCCTGAAAACGCGAAGCCCCTCGCTGGCGAGGGGCTTCGGAGGGGCGCGCCGGATGCCGTCTGGCATGGTCGGCGAAGCGGATCAGGCCGAGGGCGGGACGTAGCCGTGGGCTTCTACCGTACCGTCTTCGAACAGGAAGCGTTCCATCTGTTCTTTCAGGTACTTGCGCGCGCGGGCGTCGGCCAGGTTCAGGCGGTTTTCGTTGACCAGGCGGGTCTGGATAGCTTTCCATTCTTCCCAAGCTTCCTTGGAAATGCTCTGCCAGATCTTCGTGCCGAGCTCGCCGGGGTAGGGAGGAAAGTCCAGCCCCTCGGCTTCACGCTTCAATTTCACACAGTTGACGATACGGGACATGGTTCGCTGCCGAAAAGATGGATAACGGCGTATTTTAGCGGGCTTGGCGTCCGGAGGGCGCCAAGCCCCTTCGAGCCCTGCGGTCAGGGCCCGTGCCGGCGGTTACAGCTTCTTGATGAAGACCATGCTGTTGCGCGAACGGTTGTAGTTGTTCTGCTTTTCGCGGGGCAGGTCCGTGACGCCGCCCTGCACGAATCCGCGCTTGATGAACCAGTGCGACGTCCGGGTGGTCAGCACGAACAAGCGCTTGGCGCCGGTGGCCCGGGCGCGGGACTCCATATGGCGCAGCAGGATTTCGCCTTCGCCGGAGCCCTGCCATTCGGGGTGCACGATCAGGCAGGCCATTTCGGCCATATGCTCGTCGGCGAAGGTATGCAGGGCGGCGCAGCCGTAGATCACGCCGTCGTGCTCCAGCACCGTGAAATTCTCCACGTCGCGTTCGATCACGCTGCGCGGGCGCGGCACCAGCGTGCCGTCGGCTTCCAGCGGTTCGATCAGGCTCAGGATGGCGCCCACGTCGTCGATCGTGGCGGCGCGCAGATCGTCCAGCGTGTCTTCCACCACCATGGTGCCCACGCCGTCGTGGGTGAAGATCTCGAGCAGCACGCTGCCGTCCAGCGCGAACGGCAGCAGGTGGGCGCGGGCTACGCCGCGTTTGACCGCCAGCGACGCGTATTGCAGGAAGGCGTGGGTTTCTTCGTCCAGTTCGCCGCCGGCCAGCAGCGCGTCGGCGTCCACACGGGCCAGTTCGGTGTCCAGCGTACCGTCGTCGTTCAGCACGCCTTGCGAGGTGGACAGGAAGATCAGCTTTTCGGCGCGCAGCGCCACGGCGACGCTGGTGGCCAGGTCTTCCATGGCCAGGTTGAACGCGTCGCCCGTGGGCGAGAAGCCCAGCGGCGACAGCAGCACCACCGACGAGCCTTTCTCAATGGCGAACTTCAATGCCTCGGTGTCGATCTTGCGCACCTGGCCGGTGTGCTTGTAGTCCACCCCGTCCAGCACGCCGGTGGGACGCGCCGTCACGAAATTGCCCGAAATGACGCGGATGTGCGCGTGCGACATCGGCGTGTTGGGCAGCCCCTGGCTGAAGGCGGCTTCGATGTCCAGGCGGATCTCGCCCGCGGCTTCCTTGGCGCATTCCAGCGCGGCGGCGTCGGTGGGGGACAGGCCGCGGTCGAACTGCTGCGTGAAACCCTTCAGGCGCAGCTGTTCATTGACCTGCGGGCGCGAGCCATGCACCAGCACCAGCCGGATCCCGAGCGACGACAGCAAGGACAGGTCCTGCACCAGCGTATTCAGCGCGCCGGCCTGCACCAGTTCGCCACCGAACGCCACCACGAATGTCTTGCCTCGGAATGCATGCACATAGGGCGCCACGTCTCGAAACCATCGGACGAACTGGGCGGGTGCGAATTCTGGGGCTTCGAGGGCGGAGACGGTGTCTGGTTCCAGGTCGGGCATGATGGGCGGAGGGATTCCTGAGAGTCGGTAAAAACGCGGCGCTTTGCCGCGCCATAGCGCCGTCCGGTGACGGCGTGGCGAAATTATATGGCCGTCGGGGGCGGGTGCAGGCGGAAAATCAGCGCTTATTTCGTACCCGATTTCTACCGCGTCGGGCTGGCCGGCGGGCAGGGAAGCCATAGAAATTTATAATGCCCGGCTAACCGGACTATCGTACATGCCTGAATCCTCCCGCCCGCGGGCGCCCAAGACGGCTTCCCCGGGGGCTCCGGCCGCCGCGGCCGACGCCGCCCGTGCGGCCAAACGGGCGCCGCGCCCCGAGCGTCCCGAGCGCCCCATCCCTGCCGTGACCTACCCCGAAGACCTGCCCGTCAGCGCGCGGCGGCAGGAGATCGCACGTGCGATCGCCGGCCACCAGGTCGTGATCGTCAGCGGGGAAACCGGCTCGGGCAAGACCACCCAGTTGCCCAAGATCTGCCTGGAACTGGGCCGCGGTCGCCAGAAGATGATTGGCCATACCCAGCCGCGCCGCCTGGCCGCGACCTCGGTGGCCAAGCGCATCGCCGAAGAACTCAATACGCCGATGGGCGAAGTGGTGGGCTACCAGGTGCGGTTCAACGACCGCACCGGCCCCAACGCGTCCATCAAGCTGATGACCGACGGCATCCTGCTGGCCGAGTCGCAGCGCGATCCGCTTTTGCGCCGCTACGACACGATCATCATCGACGAGGCGCATGAACGCAGCCTGAACATCGATTTCCTGCTGGGCTACCTGAAGCAGCTGCTGCCGCGGCGCCCGGACCTGAAGCTGATCATCACGTCGGCCACCATCGACGCCGAGCGCTTTGCCCGCCATTTCGCCGCATCCGAGGACAAGCCCGCGCCGGTGATCGAGGTATCGGGCCGCCTGTACCCGGTCGAAGTCCGCTACCGCCCCGTGCGCGAGGAACTGGCCGAGGACGAGGCGGCACCCGCCGCCAAGCCGGGCCGCGACCGCGAGCGCATGTCGGGCGACGAAGAACGCGACCTGATCGACGCCATCGTGGACGCCGTGGACGAATGCGCCCGGCACGGCCCGGGCGACGTGCTGGTGTTCCTGCCCGGCGAACGCGAAATCCGCGAATCCGCCGAAGCCCTGCGCAAGCGCCACCCCGCCGGCACCGAGGTGCTGCCGCTGTACGCACGCCTGTCGCAGGCCGAGCAGGAACAGATCTTCCATCCGCGCACCAACGCGCGGCGCATCGTGCTGGCCACCAACGTGGCCGAAACGTCGCTGACGGTGCCGGGCATCCGCTTCGTGGTCGATAGCGGGCTGGCGCGCATCAAGCGCTATTCCTGGCGCAACAAGGTCGAGCAGCTGCGGATCGAACCGATCAGCCGCGCCTCGGCCAACCAGCGCGCCGGCCGTTGCGGCCGGGTGGGGCCGGGCCTGTGCATCCGCTTGTACGACGAGCTGGACTTCAACAACCGCGCCGCGTTCACCGATCCGGAAGTGCTGCGCTCGTCGCTGGCGTCCGTCATCCTGCGGATGAAGTCGCTGAAGCTGGACGATATTGAGCAGTTCCCCTTCGTCGAGGCGCCGCCCGGGCGCGCGGTGGCCGACGGCTACCACCTGCTGCAGGAGCTGGGCGCGATCGAACTGGCGTCCGCGTCGGACGATGAGGGCGAGGCTTCGCGGACCGGCGCGTCGTTCGTGCTGACCGAGACGGGGCACGAACTGGCCAAGCTGCCGGTGGATCCGCGTATCGGCCGCATGATCCTGGCCGCGCGCGAACACCAATGCCTGTCCGAAATGCTGATCATCGCATCGGCCCTGTCGGTGCAGGACGCGCGCGATCGCCCCATGCAGGAACGCGAGGCCGCGGAAGCGGCACACGCCAAGTTCGCCGACGACAAGTCGGAATTCATTTCCTTCCTGAAACTGTGGCGATGGTATGGCGAACAGGTGCAGCACAAGGCGTCCCAGCGCAAGCTGGTGAACCTGTTGCGGCAGAACTTCCTGTCGCCGATCCGGCTGCGCGAATGGCACGACGTGCACACCCAGTTGTCTGCGCTGGTGGGCGAGCAGGGCTGGCGCGTCAATCAGGCGGAAGCCACCTACGAACAGCTGCATCTGGCGCTGTTGTCCGGCCTGTTGGGCAATATCGGCTTCAAGAGCGACGAGGGCGGCCATTACCAGGGCGCCCGCGAAATCCGCTTCCATATCCACCCGGGTTCGCGCCTGGTGAAGAAGGCGGGACGCTGGATCATGGCGGCCGAACTGGTCGAAACCACACGGCTGTACGCGCGCTGCGTCGCCCGGATCGATCCGGTGTGGCTGGAAAAAGTGGGCGCCCACCTGATCCGCAAGAACTGGTCGGACCCGCGCTGGGAAAAGAAGGCCGGGCAGGTCGTGGCCAATGAGCGCGCCACGCTGTACGGGCTGACCATCTACACGGGCCGCCGCATCCACTACGGCCGCGTGAACCCGACCCATGCGCGCGAACTGTTCATCCGCCAGGCGCTGGTGCCCGGCGAGATCGACACGCGACTGCCCTTCGTGGCGCACAACCGCAAGCTGATTGCCGGCATCGAAAAGCTGGAGCATCAGACGCGCCGCCCGGACATCCTGGTGGACGACGAACTGATCTTCGCCTTCTACGACCGCCAGTTGCCCGCAGACATTTCCCAGACGGCGTCACTGGAAAAGTGGGTGTCCAGCCTGGACAAGGCGGCCGCCGCCAAGCTGATGCTGACCCGCGACGAGCTGATGCGGCACGAAGCCGCCGGCGTCACGACCGATGTCTTCCCCAAGAAGGTGGAATGGCAAGGCGTGTCGATGGCGCTGGACTACCACTTCGAACCCGGTTCGCCGCGTGACGGCGTGACGCTGTCGGTGCCGTTGTTCGCGCTGAACCAGATCGACCCTGACCGCTGCGAGTGGCTGGTGCCCGGCATGCTGAAGGAAAAGGTCCATCTGCTGCTGAAATCGCTGCCGCAAAAGCTGCGCCGCCATTGCGTGCCGCTGCCCGACTATGCCGCCGGCTTCTACGAGCGCTGGTTCGAACGGCAGGCCGATCCGCAGCAAGGCCTGGTGGATGCCATCATCGCCGACATGTGGGACCAGGTGCAGGTGCGTCCGGCCGTGGGCGATTTCAAGCTTGAAACCTTGCCCGCCCACCTGTTCATGAATTTCCGCGTGGTCGACGAACATGGCCGCATGCTGGCCGCCGGGCGCAACCTGGCGCAGTTGCGGGCGGAATTCGGCAAGCAGGCGCAGGCCACCTTCCAGCAACTGGCGGCCAGCGATACGCAAGTCGCTCAGGCACTGGCGCACGAGAACCTGACGACGTGGTCGTTCGGCCCCTTGCCGGAGATCATGGAGATCAAGCGGCGCGGCCAGTCCGTCATCGGCTATCCGGCCCTGGTGGACCGGGGCACGCATTGCGACCTGGACGTGTTCGACGATCCGGACGAGGCGCGCAAGCACCACCGCGCGGGCCTGTTGAAGCTCTTCCGGCTGGGGCTGCGCGAGCAGGTCAAGTTCCTGGAAAAGAACCTGGCGGACCTGACCAAGATCAGCATGCTGTACATGACGCTGGGCACGCAGGAAGAACTGCGCGACCAGATCATCGATTGCGCGCTGGGGCAGGCGTGCCTGGCCGAGCCGTGGCCGGTGAACGAGCAGCAATTCGACGCGCGCCGCACGGAAGGCAAGGGCCGTCTGGGCCTGCTGGCGCAGGAAGTGGCCAGGCTGGCCGGCGCGGTGCTGACGGAATACGCGGCGCTGCAACGCAAGCTGCCGCAGGCCAAGCCGCATGCGGCCGCCTACGCGGACCTGCAGCAGCAGATCGGCGCGCTGATGCCGAAGATGTTCATCCGCGATACGCCTTATTCGCAACTTTCACACTATCCACGCTACCTGAAGGCAGCAGTGGCCCGCATCGACAAGTTGCGGGCGGATCCGGGACGCGACGCAAAACTGCTCACGGAAATGGCGCCGCTGGTGACGCAGTATCAGCGGGCGAGGGCGGCGTTGAAAGGCGCGCCGGATCCGCGGCTGGACGAGTTCCGGTGGTTGCTGGAGGAACTGCGGGTGGCGTTATTTGCGCAGGAACTTCGGACGCCGATGCCGGTGTCGGTCAAGCGATTGATGAAGAGTTGGGAGTCTTTGAAGCGGTGATCGCGAAGCGTCGGCTCTTCTTGCTTCGTGGTCCATGCGTTGTGCTTCGTAGGCCGCTGGTCGGCGGGGCGGCCTGACTGCGCGCGCCCACGATTGCGGTCCGGAGCCTTCGCTCCGGACTCTCCCGTCGTCATCTTCGTCCTCGCCTTTGGCGACTCCTTCAGATTCCCTCGGGCGCATCAAGGTTGCGCGCAGTCAGGCCGCCCCGCCGACCACCTGCCGCCGTCTTGGCTTGGTGCGCCACCAGGTCCAGGATCCTTGACGAGTCTTACGGTGCCCGCCGATTGCGGCCGCGCGGGCGGCCGCAATCGGCATACGCGTCTTCAGGTTCTGTGGGCCCTGTCGTTTCTCTGGCAGATCCTTCGATATCGTCAATCGTAGGATGGGTGAAGCGCGGCAATTCGGGCAGAAGAACTGGCCTTGCCCACCGCGCGCAACCCATCGATCCACCCCCCGACGCAAGACACCGCGTAAGCCCCCAAAGGCCGCCCGCGCGGCCGGCCGGGGGCGGGCCCCGCAAGATATTCCTCACCCTCTCCATCCGGGGCAAGAACCCTAAGCACCCGGTCCTCCTCCACTGACGTGAGATTGCACCTGACCGAGCCTGGTGTGGCGGGGGCCTGGGGGGCGCGGGGCGTTGATAAGCCCAAGGGAATCCGAAGGCAGTTGCCGCAGGCAACAACGAGGATGACGCAGGGGCAGTCCGGAGCGAAGGCTCCGGACCGCAATCGTTGCCCCGCGCCCCCCAGGCTCCCGCCACACCGGGCGTCTCAAGAACCCACCAAGCAACACCCCAAACCCCCAACCCCCAAAAAAAACCGACAAAAACCCTAATTCAGACCGCCGTCATCTCGTTATGCTCCAATTCGCTGGCCTCTCCCCTTGCGCCCTGGAACATCCCCGATATGTTCGAGTTATTCAGCCCCCGGACCCGCCCGAAAACGGGCTCCCGCTCCACCCCTAACCGCTGGGATTGGGCGCTATTGCCCCTGGTGCTGGGGATCCTGGCCTTGATGGCTTACGGCGCCTCTCAAATGAGCCGCCCGTTCGCATTGGGCGAGGAACTGCCGATCTCCTTGGATCCGGCCTATCTGCCGTATTACCTCTTGCGCACCATCCTTCGGATGTTCACGGCGCTGGGCTTTTCCCTGCTGTTCAGCTTCGTCTTCGCCGCCATCGCCGCCAAGTACCGGACGGCCGAAAAAGCGATGATCCCCATGCTGGACATCTTGCAGTCCGTCCCGATCCTGGGTTTCCAGGCCATCGCCATCGCTCCGTTCATCGCGCTGTTCCCCGGCAACCTGCTGGGCGTGGAATGCGCGGCGATCTTCGCGATCTTCACCTCGCAGGCCTGGAACATGGCCTTCAGCCTGTATCAATCCATGCGCACGGTGCCGGCCGAACTGAACGAAGCCGCCCGGATCTTCCGGCTGTCGGGCTGGCAGCGGTTCTGGCGGCTGGAACTGCCCTATGCCACGCCCGGGCTGCTGTGGAACATGATGATGTCCATGTCGGGCGGCTGGTTCTTCCTGGTGGCCGCCGAGGCCATCTCGGTGGCGGGGCAAGACATCAAGCTGCCCGGCATCGGCTCCTACATCGCCGTCGCGATCCAGGCCGAGGACGGCCGCGCCATCGCCTGGGCCATCGGCGCCATGATGGCGGGCATCCTGCTGTACGACCAGCTCTTCTTCCGGCCGCTGCTGGCCTGGGCCGACAAGTTCCGGTTCGAGGAATCGCAGGGCGACGCCGCGCAGCAATCGTGGTTGCTGGACTGGACGCGGCGCAGCCGCTGGATGCAGGCGGTGTCGAATGCGTTCTGGGCGTGCATGCGCCGTGCGCTGGGGTGGTTCAGCGTGCCGTATGACGGCACCTCCATCCGGGCGCGGGCGAAGGTGCCCGATCCGCGCTGGACCCGCGTCTGGGACGCCTTGCTGGCGGCCGCGGCCCTGTTGGCGACGTACAAGCTGGTGGTGTTCGTCCATCAGGACGTGGGTTGGGGCGAGGTGCTGCATGTGCTGGGCCTGGGTGGCATCACGATGGTCCGGGTCATGCTGCTGATTGCGCTGGCATCGGTCGTCTGGGTGCCGGTCGCGGTATGGATTGGGTTGCGTCCCCGATATTCGCAGCGCGTGCAGGCCGTCGCGCAGTTCCTGGCCGCGTTCCCGGTGAACCTGCTGTTTCCCGCCGTGGTCTACGCCATGGTGGCCTGGCAGCTCAACCCGAATATCTGGCTCAGCCCGCTGATCATCTTCGGCACTCAGTGGTACATCCTGTTCAACGTCGTGGCTGGCGCGTCCACCATCCCCAATGAACTGCGGCTGGCAGCCGACAACCTGGGGCTCAAAGGCTGGTTGCGCTGGCGCCGGGTGTATCTGCCCGCTGTCTTCCCCAGCTTTATCACCGGCGCCATCACCGCCAGCGGCGGGTCGTGGAACGCCAGCATCGTGGCCGAGTACGTGTCCTGGGGCAAGACCTCGCTGGTCGCCGACGGCCTGGGCAGCTACATCAAGCAGATGACCGAGCAGGGCGATTTCCACCGCATCGCGCTGGGCATTGGCGTGATGTGCGTGTTCGTGATGCTGTTGAACCGATTTTTCTGGCGCAAGCTGTATCTGCTGGCCGAAGACCGCGGCCGCTAGGAGTAGACATGAACCCCAACGTCCTGATCGAACTGCACGACGTCGGCAAATCGTTCCGCGCCGCTGACGGCACCGCGCGGCATGTGCTGGAGCACGTGGATTTCACGCTGAAAGAAGGCGAAATCGTCGCCTTGCTGGGCAAGTCCGGATCGGGCAAGTCCACCTTGTTGCGCATCATGGCCGGCCTGGTCAACGCCGACCAGGGCACGGTCACCTACCGCGGCCAGCCGGTGTACGGCCCGGCGTCGGGCATCGCGATGGTGTTCCAGTCGTTCGCCCTGTTTCCGTGGCTGACCGCCCAGCAGAACGTCGAATTGGGCCTGGAGGCCCAGGGCGTGCCGGCGGCCGAGCGCGCCAAGCGGGCCGACGCCGTGCTGGACCTGATCGGCCTGGGCGGTTTCGGCGGCGCCTTGCCGCGTGAATTGTCGGGCGGCATGCGCCAGCGGGTAGGCATTGCGCGCGCACTGGTCATGAACCCCGACGTGCTGCTGATGGACGAGGCGTTCTCGGCTCTGGACGTGCTGACGGGCGAGACCTTGCGCGACGACATGCTGGAACTCTGGGACGAAAGCCGCATCTCCACCAAGGGAATCCTGATCGTGTCGCACAACATCGAGGAAGCGGTGATGATGGCTGATCGCATCATCGTGTTCGACAGTGATCCGGGGCGCGTCCGCAGCCAGGTGCTGATCGGTCTGCCGCGGCCACGCGACGCGGATTCACCGCAGGTGCGGGCGCTGATCGACGAGGTCTACGCGTTGATGACCATGCGGCCTGCGCACGGCGTGCCCACACCGCGCCAGCAAGGGCTGGGTTACCGGTTTCCGCAGACCGAGGTCGAGCGCATGGAAGGCGTGCTGGACGTCCTGGCCGAAGCGCCCTTCAACGGTCGTGCCGATTTGCCCAAGCTGGCCGAAGAGGCCGAGATCTCGGATGACGACCTGCTGCCCGCTTGCGAAGCGCTGGGGCTGTTCGGCCTGGCCCAGATCGACCGCGGCGACATCTTCCTGACGCCGCTCGGCCAGCGCTACGTGCAGGCCGAGCAAGGGCAGAAGCAAGCCATCTTCGGCCGTCAGCTGCTGGCGCATGTGCCGCTGGCCGCGCACATCCGCCACAGCCTCGAGCAAGAACCCACGGGCGCCTTGTCTGAAAAGGACTTCCTGGATTCGCTGGAGGAATTCCTGAAGCCCGACGAGGCCGAACGGGTCCTCAAGATCGCGGTGGAATGGGGCCGGTACGGCGAGATCTACGGCTACGACTACCACACGGGGCTGTTGACGCTGCCCGTGCGCGAAGCGGCCTGAACGGGGCAGGGACGCCCGGGGCGCAAGCCGCCCGGGCGCTGCCCACGGGATTACAGGGCGATGAAGCCGATCACGACCAGGGCGATCAGGCCGAACTTGGTGGCCTTGTAGACGGTCCGGTTCCAGGCCTTGAAGGCCTTGCGCTTCTGGTCGATGACCCAGTGCGCGTGCGTCAGCTTATTGATGGCGCCGGTCTGGTCGCCGCCGTCGTTGGGTGAACTCGCGGCCGACATGACCACGCGGCCGAACCAGCGGTTGAACGCCTCGGCCCAGCGCCATTTCAGGGGACGCTCCACGTCGCAGAACAGGATGATCCGGTTCTGGTCGGTGTGGTTGTAGGCTTCGTGCACATAGGTTTCGTCGAACACCACGCTTTCGCCGTCGCGCCAGCTATAGGACTCGCCGTCGACGATGATGTGGCAGCGGTCGTCGTTGGGTGTCACCAGGCCCAGGTGATAGCGCAGCGACCCTGCAAACGGGTCCCGGTGCGGATTCAACTGGCCGCCCGGCGGCAATTCGGCGAACATCGCGGCCTTGACCTTGGGCAGGGTCTTCAGGATGGCGACCGTCTTGGGGCACAGTTCCTCGGCCGACGGGTGGCGGGCGTCATACCACTTCAGGTAGAAGCGCTTCCAGCCGTATTTGAAGAAGGAATTGAAGCCGATGTCGTTATGGGTGTCGGCGGCCTTGATGCGGCGCAGTTCGGCCATTTGCACGGCTTCTTCGCGGATGGTCTCCCAGTGGTCGTCCAGCACCTTGAGTTCGGCGATTTCGCTCGTCGTCAGGTAGGGCGTGGACGGCACGCGGGAGGCCAGCACCATGAAGGCGTTGATCGGAGCCAGCAGCACCGAGTGGTCCAGCATCTGCCGGCCCAGCGGCAGTTTGACTCGGCCTCGGAAGTGGGCAAACAGGATGGCGGCCAGCCAGATCCCGGGGATTAGCCATTTCATACGTAATCGATGTCCTGCGACAGTTGGGTCATGTCTACCTAGTATTGTTACACAAGGTCCGTAGCGCGCCGTTTGCGGAATCTCAGGCGCATCGGCTTGGACCGGGATCACTAGGTACAATTCCCGCTATGTCCGAAGCCGTAACAACCCCGACCCCCTTTGTGCATCTCCGCGTCCACTCCGAGTTCTCGGTGGTGGACGGCATCGTGCGCATCTCCGACCTCATCAAGCGCGTCGCCAAGCTGGGCCAGCCAGCTGTGGCGCTGACCGATCTGTCGAACCTTTTCGGCCTGATCAAATTCTATAAGGGCGCGCGAGGCGCGGGGGTAAAACCCATCGCCGGCTGCGATGTCTGGCTGACCAACGACGACGATCCGGCCAAGCCGTTCCGGCTGTTGTTGCTGGTGCGCAACCATCAGGGCTACCTGAACCTGTGCGAATTGCTGTCCAAGGCTTTCCTGACGAACCAGGGCAAGGGCCGGGCGGAAATCCGCCGCGAATGGCTCCAGGGCCAGGAAGGGCTGATCGCGCTATCAGGGGGACGCATGGGCGACGTAGGCCAGGCGCTGGACGCCGGTAACGCCGTATCGGCGTTGGCGCTGGCGCGGCAATGGGCGCACCTGTTCCCGGGCAGTTATTACATCGAATTGCAGCGCGCGGGCATGGACGGCGACGAAGCCTACACGCAGGCGGCCATGCGGCTGGCGGGCGAAGCCGGCCTGCCGGTCGTGGCCACGCACCCCGTGCAATTCCTGGACGAATACGAATTCCAGGCCCACGAGGCCCGCGTCTGCATCGCCGAAGGTGAAATCCTGGCGAACCCGCGCCGTGTGCGCCGGTTCACCAAAGAACAATACCTGCTCAGCTCCGAGGAAATGGCGCGGCGTTTCGCCGACGTGCCCTCGGCGCTGGCCAATACGGTCGAAATCGCCAAGCGCTGCAACCTGAGCCTGGTGCTGGGCAAGCCGCGTTTGCCCAACTTCCCCACGCCCGACGGCGTGACGCTGGACGACTACCTGGTCCAGTTGTCGGAAGAGGGCCTGGAAAAGCGCATGGCGTTCCTGTTCCCCAACGAGGCCGAACGCGAGTCCAAGCGCGAGCAGTACTACGAACGCCTGCGCTGGGAATGCAAGACCATCATCCAGATGGGCTTCCCGGGCTACTTCCTGATCGTGCAGGACTTCATCAACTGGGGCAAGAACAACGGCGTGCCGGTGGGGCCGGGGCGGGGGTCGGGCGCAGGTTCGCTCGTGGCCTACGCGCTGGGCATCACCGACCTGGACCCGATCCGCTATGACTTGCTGTTCGAGCGCTTCCTGAATCCCGAGCGGGTCTCCATGCCCGACTTCGATATCGACTTCTGCCAGGACAACCGCGAACGGGTCATCGACTACGTCAAGGAAAAGTACGG
This sequence comes from Achromobacter sp. 18P8.1.1, assembly GCF_057799415.1. Taxonomy (NCBI): domain Bacteria; kingdom Pseudomonadati; phylum Pseudomonadota; class Betaproteobacteria; order Burkholderiales; family Alcaligenaceae; genus Achromobacter; species Achromobacter sp. 18P8.1.1. The sequence goes on along the minus strand of NZ_JBYOKH010000031.1, from coordinate 9,768 downwards.
CCGCGCCGCCGTGAGCCAGATCGCCACCTTCGGTACGCTGGGCGCGAAAGCCGTGGTCCGCGACGCGGGCCGCGTGCTGGACATGCCCTACATGTTCTGCGACGGCCTGTCCAAGCTGATCCCGTTCAACCCGATGGATCCCTGGACGCTCGAACGCACCCTCAAGGACGAACCCGCCTTCAAGGACCGCTACGAGCAGGAAGAAGAAGTGCGCGCGCTGGTCGACCTGGCCAAGCCGCTGGAAGGCCTGACCCGCAACATCGGCATGCACGCCGGCGGTGTGCTCATCGCGCCGGGCAAGCTCACCGATTTCTGCCCGCTGTATTGCCAGCCGGGGCAGGAAAACAGTGCGGTCTCGCAATTCGACAAGGACGACGTCGAAGCCGCCGGCCTGGTGAAGTTCGACTTCCTGGGTTTGCGCAACTTGACCATCCTGGACTGGGCCGTGCGCTATGTGCGCCAGTTCAACGAGGACAAGCGCGACTTCGACGTCATGGCGCTGGAGCTTGACGATCCGGCCGCCTACAAGATCCTGTGCGACGCCAACACCACCGCCGTGTTCCAGCTGGAATCGCGCGGCATGAAGGAACTGCTGAAAAAGCTGCGGCCGAACACCTTCGAAGACATCATCGCCATGCTGGCCCTGTATCGTCCGGGGCCGCTGGAATCGGGCATGGTGGATGACTTCGTCAACCGCAAGCACGGCCGCGCCGCAGTGGACTACTTCCACAACGACCTGGAAAGCACCCTGAAGAGCACCTACGGGGTCATCGTCTACCAGGAACAGGTGATGCTGATCTCGCAGATCATCGGGGGCTACTCGCTGGGCGGCGCCGACCTGCTGCGCCGCGCCATGGGCAAGAAAAAGCCCGAGGAAATGGCCAAGCACCGCGAACTGTTCGAGCAAGGCGCCAAGGAAAAGGGCCACGATCCCGACCTGGCGGTCAAACTCTTCGACCTGATGGAAAAGTTCGCGGGCTACGGCTTCAACAAGTCGCACTCTGCCGCCTACGCGCTGATCTCGTACCAGACCGCCTGGCTCAAGGCCTATCACCCGACGGAATTCCTGGCCGCCACCATGTCGTCCGATATGGACGACACGGACAAGGTCCAGATCTTCTGCCGCGACGCCCAGGACAACGGCGTCGAGGTGCTGCCGCCTGACGTCAATTTCTCGGGCTTCCGATTTGAGCCGGTGGCCGACAAGCACACCGAAAAGGGCAAACCGCCCCGCACCATGCGCTACGGCCTGGGGGCGGTCAAAGGCACCGGCCAGGGTGCCGTCGAAGACATCCTGCGCGCGCGCAAGGAAGGCGGCCCGTTCCTGAACCTGTTCGACTTCTGCCGCCGCGTGGGCAAGCAGGCCGTCAACCGCCGCACCATCGAAGCCCTGATCAAGGCGGGCGCGTTCGACACCATCGAACCGAACCGCGCGGCGATGCTGGCTTCCGTGCCCACGGCCATGGAAGCCGCCGAGCAGGCGGCCCGCAGCGCCAACCAGGCCTCGCTGTTCGGCGACGATAGCGGCGACGTGGTCGCCGGCGAACTGGCCAAGGTCGCGCCCTGGGACCTGCACAAGAAGCTGACGGAAGAAAAATCCGCGCTGGGCTACTACTACAGCGGTCACCTGTTCGACGCGTGGCGCGACGAAGTGCGCCGCATCGTGCCGATGCAGCTGGCGCGAGTCGAACCGCAGCGCGACCTGCAATGGATGTGCGGCGTGCTGGCCAGCGTGCGCGTCATGATGACTCGCCGCGGCAAGATGGTGTTCGCCGTGCTGGACGACGGCACCGCGCAAGTGGAAATCTCGGTATTCAACGAGCTCTACGAAAAGCACCGCAACCGCCTGCGCGAAGACCAACTGGTCATTGTCCAGGGCAAGGTCAGCAACGACGATTATTCCGGCGGCATGCGCATCGTGGCCGAACAGCTGTACGACCTGCAGCTGGCCCGCGAAGCGCGCGCCAAGTCCCTGCGGGTCAAGCTCAACGGGACGGCCGACGCGGCGCGTCTGCGCCAGATGCTGAACCCGTTCCGGGCCGAACCCGAAAACGGCATCCCCGGCGTGCCGGTCGATATCGTCTACACCAAGAACAATTTCCTGTGCACGGTCAGGCTGGGCGAAGAGTGGCGGGTCCGCATGGCGGACACGTTGCTCGAGAACCTGAATGCCTGGACCAAGCCCGACGGAGTAGAGGTCACCTATTGATGCGAAAACTGCGTATCGTGCATTCGGAAGCCGCCACCAGCTTTGGCGGTCAGGAAGGGCGGATCTTCAAGGAAATGACGGCCATGCGTGCGCGTGGCCACCATATCGAAGCCATCTGCCAGCCTAGGGCCCTGCTGGTCGAACGTCTTACGGATGCCGGCTTTACCGTTCATAAGGTCGATATGGACGGGCCGGTGAATTACCTGAAGGGCGTGGCCGCCGTGCGCGGCATCCTGAAGGAAGGGCGCTTCGACGTGCTCAACACCCACAGCCGGCGCGATACGGTCATCGCAGCGCTGGCCGCCAGATTGGCGGGTACCCCGTTGATCGTGCGGACCCGCCACCTGTCCAACAAGGTGGGATCGATGTGGTCCTACACCTGTCTGCCGCACAGGGTCACGACGGTCAGTGATCATGTGCGCAAATACCTGATCGAGCGCGGCGTGCCGGCCAATAAGGTGGCCACCGTCTATTCGCCCATCGTGCTGCCGCCGCCGGTCGAACGTTCGACCTTGCGCGATGAGCTCGGCCTGGCGGATGACGATATCGTCGTCGGCTGCGTGGCGGTCATGCGCGCCACCAAGGGCCACAAAGACCTGATCGACGCGATCGTGCCGCTGATGGCCAGCCGGCCCAAGCTGCACCTGGTGTTCGTCGGCGGCGGCTCGCCGGTCTTCGAGCAGACCCAGGATTACGTGGCCACGCTGGGCCTGCAAGACCGCATCCATCTGATGGGCATGCGGCGCGACGTGCCCAACCTGCTGGCGGGATTCGACGTGTTCGCCCTGGCCACGCAGCAGGAAGCGTCCGGCACCGTCTATGTCGAAGCACAGGCCAGCGGCCTGCCTGTGATCGGCACCGATGTGGGCGGCGTGTCCGAGATGTTCCGTAACGGCGATACTGGCATCCTGGTGCCGCCCAAGAATCCCCAAGCGCTGACCGACGCCTTGCAGCGCCTGATCGATGACCCGGCCCTGCGCCGGCGCATGGGCGACGCCGGCCGCAAGATGGTCTGGGAAGAGGCCGTGTTTTCGCCGGCCCGTCTGGCCGAAACCACCGAAGCCGTCTACTTGAAGTGGCTGGCGGAGCGCGCGGGATGAATGCGCCCAACGTCCCCGTGCTGATGTACCACCATGTCACGCCTGCGGGCGGCATGATCGCAGCCACGCCGGACGTGTTCGAGGCCCAGGTTTCGCGCCTGGCGCGGGCCGGCTACCAATCGCTTTCCGCCGCCCAGTTCGCCGCTTACCTGGCGGGCGGCGCGGCGCCCGAGCGTTCCGTGCTGATCACTTTCGACGACGGCTACCTGAACAACTGGGTGCATGCGCATCCCGTGCTGGCGCGCCACGGTATGCGCGCCGTGCTGTTCACCATTACCGGCTGGATCGGCGACGGCCCCGTGCGTCCGCACGCGGGGCAGGGCGGCCCGTTGCCCGCCACGCCTGACCACGACGCCTGCAAACAACTGGTGGCGGCCGGCCGCGCCGATGACGCCATGCTGCGCTGGAGCGAGATCGAAGCCATGCAGGCCGCGGGCACGTTCGAATTCCATTCCCATACGCACACCCACACCCGCTGGGACAAGGTCTCCGGTGCCGACGTGGACGCCAAGCGCGACCATATCGCCCAGGAACTTCACGATTCCCGCGATACCCTCGTGCGTCGCCTCGGATCCGTCAGCGACCATCTCTGCTGGCCGCAAGGCTATTTCGACGCGGATTACGTCGCCGCCGCCCGGCAGGCGGGCTTTGCGCACTTGTACACTACCGACCCTTTCGGACAGAACACCCCCGGCGCGGACCCCGAGCACATCTACCGTTTCGCGGTGCGCAACCAGGGCGGAACCTGGCTGAACCGGCGCATCTGGCTGTCGCGCGACCCGTTCTGGGGGCCGCGCTACCACGCCTGGAAAGCCTGGAAAAAGCGTCTTAGGAATCGCGGATGAAGCTATCAGTCATCATCATCACCAAGAACGAAGCGGCGAACATCGCCGCCTGCCTAAAATCCGTGTCCTTCGCCGACGAATTCATCGTGGTGGATTCGGGCAGCGCCGACGGCACCGTCGAATTGGCGCAGGCGCTGGGCGCACGCGTTGAAATCACGCCCGACTGGCCGGGCTTCGGCCCTCAGAAAAACCGTGCGCTGGATTTGGCGACGGGCGACTGGGTGCTGTCCATCGACGCCGACGAGCGCGTCACGCCCGAGTTGGCCCGTGAAATCCAGGACGTGCTGGCGAACCCGCGCGCCGACGCCTACGAGATCGCCCGGCTGTCGAATTTCTGCGGCAAGGACATCCGCCACAGCGGCTGGTGGCCCGATTACGTGCTGCGCCTCTTCAAGCGCGGCACGGCACGCTTCACCGATGCCGCCGTGCACGAACGCGTGGTGCCAGCCAATGGGCAGCCCCTCAAGCTGCAGGGCTACTTCAACCATTATCCGTACGACAACCTGGATGCGCTGATCAACAAGGTCAACCGCTATTCATCGGACGCGGCGGCGATGATGTATGCCAAGGGGCGCCGCACCTCGGTCTTCGGCGCCTTGGGCCACGGCTTCTGGACCTTCGTGCGCATCTATCTCATCCGCCGCGGCTTCCTGGACGGCAGGCACGGTCTGGTGCTGGCGGTGACGGCGGCGGCAGGCAGTTTCTTCCGCTATTCCAAGCTGATGTTCCTGGCCGAGAAGCAGAAGTGAAGATTCTCTACACGAACTTCCACGCCGGCAACGGCGGGGGGCACGTCACCTACATCATCAACCTGGCGAAGGCGCTGGCCCGTGATCACGAGATCACCGTGGCGGCGCCCGCCACCAGCCGGCTGCACCGCTACGCCCGCGCCATTCCCGGCGTGACCGTAGTCGACATGCAATACACGACGCGCCCGTCGTCGTGGTTCAAGGACCGCTCGCAGCTGCGCCGCCTGATCAAGGCCGGGCGCTTCGACATCATCCATGTCAACGGATCGGCCGACCATAAGCAGGTGATGCTGGCGACGCTGGGCATGGCCCGCCGACCGCGCATCGTGTTCACCAAGCACAACGACCATCCGCTCTCGAGCTTCGGCCACAAGCTGCGGGTCGCGCTGGCGACCGACCACGGCATTGCCGTCAGCGACTACATCCATGGCCTGATGCAGCGTTCGCCCTACAGCAAGCGCCCCATCACCACTATCCGGCACGGCATCGACACGAACTTCTTCGCCCCGCCTCCGCCGGAAAGCCTGGACAAGCTGCGCGCGCTGATCTTCGGCCCGACCTGGCAGGGCAAGCTGCTGCTGGGCAGCGCCGGCGGTACCGATTACGACAAGGGCTGGCTTGACCTGGTGGCCGCCGTTGCTGCCTTGCCGCCCGCCGACAAGGCGCGCGTGCTGCTGATGGTGGCGGGCGATCCGCCGTCCGAGGCCAAACTGGCCCGCGTGCGAGAGCTGGGCATGATCGATCAGGTCCGCTTTCCCGGGCTGCTTGATGACGTACGCGCTGCGCTGGCGTCCTGCCATGCCGGCTTCGTCTTGTCTTACCGCGAAGCACTTTCCTTCGCGTGCCGCGAGATCATGGGCCTGGGCCTGCCCGCGCTGGTGACCGACGTAGGCGGGCTGCCTGAGAACGTAACCGACGGCGTGGACGGCTGGATCGTGCCGGTGCGCGACGTGCCTGCCATGACGGCCAAGCTGCGGTTCATGCTGGACCATCCGGACACGGTACGCGCCATGGGCGCCCGTGCCCGTGAAACCAGCCTGCGCGACTTCAATCTGGACCGTTTCGCTGCCGCCACAGTAGATGTCTACCAGCGTACGCTGGATGGACGCCGGGCTCTATAATCCGGCCTATGTCTATCCCTATTCTCATGTACCACCAGATCGGCGAGCCCAACCCCAAGGGCACGCCGTTTCGCGGGTTGACCGTACATCCCGACAGCTTCGCCCGCCAGATGCGCTGGATGCGCCGCCTTGGCTACCGCGGCCTGTCGATGCGCGACGTCATGCCCTATGTGCGCGGCGAGCGCCAGGGCAAGGTGTTCGGCGTCACGTTCGACGACGGCTACCGCAATGTGCATCGCAACGCGATGCCGGTGCTGAGCGAACTCGGCTTCACCGCCACCAATTATTTTGTCGCGCGCCAGTTCGACGGCAGCAACGTCTGGGACCATGCAAAGGGCATTCCCTTTTCGGCCCTGATGACCGTGCAGGAAATGCGCGAATGGGCGCAGGCGGGCAACGAGGTCGGGTCGCATACGCTGGACCATGTGCATTTGCCCGAAATGTCGCCCGAAGAAGCCCGTCGCCAGATCGTCGAATCCAAGGACGAACTGGAACAGGCGCTGGGCGCGCCCGTCACGGCCTTCTGTTATCCCTATGGCGATCACGGGCCAGAGCACCGCGCCATGGTGCGCGAAGCCGGCTATGACAATGCCACGCTGACCCAGCGCGGCCTGGCGGCGGCGTCCGACGATCCGTTCGGACTGCCCCGGGTGACGGTGGCGCGTTCCACCAACATCATCCGCTTCCTGCAGAAGTGCCTGACCCGGTATGAAGACACCCGCCGGCGCCGCTGAGCGGCGGCTCCGTATTGCGCTGTTGGTCGACCGCTTCGGCAATCGCTTCGGAGGCGCGGAGGCCTATGGCGTGGAGCTGATGCGCGTCCTGGGCCAGCGCCACGATGTCTCCATCGTGGCGCGCGATTTCGACAGCGACCTGCCGTTCCGTTTCCTGCCCGTGCGCTTTCCCGGCTGGCTGCCCAGCTGGATGCGGGTGCTGTATTTCGCGTGGCGGGCCGATCGGCTGACGCGCGGGAAATTCGACATCGTGCATTCCCACATGAACGGCTGGGCCGGAGAGATCCAGGTCATGCACGTGACGCCAGTGCGCTACAACCGCGTCACCCGCGTCCGGCCGCTGGCGCGCGTGACGGCCTGGCTGAGCCCGCGGCTGGCCACCTACCTGCTGCTGGAAAAGCTGCGCGTCCGCGGTGCGCCCGCCCGGCGCGTGGTGGCCGTGTCCGGCCTGATCATGGATCAGCTTCACCGCAGTTACGGCCAGCAGTTGACGGTGGACATCATCGCGCCTGGCGTCAAATTGCCGTCGGCCGAAGAGGCCAACGGCCGTGATGCCACCCGCGCCCGCCTGGGCTGGGACGCGGGCACGGTCGGTTGCTTGCTGGTTGCCCGCAACCCCCTGCGGAAAGGCTTGCCTGCCTTGCTGGATGCGCTGGCGCAGTTGCCGGCCCATTACAAGCTGCTGGTCGTGGGGGCGGATGAACCCACCCGCGACCGGGTCCGCGCCGCCAGCGGCATCGCCCATCGCGTCACGCTGGTCGATCCGACGCCCGAGGTGGCCCAGTATTTCAGTGCGGCGGACATCTACGCGCATCCCACGCTGAACGACAGCTACGGCATGGCGCCCCTGGAGGCCATGTCGCACGGCCTGCCGGTGGTCGTCAGTTCGCCGGCGTACTGCGGCTTTGCGCAGTACCTTTCCGCCGGCAAGGACGCGCTGATCCTGCAAGACCCGCGTGACGGCGCCCAGTTGGCGCAAGCGCTGGAACGGTTGGGTTCGGAACCCGAGCTGCGCGCGGCATTGACCGAACGCGGCCTGGAAATCGCCCGCGATCAAAGCTGGGAAACGGTTGCCTCAAGATATGAGGAGCTGTACGAAAAGGTGCTGGAAGCGCGCAGCTGAATGTTGGTGGGCCCCCACGCCGCGCTCACTGAGTGAGCTTGCTGCCCCCCAAGGGGGCTTTTTTTCCTTGGGGCGGCCCTGCGGAAAAAGGGCCCCCACGCTCCGCTGCCCCCCGAGGGGGCTTTTTTTCCTTGGGGCGGCCCTGCGGAAAAAAGGGCCCCCGCGCTCAGCAGACCTTAATGCCCTGGCGCGGTCGCCCGTTCCAGGTCCGCCAGCCATCGGACCGCGTGTTCGCGGTCGGGGCCGCACATGTCTTGCTGAGGTTGCAATCCGCCGCAGAAATCCGGCCGGGAGGGCTGGCCGAAGATCGCGCAGCGCATGTCCGGCAGCAGCTGGATACAGGGCACGCCCGCCGGCTTTCCCTCGGGCATCCCCGGAATCGGCCGGGTGATCGACGGGGCGATGCAACAGGCGCCGCAGCCTGCCCGGCAGTCCAGGGCAGGCGCTGCCGTCAGGCTCATACCCATCCGCGCAGCCAATACACGAACAGGCCAGCGTATTCCTTGATGATGGAGCGGCTGGCGTCGAAGGTGCGCTGGTCGGGTATCCACAGCGATAGCGAACCATCCGTGGGCGCCACGATCTGCGGCGGTGCGGGGGCGGCAATGGCTTCCACGCCTTGCTTGGAGAAGGCCGCCATCGCGCGCGGCATGTGCAGCGCCGAGGTCACCAGCAATACCTTGCCGATACCGCGCGACTTCAACGTATCCTCGGTCAGGGCAGCGTTTTCGTAGGTGGTGCGGCTGGAGTTTTCCAGGATCAGGGCGGTTTCGGGCACGCCTTGCTGGCGGATGGCATGCGCCATGCCGCGCGCCTCGCTGACGTCGCCTTCCAGCGCGCCGCCCGACAGCAGCACCTTGGGCGCGCGGCCGGCCAGATACAGCTGGGCAGCGGTGTCGATGCGCACCACCGCGGTCTCCTTGTCATAGGGCAGGAACCAGTTGGCACGGCCATTGGCCGTATTGCCGCCCAGCACCACGATGGCGTCCGCCGTGGGCGAATCCGCCGGGGGCAGGTGCGGGTAGCGGCTTTCCAGCGCGCCGCCCAGCCACAGCGAGGTCGCGGGCAGCGACCAAGCCAGGGCCCACAGCAGACCTGCGGTGATGATGGCGCCGCCGGTCTTGCGCAGCCGGAACAGGCCCAGCACCAGACCGATGACGACAAGGGTCACGCACAGGTTGTAAGGAATGATCAGATTCGTGAGGTAGCTGGAAAAGGTCATGTCAAAACTATCCTGATTACTTCGTCCCGCCCAGCAGGGTGATGGCCTGCTGTTCAACTTCTTCGACGGACGGCCAAGCCAGCTCCGATCCGACGCATACCGCCCGGGGCGACCACGGACCGGTGCGTCCGGGGCGGGTCACGCCAAACAGCGCGAGTTCCCGGGCGGACGCCGCCGCCGCGACGTGCGAGACGCCGGAATCGTTACAAATCACCAGCGCTGCCCGGGCCGTCAACGCGGCAAAGGCACCCAGCGACAAGGGGGGCAGCAACTGCGCCGTCGGGGCATTGCGCCGCGCTTCGTCGGTTTCGGCCGGAGGGGGGCACATTACCACGGTATGGCCGCATCCCTGCAAGGCGCGGGTCAGTGTATCGAATCCGGGCCAGACCTTGATCTTGCCCTTGTGCAGGCCGGTAGCCGTCGGGGCGATCAGCACAAAGCGCTGGGCGGTGAGCCCGGCGGCCAGCAGCGCCTTGTCGGCGGCTTCCTGATGGGCGGGCGTCAGCGGCAGGTCCAGGGTGGGGCCCGGCTGGGCGGGGCCGGACGGCAGCCCCCAGCGGGTCAGGGCCTCGCGGGTAAGGTGATGCCAGGACTGCACGGCGTGCAGCGACTCGTCGGGCTTGGCGATGGGCCAGCGCAAGAGGAGGCTGCGGCCGTCGTCCCGG
>NZ_JBYOKH010000030.1:0-79588 GCF_057799415.1 Achromobacter sp. 18P8.1.1 | reverse complement strand
TCTCCGGTCAGCCGCAGCGCCGGCGGGGTGGTCAGCGGCGTCGGCGGCAAGCCCGCAGGCGCGTTCAAGACCGCGGTCATCGCGTCCACGGCGTGGCCGGACTGCCCATCCAGGCCTGGCCGGCCGGGATGGTTTCGCCTTTCAGCACCAGGGTCAACGGCCCCAACACGGCGTGTTCCTCGACGTGGGTGTCGTACAGGATCGTGGTGCGCGGACCGACATTGACGCCGCGGCCGATGTGCACGGGCCCGATCTTCATGACGCGATCCTCGAACAGATGGGTCTGCGGCCCGGACCAGGCGTGCAGCACCGCGTCGTCGCCAATCAGGACGCAGTCGTACTCGGTGACGTCGGTGGTGTCCATGAATACGCGCTTGCCAATGCGGGCCCCCATGCAGCGCAAGGCCAGGGGCAGCCAGGGCGTCGCGCGCAAAAAGTTGAAGAAGTTGGGCACGGCGATGGACTCGTACAGGCTGGTCACGGCCTCGCTCTTCCAGACGAAGGGCGTCCACATGGGTTCAGCGCGTGGCCGGTACCGGCCCACCAGCGTCCACTTCAGCAGCACCAGGAACAGGAACGTGCCCAATCCATAAAGAACACCAGCCAGCATCAGCTCGTCGAAGGCGGCCAAAAAGCCCTGGGCCGCCGCGATCGGGATGATTTTCATGACCGTCAGATAGCCCACCGCGATCACGACCGCCAGCGGCAGGATCATGCGCATGCCCTCGACGGCGCCGCGGGCGACCTTGCGGCCCAGGCTGGGCCGGAACGTCAGATGCTCGGGGAAGCCCGCGGTCTGCTCGCGGGCGGGCAAGGCCAGCGGCGGGTTGCCCAGCCAGGTCTGGCCGCTGGCCATGCGGCCGTTGGCCGGCGCTCGGCTCTGCACGCCAATCAACACGTCGTCGGGCAGCACCGACCCATCGGGCACGTACGCCCCATTACCGACAAAGCTGCGGTTGCCGATGATGGTCGGGCGCATCGTCATCCAGCCGCGGTCGATTTCCTCGTCGCCCAGCATGACGCCATCGGCGATGAAGCTGTCGCGCCCCAGCGTCAGCATGTCGGGCACGATGCCCATGGCGGTGGAAATCTCGGTGCCGCGGCCGACCTTCGCGCCCAGCAGCCGGTACCAGGTGCCGGCGTAGATCGAGGCATACAGGCCGTGCAGCACGCTCAGGCTGGACTCCTGGATCTGGTTGGTCAGCCACCGGCGCAGATAGATCTGGCCATAGACCGGCCACCGCCCGCCCGACAAGCGGGGCAGCAACAACCAGCGCAACAGGGCAGACACCAGCACCGTCAGGAACAGCAGCAAGGCGCTGGCCGGCAACGCCAGCAGCAGATAGCAAAGGAAGGCATAGGGCCAGGACACGCGGTCGCCCATCAGGTCCAGCCAGCGCGCGTCGATCCAATCGATCAGCACGAAACTGGGAAAGACCGGCATGAAGAACAGCGCCGCGATCAACGTGCCGCCCAGGGCATAGGCCACCACATCGAGTTGGCGCAAGCGCCCTGCCCGAACGGGTCGGGGCGGCAGTTCAGGAGCATGCGCCTGGGGATCGTGCCGCGCGGGCGCGCCCGTCCAGACTTGCCCCGCCGGGATGCGTGCGCCCGAAGCCAGCGACGACAAGCCGTCCAGCCGCGCGCGCTCGCCCATCGACACATCGCCTTGCAGCACCGCGTACGACCCGACGTAGGCATTGTCGGCCAAGGTGATCGGCGCCACTTCCCAGACGCCCCCGCGCACCGCGAAATTCTCCAGGTTGACGGCCGCGCCAATGCTGACGCCGTCGCCAATCGTCAGCAGGTCGGGCGCGCGGACCGAAATACGGCTGATGGCCGCGTCGCGGCCAATGCGCGCGCCCAGCGCCCGCAAATACCAGACCTGCAAGGGAGAGCCGGCCAGCAAATGCGCCGGCGGGATGTCCAGCACTCGGTCCACCAGCCACCAGCGGTAAAAGCGCCACCCATACAGCGGATAGCGGCCCGGCTTGAGCCGGCCCAGGATGCCCCACTTGCACGCCACGGCCACGCCGAAGCTCAGCAGGTTGCAAAGCAGATAGCTGGCGATGGACAGCGCTACCGCACGCCAGACCGAGTCGCCCTCGTCGCCCGTCCAGTAGTGATACGTGAAGAACGGCGTCAGCCAGATCAGCATGCGCACGCCGATCAGCAACGGCAGCGCGGCAAGCTGGGCCAGGCCACAGGTCCAGCGCCGCCACTCCGACGCCTGGCCCGCGGCGTCACGGGATGGCGCAGTAGTGTCGCCGTCTTCCACCGCGACCGGCACGGCCGCCGCCAACGCGTCCAAGCGCGCCGACAGCGCCCCCAGGCCGGGGTGCTGATAGAGCTCGTGCATCGTCAGCGCGGAAAACTGCGGATGCTTGCGCAGCGACGACACCAGGCGCGCGGCCAGCAGCGAATGGCCGCCCAGGTCGCGGAAGAAGTCGCTGGCCAGGCGCAGCGGCTGGCCCGGGAACAAGGGGCGCAGCGCGTCGAACAGCGCCTGTTCGCCGGGCGTGACCGCTACGTCGTCTTCGCCGCTGGGCTCGGACACGGTTTCCAGTTCACGCGCCTTGAGCGTCTTGCGGTCAATCTTTCCCGACGTCAGGCGCGGCACCTCGGCCACGCGCTCAAAGCGGGCGGGGATCATATAGGCAGGCAGGTCCCGCGCCAGCGCGGCGCGCAAGGCGTGCAGGTCCAGCCGCGCCTCGCCCTCGGGTTTCAAGAAGGCCACCAGTTGATCGATGCCGCCCAGGTCGCGCAGCACCACCGCCGCCGCGCCCACACCGGGTTGCCGATACAGCGCCGCTTCGATTTCGCCCAGCTCGACGCGAAAGCCCCGCACCTTGACCTGGTCGTCGCTACGGCCCAGGCACTGGATCTGCCCATGCTCGTCGATGCGGGCCAGATCGCCACTGCGGTACATGCGCGTGTCGTGATCGCCGCTGGGGCGGAGGTTGGCCAGGAATTTTTCGGCCGTCAGCTCGGGGCGCCCGAGGTAGCCGCCCGCCACGCCGGGCCCGGTGATGCAAAGCTCGCCCACCTGCCCTTGCGGCAACACCGCGCCGTCGTCGCCGCGGATGAGCATGCCGTAATTGGGCAGCGGCGTGCCGATGGTCACCGGTTGGCCGGACAGCAATTCGGCCAGGCTGGCCGATACCGTGGTCTCGGTGGGGCCATAGGTATTGAACAGGCGCCGGCCCGGCGTGGCCCAGCGCGGCACGAGGAAGTCCGGGCACACTTCGCCGCCCAGGTTCACGATGCGCAAGCCCGGCACATCGTGCGCGAACAAGGCAAGCAGCGTCGGCACCGCATGCAGCACGGTCACGCCTTCGCGCACCAGCGCGTCGGGCAGGCCTTCGGGGTCGGTGGTCAGCATCTTGGGCGCCACCCACAGGCTGGCGCCGACCAGATAACTGATCCAGATCTCTTCGAACGACATGTCGAAGGCCACCGAAAAGCCCTGGTAGACCTTGTCGCCATGCCGCACGCCCAGCACCTCATTTTCGCTGCGCAGGAAATGGCAGATGCTGGCCTGGCTGATCGGCACGCCTTTCGGCTTGCCGGTGGACCCGGACGTATAGATCACGTAGGCGGGGTGCTCGGGCAGCAATCCTTCCCGCGTGCGCAAGGTGCCGTCGACAGGCATCGACAGGGCCCAGGTGGTCCACGTCGTCATGCCGTCCAGGCGCACATCGGCGCTGGCGATCAACCCCTGGGCGCCCGCATCCTGCAGACAGACCAGCATGCGGTCGGGCGGCGTGTCGGATTCGAACGGCAGCCAGGCCGCGCCGGCTTTGGCGATGGCCGCCTGCATCACCAGCAGGTCCGCGCCGCGCGGCAGACACAGGCCCACGATCTGCCCGGGCCGCACGCCGGCCTCGATCAAATGGTGCGCAGCCAGGTCGGCGCGCCGGCCCAGCATGTCGTAGGTAAGGGTCTGATCCAGCCAGTGGATGGCGATGGCGGCGGGATGCCGCAGGATCGTGGCTTCCAGAATATCGGGCAGCGTTTCCGCGGCAAGCAGATCCGGCCGATAGGGGCCTTGGAGAATCATAGGAACGGCAACAATCCAGCTGTTGGGATTTTTGCTTATTGACCCGTGCCGCAGGAATTCGTTCCGCTTCCCATCACTAAAAAAAGCCCCCGGCCGGTGCGTAATCGCACACGTACCAGGGGCTTAACCCGCAACGCCAGCCTTGGGGCCGGCGTTGGGGGGCCGGTCTTCAGGCCGATTGGCGCAGCGTGCGCGCCGCTTGCACCATGCCGATCAGCGCCGCTTCGGTTTCGGGCCAGGCGCGCGTCTTCAGGCCGCAGTCAGGGTTCACCCACAGGCGTTCCTTGGGCAGGCGGGCAGCCGCCTTTTCCATCAGGCCGACCATCCAGTCCACTTCCGGCACGTTCGGCGAGTGAATGTCGTACACGCCGGGACCGATATCGTTCGGGTAATCGAAGTCTTCAAACGCCTTGAGCAGTTCCATGTTGGAGCGCGACGTTTCAATCGTGATCACGTCCGCGTCCATCGCGGCGATTGATTCGATGATGTCGTTGAACTCCGAATAGCACATGTGGGTATGGATCTGCGTTTCATCGCGCACGCCGGCGGTCGACAGGCGGAAGCAATCCACGGCCCAGTCCAGGTACGCCTTCCAGTCCGCGCGGCGCAGCGGCAGGCCTTCGCGGATGGCGGGCTCGTCGATCTGGATGACGCTGATGCCGGCGGTTTCCAGGTCCACCACTTCGTCGCGCAGCGCCAGCGCCAGTTGGCGGCAGGTCTGTTCGCGCGGCTGGTCGTCACGCACGAACGACCATTGCAGGATAGTGACGGGACCGGTCAGCATGCCTTTGACGGGCTTGTCGGTCAGCGACTGCGCGTAGGACGACCAGCCCACCGTCATCGGTGCGGGACGCGCCACGTCGCCGAAAATGATCGGCGGCTTGACGCAGCGCGAACCGTAGCTTTGCACCCAGCCGTTCTTGGTGAACGCGAAGCCGGCCAGCAGTTCACCGAAGTACTCCACCATGTCGTTGCGCTCGGGTTCACCGTGCACCAGCACGTCCAAGCCCACCTTTTCCTGGAAGCGGATGACTTCCTCGATCTCCTTGCGGATGGCGGCCTCGTAGCCCGAATCGGTCAGCGCGCCGGCCTTCCAGTCGCGGCGCAGCGCACGGATTTCAGCGGTCTGCGGGAACGAACCGATCGTGGTCGTCGGGTAGGCGGGCAGGCCCAGTTGTTCTTGCTGGCGGGCGATGCGGCCGGCGAACGGCGCACGCTCACGCGACACGCTGGCGGCGCCGGACATACGCTGGCCCACGGCCGGGTTGTGGATGCGAGCCGACGAACGGCGCGCGGCCAGTGCCTCGCGTTGCTGTACCAAGCCCGACTGCACTGAAGGGTCCGTCGCGCTATCCAGCGCACGGCCCAAGAGGCTCAGCTCTTGCAGCTTCTGAGTGGCGAACGACAGCCAGCTCTTTAACTCGGCGTCCAGTTCGGTTTCGTTGGCCAGGTCCACCGGCACGTGCAGCAGCGAGCACGACGGGGCCAGCCACAGGCGATCGCCCAGTTGTTGCTTGATGGGGGCCAGCGTGGCGATGGCGGCGTCCAGATCGGTGCGCCAGATGTTGCGACCGTTGATGACGCCAGCGGACAGCACCTGGTCGGCGCGCAGGCCGGTCACGACGTCAGCCAGTTGCTCGGGTGCGCGGACCAGATCCACGTGCAGGCCGGCCACGGGCAGCGCCTGGGCGGTGGACAGGTTGTCCTTCAAGCCGTCGAAATAGGTGGCGATCAGCAGCTTGACGGGGCTGGCGGCCAGCACGCCGTACACCTGTTTGAACGCATCGCGCCAGGCTTGCGGCAAGTCCAGTACCAGGATGGGTTCGTCGATCTGCACCCATTGCACGCCCAGCTTGGCAAAGCGAGCCAGGACTTCTTCGTACACCGGCAGCAGCGCGGCCAGCAGTTGCAACTTGCCTTCGTCGGCAGCGCCGCCCGCGAACGCGTCGCCCTTGCCCTGGTACAGCCAGGTCAGCGGGCCCGGGATCACCGGCTTGACGGCATGGCCCAGCGCTTGCGCTTCCTGGATCTGTTCGAACAGCGATTCCCGCGCAATGCGGAACGTCTGGCCCGGCACCAGTTCTGGCACGATGTAGTGGTAGTTGGTATCGAACCACTTGGTCATTTCGCAGGCGGCGGCAGGCTTGCCCGTCGGTGCGCGGCCACGGCCCATGCGAAACAGCGTGTCCAGCGAAATGGCTTCGCTGTCGCTCTGGCCGAAACGGGCCGGTACGGCGCCCAGCAGCGTGCTCCACTCCAGAATCTGGTCGTACCAGGCGAAGTCGCCCACGGGCACGAACTTCAGGCCAGCCGCAGCTTGCAGCTTCCAGTGCTTGGCGCGCAGTTCGCGGCCCGTTTCTTCCAGCGCTTCGGCGGTTTGCTTGCCGGCCCAATAGGCCTCCACCGCGCGCTTCAATTCGCGCTGGGCACCAATGCGGGGAAATCCCAGATTATGAATAGTAGTCATGTCATCGCCGCCATTAGACAAAATTTGTTCAAGTGAAGGCCATTGTGCCGGCAAATCTACATGAATCAAAATCAATGTCTACATTCATAGGATGAGGAAATCTCATACAATATAAGTTCATTCCACCCTGATGGGGTTGGTGCCTGCAGCGGGTAGCCGCCAGGCGGCGCCGCTGCCCCGCGCCCTCGACTACGCCCATGCTAGAAATCCGCCATCTTGAGACGCTGACCGCCATCCGTGAAGGCGGCAGCCTGCAAGAAGCCGCCGAACGCCTGCACCTGACCCAATCCGCCCTGTCGCACCAGCTGCGCGACCTGGAAACCCGCTTGGGTACGCCGCTGCTCAACCGGCGCACCCGGCCGGCGCGGCTGACCACGGCGGGCCTGCGCGTGCTGGCGCTGGCGGACGAAGTGCTGCCCCGCATCCGCGCCACCGAGCGCGAGTTGCAACGGCTGGCTGCGGGCCGCACGGGCCGCTTGCACCTGGCGATTGATTGCCACTCCTGCTTCCAATGGCTGATGCCGGCGCTGGACGCCTTCAGGGTGCAATGGCCGGACGTGGCGCTGGACCTGTCGGCCGCCTTTTCGTTCGCCCCCCTGCCCGCCCTGGTGCGCGGCGACCTGGACCTGGTCATCACCTCGGATCCGCAGCCGCTGGACGCGGTGGAATACCTGCCATTGTTCAAGTACGAACTGGTGCTGGCCGTGTCCGAGTCCAATCCGCTGGCCGGCAGCAAATTCATCATGCCCGACCAGTTGGCCGATCAGACGCTCATCACGTACCCGGTGGACAAGCAGCGCCTGGACGTCTTCACCGCCTTCCTGGACCCGGCCGACGTGGAACCCGCCGCCATCCGCAAGGCGGAGCTCACCCCCATCATTGCGCAACTGGTGGCCAGCAACCGCGGCGTGGCCGCGCTGCCGAACTGGGCATTGACCGAATACATGAATCAGGGTTGGCTACGGCAGTGCCGCCTGGGCCCGCAAGGGGTATGGCGCACGCTGTACGCTACGGTGCGAAGCGAAGATACCGACGCGTCGTACATCGACGAATTCCTGACCATCACACGCGACGTCTGCTTCAAGACGCTGTCGGGAATCAAATCGGCAAAGTAGAGAGGGAGGGAGCCCCCACGCTGCGCATGCTTCGCACGCTTGCTGCCCCCCGAGGGGGCTTTTTCCCCTTGGGGCGGCCCGGCGGGGAAAAGGCGCCCCCACGCTGCGCATGCTTCGCACGCTTGCTGCCCCCCGAGGGGGCTTTTTCCCCTTGGGGCGGCCCGGCGGGGAAAAGGCGCCCCCACGCTGCGCATGCTTCGCACGCTTGCTGCCCCCCCGAGGGGGCTTTTTCCCCTTGGGGCGGCCCGGCGGGGAAAAGGGCCCCCACGCTGCGCATGCTTCGCACGCTTGCTGCCCCCCCGAGGGGGCCTTTTCCCCTTGGGGCGGCCCGGCAGGGAAATGGACCGCCGCGCTGCGCGCGCGCTCAATCTTCGTCGCTGTCGCCCACGATGCGGCGGATGACGTCGTGGGCGAATCCGCGGCTGGCCAGGAAGCGGGCCTGTTTGGCGTAGGCCGCGCGGTCGGCGGGCTTTGCGTCGAAACGCTTCCTCCAGACTTCCAGCGCGCGGTCGTATTCGGTGGCGCGCAACTGGTCGCGCAATTCAGCCACCTGGTCGGCGTCCACGCCATGCTGACGCAGTTCCTGCACGATGCGGGCCGCGCCCTGGCGCGACGCCCGCCGGTGCACCAGGCTTTGCGCAAAACGCTCGGTGGACAGCCAGCCTTCTTTTTCCAGCGCATCCAGCACCGCTTCTACCTCAGCCCCGTCTTCGGCGTAAGCCGACAGCTTGCGGGCCAGTTCTTCGCGCGCATGCTCGCGCCGCGACAAATACCCCACCGCACGCATCTTCAGCGATGGCCCTTTGCGTTCGGGCTTGCCGTCATCCGCGCCGGCCTGGTCCTCGGCGCGGGCTGCGCGGCGGCCGCGGGGGGCCGGTCGCTGCTCGGAACTGCGCTGCCATTCACCCGGATCGGCGGCGGGTGCCGCAGATTCCTGTTCACGGCGCGCATCGGAACTCCGCCGCAAGCCCTGGGGCTTGGCGACAGTTTCAAACTCGTCATCCAGCTTGGCGCGAAGACGGTCGGCTGACGCGGGGGTCGATTTCCAGCTCATGCGCTTCCTGCTTGCTATGCAAAAACGGCAGGCCCGTCATGGCGCCTGCCGCATATCGCCGGGCCAGGGGCAACGGCGCAAACAATGTGCAACGCGCCTGCGTTGATCCGCAGGCGCCCGCAAGATTGCTTATTCGGCGGTGTCTTCCGCCGTGGGGACGAACTCGGCCGCACGGCTGACGATGCCCTGGTTCTCACGAACGCGGTTCTCGATCTCGATGGCGATTTCCTTGTGCTCTTTCAGGTATTCGCGGACATTGTCCTTGCCCTGGCCGATGCGATTGCCGTTGTAGCTGTACCACGCGCCGGACTTGTCCACCACGCTGGCGGCCACGCCCAAGTCAATGATTTCGCCTTCGCGCGAAATGCCGGCACCGTACATGATGTCGAACTCAGCCTGCTTGAACGGCGGCGCCACCTTGTTCTTCACCACCTTGACGCGGGTTTCGTTGCCGACGACTTCGTCGCCCTTCTTGATGGAACCGATGCGGCGGATGTCCAGACGCACGGAGGCGTAGAACTTCAACGCGTTGCCGCCGGTGGTGGTTTCGGGGTTGCCGAACATCACGCCGATCTTCATGCGGATCTGGTTGATGAAGATGACCATGCAGTTGGTGCGCTTGATCGTGGCGGTCAGCTTGCGCAGCGCCTGGCTCATCAAGCGGGCTTGCAGGCCGGGCAGCGAATCGCCCATTTCGCCTTCGATTTCAGCCTTGGGCACCAGGGCGGCCACCGAGTCGATGACGATCAGGTCGACCGAGCCCGAACGCACCAGCGCGTCGGTGATTTCCAACGCCTGTTCGCCCGTGTCCGGCTGCGAGATCAGCAGGTCGGTCAGGTTCACGCCCAGCTTGTTGGCGTACTGCACGTCCAGCGCGTGTTCCGCGTCGACGAAGGCGCAGGTGCCGCCGATCTTCTGCATTTCAGCGATGACCTGCAGCGTAAGCGTGGTCTTGCCCGACGATTCCGGACCGTAGATTTCGACTACGCGGCCACGCGGCAAGCCGCCGACGCCCAGCGCGATGTCCAGCCCCAGGGAACCCGTGGAGACGACCTGGATATCGTGCGAGACCTCGTTGTCGCCGTAGCGCATGATCGAGCCCTTGCCGAACTGCTTTTCGATCTGCGAGAGCGCGGCGGCAAGCGCCTTGGCCTTTTCCGATGCGGCGGCCTTGGTGGTTTTGTCGTCCATGTAGAGTCCTGTCTGTAACGTATCTGGTGTCGAAGGGTGCCGGAGAAGTCGCCGGTCAGGCTGGGGTCTGGCTATAGATATGGCTAATGCGTCAGCTTATGCGTCAGTTGCGCTCAAGGTTGCTTCGCGCTTTTGATTCATGTGCAGATTATGGCATCGGATTGTACTGTACAAAAAACCAGTGTGCCAGAGTTTTGCACGTATACCCTGAGTGGGCAAGCCCCCCGCCATATGACAGAATCGAAGGAGAACCCGGCGTTTCGTCCCTTTTCCGCCGCCGGGCCGCCCACAAGGCGGATAGCCTCCCATAGAGGGGCAGCAAGCGCGCAAAGCGCTGGCGGCACAGGGACCCCTTCATTAGCAGCCCATGCGTATCCTGATCGCCGAAGACGACAGCATTCTGGCCGACGGCCTGTCCCGGTCCTTGCGCCACAACGGCTATGCCGTGGACGCCGTGCGCGATGGGCTGGCCGCCGATTCTGCGCTGGCGGCCCAGGCCTTCGACCTGCTCATTCTTGACCTGGGCCTGCCGCAACTGGCCGGCCTGGAAGTGCTGCGCCGCCTGCGCGCCCGCAATTCCGCCCTGCCCGTCCTGATCCTGACCGCCGCCGACAGCATCGAGCAGCGCGTCAAGGGCCTGGACCTGGGCGCCGACGACTACATGGCCAAACCCTTTGCGCTGTCCGAACTGGAAGCGCGCGTGCGGGCATTGACCCGCCGCGGCGCCGGCGGCGGCGCCACGATGATCAAGCACGGCCGGCTGCTGTTCGACCAGACCGGCCGCGTCGCCATCGTGGACGACCAGACGCTGGACCTGTCGGCGCGCGAAGTCAGCCTCCTGGAGATCCTGCTGACCCGCAGCGGCCGCATGGTCAGCAAGACGCAACTGGTGGACCACCTGTGCGAATGGGGCGAAGAAGTCAGCACCAACGCCATCGAAGTCTATGTGCACCGGCTGCGCAAGAAGCTCGAGCCCAGCGGCGTGAAGATCGTGACGGTGCGCGGCCTGGGCTACTGTCTGGAGCGGGACCAGGGTGCCGCGTATCTCGCCAGCTGAGCCTGCGCGGCCAGAACCGCTGAATCAGGAAGCGCTGGATATCATGCAAGCCGGGTCCAAGGGCCCGAGCTTCGCACCGCCCCAGCGCTCGCTGCTGGGCGAGATCCTGGACTGGATGCTCGCGCCGCTGTTCCTGCTGTGGCCCATGAGCGTGGCGATCACCTACGTCGTCGCGCAGAACATCGCCAACGTGCCGTACGACCGGGCGCTGGCCAATAACCTCCATGTGCTGACGCGCCAGGTCCACGCGCAGGACGGCCGCGCCGTGCTGAAAATGACCGACCCGGCGCGCGACGTGCTGCGCGCCGACGAGACCGACAGCGTGTTCTGGCTGGCGCTGGGCAGCCGCGGCGAATACCTGGGGGGCGACCGCGCCCTGCCGCTGCCGGCCACGGTGGGCCAGCCGCGTCCCGGCGAGGTCCAGTACGAAGACGACACCATGCGCGGCTTTGGCATCCGGCTGGCGTTCACGTGGGTCGACCTGAACCTGCCCAACACCCAGCCTGCGCTACTGATCGTGGCCGAAACCGTGGAAAAGCGCACGCAACTGGCCAACGACATCATCAAGGGCGTGATCATTCCGCAGTTCGTGGTGCTGCCGATCGCCGTGCTGCTGGTCTGGTTCGGGCTGTCGCGCGGCGTGGCGCCGTTGAACGCCTTGCAGCAACGCCTGCGCGCCCGGCGTCCCGACGACCTCTCCCCCATCGATGAACGAGCGGCGCCGTCCGAGATCGCCCCGCTGGTGGCGGCGATGAACGACCTGCTGGACCGCCTGTCCGCCAACGTCCAGGCGCAACGCCGATTCGTGGCGGACGCCGCGCATCAGTTGAAGACGCCGCTGGCGGGCCTGCGCACGCAGGCCGAACTGGCATTGCGCGACGCCAGCCCAGAGGAAATGCAGTCCAGCCTGCGCCAACTGGTGACCGGGTCGGAGCGCGCCACCCGGCTGGTCAATCAGTTGCTGCTGCTGGCGCGCGCCGAAAACCCCAGCGCCATCGGCCTGACGCGCACCGACTTGAACGCCATCGCCTACGAGCAGGCCATGCATTGGGTGCCGCAGGCCCTGTCGCTCAGCACCGACCTGGGCTTCGAGGGGTCGGACGATCCCGTCGAAATCAGCGGCAATCCTTTGCTGCTGGCGGAACTGCTGAACAACCTGGTGGACAACGCGCTGCGTTACACCCCGCGTGGCGGCCACATCACGGTACGCGTGCAGCGCGTGGGCGACGAAGCGGTGCTGGAAGTTGAGGATTCCGGCCCGGGCATCCCCCCGGAAGAACGCGAGCGCGTGTTCGACCGCTTCTACCGGGTGCTGGGTACGGGGTCGGACGGCAGCGGGCTCGGCCTGGCGATCGTGCGTGAAATCGCCCAGAAGCACCAAGCCACCGTCGTGGTGAGCGACCATCCCAACACGCACTCGGACCTGCCTGGCACCCGCATTCGCGTCGGGTTCCCGATGTACGCCGAGCACCCCGACCTGCCGGAAACTTGAGGGGCGCGACGCCCCCGGCGCTGCTAAGGACAATCCCTAGCTCCGCACGCAAAGCTTACACAATGTTTCAATTTTAAGATTCGGGTAAGGGTTACGTCAGAACCTCGTCAGCCTCGCGCCTCAATGTTGCGTATAGCTCGATGTCGGCTCGCCGGCGGAGGGTCAAGCACGGCGGACAACCGCCGGCCTAAAACGAGGAGACATCATGAGCACAACAACCATGGCAGGCCGCGGTCCCTCCGCGGAACCGCGCCCGATGACCAAGGATGAACGCCGCGTCATCTTCGCGTCGTCCCTGGGCACGGTTTTCGAGTGGTACGACTTTTATCTTTACGGCTCGCTTGCAGCCATCATCGCGCAGCACTTCTTCTCGGGCGTGAACCCCACCGCGGGCTTCATCTTCGCGCTGCTGGCGTTCGCCGCGGGCTTTGCCGTGCGGCCGTTCGGCGCGCTGGTGTTCGGCCGCCTGGGCGATCTGGTCGGACGCAAATACACCTTCCTGGTCACGATCGTGATCATGGGCCTGTCGACATTCCTCGTGGGCGTGCTGCCCAGCTATGCCAGCATCGGCATGGCGGCCCCGGCCATCCTGATCATCCTGCGCTTGCTGCAAGGCTTGGCGCTGGGCGGCGAGTACGGCGGTGCAGCGACTTATGTGGCCGAACACGCGCCCCATGGCCGCCGCGGCTTCTACACGTCGTGGATCCAGACCACCGCGACGTTGGGCCTGTTCCTGTCGCTGCTGATCATCCTGGGCATCCGCACCTACCTCGGCGAAGACGAATTCAAAGCCTGGGGCTGGCGCATTCCGTTCCTGATCTCGGTCATCCTGCTGGGCATCTCGGTGTGGATCCGCCTGCAGCTGAGCGAATCGCCCACCTTCAAGCGCATGAAGGAAGAAGGCAAGGGTTCCAAGGCGCCGATCGCTGAATCGTTCGGCCAGTGGAAGAACCTGAAGGTCGTGATCCTGGCGCTGCTGGGCCTGACCGCCGGCCAGGCCGTGGTCTGGTACACGGGCCAGTTCTATTCGCTGTTCTTCCTGACGCAAACGCTGAAGGTCGATGCGAATACCGCCAACATCATGATCGCGATCGCGCTCTTGCTGGGTACCCCGTTCTTCGTGGTGTTCGGCGCGCTGTCCGACAAGATCGGCCGCAAGCCCATCATCATGGCGGGCTGCCTGATCGCTGCCGCGACCTACTTCCCGATCTTCCAAGGCATCACGCACTTCGCCAACCCGGCGCTGGAAAAGGCGCAAGCCACGGCCCCGGTCACGGTGATTGCAGACGCCAGCACGTGCTCGTTCCAGTTCAACCCGGTGGGCACCGCGGCATTCACCAGCTCTTGCGACGTGGTCAAGTCATTCATGGCCCGCAATTCGGTGAACTACAAGAACGAGGCGGCTCCGGCGGGCTCGGTCGCCAAGGTCAAGATCGGCAACGACGAGTTCAACTCGTTCGACGGCAAGGCCATGGCCCCGGCCGACTTCAAGGCCAAGGCCGCTGAACTGGACAAGGCGCTGACCACCGCGATCCGCAGCCACGGCTACCCCGCCAAGGCCGACCCGGCGCAAAGCAACAACGTCATGGTCGTGGTGCTGCTGACGATCCTGGTGCTGTACGTGACCATGGTCTACGGCCCCATCGCCGCGATGCTGGTGGAAATGTTCCCGACGCGCATCCGCTACACCTCGATGAGCTTGCCTTACCACATCGGCAACGGCTGGTTCGGCGGCTTCCTGCCCCCGGTCGCCTTCGCCGTGGTGGCTGCCACCGGCAACATCTACGACGGCCTGTGGTACCCGATCATCATCGCAGTCATGACCCTGGTCATCGGCACGCTGTTCGTGCGCGAATCCAAGGACAACGACATCAACGGTTAATCGACCATCCCCCGCCGGGCGGGACTGCTGCGCCTGCCCGGCCTTTAAAAGCTCCTTATGGAGCTTTTTTTTTATGTGGCCCTACCCCAAGCATGCTTCAGCGGGAAAAGGCTATTTTTGCGAAGGTCATAAGGCTAGGAGCGGTCATCGTCCTGAAACGGCGACTTTGCGGGTGTCGCGCAAAATCTCTTGCCCACTTTCAGGACGCTGTCAGACCCTCCCGCTTAGACTGGCGCCTCAGATTACGGCCTTGCGCCAGATCGGCTGACGATTGATCCCCCTGTCAGACGATTGCAGGGCTAGTGTTCTGACACCGATACCGCGTTCCCCGCGAGCCTTTTATGACGCGGTATTGTGTGCTCCCGTACCGGCCCGGCCTTTATTGAGCCGGGCCGCTTTTTTTTTGCGCCGGGCAAATAAAAAATGGCGGCCGCTAAGCGGCCGCCATGATCACGCTGGGGACCGGCCGGGCCGGCCACCTGTCAACGGCGCATGCCGACGCCGATCGCCAACACGCCAGCCACGATGGCCGCGATGCCGGCCCAGGTCGGGATGGGGACCGACTTCTCGGTTTCGGCCGTGGCCTTCACCGAACCGATCTGCAAGACGGTTTCTTCGGACTTGTAGTTGAAGCCCTTGTAGGCCAGGGCCGCGATGCCCAGGACGATCAGGATGGCGCCAATGATTTTCATGTATTCCTCTCCGATTCCATGTTCGGTGCGCGGAAGTTAACGCATAGGCCCGCGTGTGTCAGTGACAGAACGTGTCGCCTGTCGCAACCGTATTGCAGCACTTCGGCAAACCGGCCGCGTCGTATAGAATCAACCCTTTTGGCCGACGCTCATGTGGTTCAAAAACCTCAAGATTTACCGCCTCTCCTCGCCGTGGACTCTCGTTGGCGATCAGCTTGAAGAAACGCTTGCGCGCCACGCCTACCAAGCGGGCAACAACCTCGAAATGCAAAGCCTGGGCTGGGTCCCGCCGCGCGAAAACGGCGGGCTTGCCCATGTCGTGAATGGCCAGATCCTGCTGTCGCTGCGTGCCGAAAAGAAGCTTCTGCCGGGCACCGTCGTGAACCAGGTCGCCAAAGCGCGCGCCCAGGAGATCGAAGAGCAGCAAGGCTACAAGCCGGGCCGCAAGCAGATGAAGGAAATCAAGGAGCGCGTCACGGACGAGCTCCTGCCGCGCGCCTTCAGCGTGTACCGCGACACCCGCGTCTGGATCGACCCGCAGAACCATTGGCTGGTCATCGACGCCGCCGCGTCCGCGAAGGCCGACGAAGTCATTGGCCTGCTGGCCAAGTGCGTCGACCCGTTCCCGCTGGAAAACCTGTACGTGGCGCAATCGCCCGCCTCCGCGATGACGGGCTGGCTGGCGGAAGACGAAGCCCCCTCCAACTTCACCATCGACCAGGACACCGAACTGCGTTCGTCGGGTGAAAGCGGCGCGGCCATCCGCTACGTGAAGCACTCCATCGACGCCGACGACGTGCGCCGCCACATCCAGTCGGGCAAGCAGTGCACGCGCCTGGCCATGACGTGGGCCGACCGCATTTCCTTCGTCCTGACCGAAGGCCTGGACGTCAAGCGCGTGTCGCCGCTGGACGTGCTGAAGGAAGGCAACGAAGGCGTCGCCGCGAACGACGACGAGAAGTTCGATTCCGACATGATGCTGATGACGGGCGAACTGGCCAAGATGATGGCCGAGCTGGTCGAGGCGTTGGGCGGCGAAAAGAAGATCTAAGCCGTACGCGCGAAAACCCACGCGTCGCAAAAGGCCGCTCTTGAATAGAGCGGCCTTTTTTATTTTCGGTCCCAGCCCGCTATTTCCCGCACGCCCTGTTCAGGCCGCCACGCTACGGTCGCGCCCCTCCTGCTTGGCGCGGTACAGGGCCTTGTCGGCGCGGTCGATCAGATAGGCGTAGTCCGGATGGCCGTCGAACGTGGCCACGCCGATGCTTGCCGTGATGCGCAAGGCGCCCGCTTCGGGAATCGCGAACTTGTGCCGGCGGATTTCAGCGCCCAGTTTCTCGGCCGCGGCCAACGCGGCCTCTTGCCCGGTATCCACGAGCACTACCAGGAACTCTTCACCGCCGTAACGGAACACGAAGTCGCTGGACCGGCACGCCTGATGCACCACTTCGGCAAACTGCCGAAGCACGTGATCGCCGCCGGAATGCCCATGCGCGTCATTGATCGCCTTGAAGTGATCGATATCCAGCAGCAGCACCGAAAAGCGGCTGCCCTGACGCGTCGAAATGGCGATTTCGCGCCCCACCACCGACGGCAGGAAGCGCCGGTTCAGCACATTCGTGAGCGGGTCGCTGCCGCTCTCGATCTCGGCCACCATGTCGAACAGGCCATTGAGCAGATGCTTGATGCGCGCCACCAGCTCCTGCAGCTCGCGCACCTGGTCGGGCATCGACACCTGCTGCTGCGCGTCCGCCAGCATCAACCGCGGCAGCACCACGTCGTCCAACCGCGTCACGGCTTCGGTGATCTGGCGCAACGCGGGTGCGCTTTCGAACAGCACGCCGCCCTTGTGCTGCAGCCACAAGCCGAACTCCGAGGCCGCCAGCCGCGGCAGCGCCTGCTCCGGCGCGCGGTAATGCAGGCCGATCAGCACGGCCTGGCTCCATTCCAGCAGCGCGGCGCGTTGGCGCTCGCGTTCGGTCGATATGTTCTGCCCCAGCGCAAACAAGCGATACGCTTCGTCATTGCGCGCACCGCGGTTGATATCGCGCATGAAGGCGCGGCTCATCTGCTCGATCGCCAGATCGAACAGATTACAGACGTACTGCGTGGCAATGGAGGCCGCCGTCCCGTCCAGGTCGCTTGCGCGCAGGCGTTCGGCGATTTCGTTCTTCAGGATGCGGGCGCCCGCCATCACCAGATGGATCGGGATATGAACGCGGGCATGCACTTCGCCCACTTTCTTCTGGGTCGCCATCAACGCGGCGATATCGCCCTGGTCGCGCACGCAGAGCAGGCCCCTCAACCAGTGCTTCATGCCGTTGTGCAGACGGGTCGCGACGATCTCGTGGGACAGGCGGGGCCCCGCCTCGGCATCCGCCAGCAAGGTGGAATAGAAGGCGTCCACCAGTTCTTTGGCGCTATCGCCCACCACCGCCGCGACCTGGCCGCGCGTATAGGCGTCGACCGATTGATAGACCGCTTCCCAGGCTTGCGCGTTGGACGCGCTCAGGTAGCACGCTTGGCCCGCGCTGCCCGTCCACGCCGGAACCGCGCTATTGCTCGAAGACATAAGATCATCCGCCCCAAAATTTTCCACGCGTGTCTCGGAGCGACACGCGACAGAAAGACAGCGCGGATTATCCTTCAAATCTCAATGACTGCCCCGCCGCGGCGCAGCCAGGCGGCGGGGGCTGAAGGCCGACGCGCTTATTCCAGGCCGTGGAAGACGGAGTCGTCGGGGCCCACGTGCGACGGATGCTGCCACGTCACGTCGCGCAGCGAGTGCTGCACCAGGCCTTCCACGCCCAGCAGCACCGCGAAGATCGCCATGCGGATGGGGATGCCGTTATCGGTCTGGCGGAAGATGGCCAGGCGCGGATCGTGGTTCAGGTCCACGCTCAGGTCGTTGGCGCCCGGACGGCTGTCGCGCGGCAGCGGGTGCATCACGATGGTCTCGGGGCTGCAATACGCGTCGATGATGGCGCGGTTGATCTGGAAGTCCGGCGTGTAGCCTTCGTTTTCTTCGTTGGCAAAGCGCTCTTTCTGCACACGCGTCGCGTAGATCACGTCGGCGCCGGACAGGCCTTCGGCCAGCGACGTCTTCTGTTCGATCACGTTGCCGTTGCGACTGGCCTGCTCGATGATGTAGCTGGGCATTTCCAGGCCCTTCGGCGACACCAGCGAGAACTTCACGTTCTTGTACAGCGCCATCAGCTTGATCAGCGAATGCACGGTGCGGCCGTACTTCAAGTCGCCAACCATGGCGATGTGGGCGCCGTCCAGCAACTTGCCCAGGCGCGAGAACTCGGTCAGGATCGTGTACAGGTCCAGCAGGGCCTGGCTGGGGTGTTCGCCCGGGCCGTCACCGCCGTTGACCACCGGGATGTTGGTGGCCCGCGCGAATTCCGCAACCGAACCCTGGTCCGGATGGCGGATCACCATGGCGTCCACGTAGCCGCTCATGACGCGGCTGGTGTCATAGATGGATTCGCCCTTGGCCATCGACGAAAACGTGAAGCCCGTCGTGTCGCAGACCGAGCCGCCCAGGCGGCAGAACGCCGAACCGAAGCTGACGCGGGTACGCGTGCTGGCTTCGAAGAACAGGTTGCCCAGCACGGCGCCTTCCAGCACGCGCGACACTTTCTGGCGGCGCGCGATGGGCTGCATCATGTCAGCCACCCGGAACAGGTCTTCGACCGATTCGCGCGTGAACTGGTCCACCGACAGCAGCTGATGCTTGCCTTCCACGGCGATACGCTCGCGCAAGGGGCCGTCTTGTACGCTTTGCGTATACTTTTCCAGCAACACGCCGTTTTGCACGATTTCGCTGACGAAACGCTGCACCACTTCCGGCATGGCGCGAAATTCCTGCGAACCTTCGGGCAGCAACCAAGTATCCAACGCCCGGCGTTTCACGCCGATCCGGGTCGCGAACACGTCGCGCGTTAGGTTCAGGCGGCGCATGGCGTCGCGCAGGAAGGCTTGCTGGGAGATGGTCATGACGGGTCCCGAGAAAGAGGATTTATATACGCACCGCGCATATTATTCTCAACGCAAGTGCAAGTCCAACAATTTTGCGTACACGGGTTTACCCTTGGATTCTAACGACTGGCGTAGGACGTCATTTGTTGGGCGTCCGCCGCCCCCTGCCCCAGAGAGAACCAGCACGCCGCGCAGAACGCCAGCGCGCCAAGCAGATAGCAAATCATTGCCAACAACTGGGCCGGCCAATGGCCGCGCGTCAGGTGCCCCGTGTAGCCCTGACGCAACAGGCTGACCTGCGCCAGGTAGGCGAACAGCAGCCCCAGGCACGACACGAGCAGTCCGGCCAGGAACAGGGCCAGGGGCAACTGGAGGTCCGGCGCGGCAATGTCGCCGCCCACGATCCCCAGTGAAAAGGCCACCAGGGCCAATGCTGCGCCCCCGTTCAACCAGCTTAGAAAGCGGAACGCCCCCGCCAGCAGCGAGAACGCGATGCCCGTCGATCGGATCTGCTGCGCGCGGGGATCCATGCGTCAGCCGCCGTTGCCTGTGCGGCAAACGGGCGTCGCGCTCTGGATCGAGGCGCGGGCAGCTGCGATTTCGGCTGCATCCCAACGCCCTTCGCCCAGCACGGTCACCGTCACCTTGGATTTGGCGGGGCCGTCGGCTTCCGCCGAAATCAGTTCCAGCACGGTGGCGGGTTCGCCCACCTTGTACAGCTGGATTTCGTCGGGCGCGCCCTTTTCGCCCAGGGAGTGGCGCCATGCGTAAGCGATGCCATAAGGATGCTGCACGTTCACGTGACAGGCGCGGACATATTCACCACCACGGCGGAAGGCGGCCTGGTAATTGGTGTCGACGCTGAAGGTTTCTTTCTTCACGGTGTCGGCCTCGTAGACGCCCTTGCTTGCGCAACCGGCCAACAGTGCCGCCAACGTTACACCTACCCATACTGACTTGCGCATGATTCTTCCCGCGTTGAAATTCGGACTCCCGCGATTATGCCAGCGGCCGCAAAAAGGCCACGCGGGAAATGTCTGGGCATTTCTGGCGTGGCCTTGAGCCGGCTATGCGGCAGCGGGAGGGCAACTTACTTCGCTGCACCCTCGATCTTCTCCCCGCCTCGCTGGATGTCCTTGCCAGCGCCCGCAACGGTATTGCAGCCGGCCGTAAGGGCGGCGATCGAAAGCAGCATGACGAGAACGACTCTGTTCTTCATAAACCTCTCCTGTCTGGGCGTGGAAACCGAAGCCAGCATACCCCAAAGGCCCTCATCTGCGCATCATCCGGATACGGCGGCGGGACGGTTGCGATCCGGCCACGCAAGCGATTTCTCGAACACGCCGGCAGCTTGCCCTCTGTCACGTTAGAAAATCTCTCCTCTTGGGCCAGAAATGATCGTTTTACGGGGTTAGACATGGAATACAGAATGGGATCAAGCCTGTAGCCCAGGAAATAGCCTGACTCCTTTCCATGTCCATGACCGTCCCAACCTTGCATCTCTACACGGACAGCTCGCCCAACGGCTTCAAGATCACTATCGCGCTGGAGGAATTGGCGCTGCCCTACACCCTCCACCATGTGCGCATCGAACAGGGCGAGCACCGCCATCCCACTTTCCTGGCGCTGAATCCCCATGGCCGCATTCCCGTGCTGCATGACGCCGCCACGGGCATCACCGTGTTCGAGTCGGCCGCCATCCTGCTGTACCTGGCGGACAAGACCGGACGCCTGCTCCCCGACGACACCAAGGGGCGATGGGAAGCCATCACCTGGCTGATGTTCCATAGCGCCAGCATGGGCCCCCTTCTGGGCCAGCGCGTACATGCCGAGTGCTTTGCGGCCGAGCGCCATGACTCGGCCATCCAGCGCTTTCGCCGCCTGAGTGAAGACACCTTCGCCGTCCTCGACGCGCGCCTGGCGCAGCGCCCGTGGCTGGCCGGCGACCACTTTTCCATCGCCGATATCGCCACCTTCGGCTGGATGCACATCGCGCAGATCGTCGAATTCAAGTTCAGCCAGCATGAACACCTGAGCGCATGGCATCAGCGAGCCAGCCAGCGCCCCGCCGTGCAACGCGGCATCTCCCTGCCCCAACCGGCCGTCGGCCCCTGACTTCCTGACTTCCTGACTTCCTGCACCCCGATTCCATGACTGATTCCCCGACTGTCCCTTCGACACCTGCCGGCGCCTCCGCGCCCGCCTTCGCCATGCACCCGGGCTACCGGCGCATGTTCGCCCCCAATCAACTGACCGTAGGCGTCTTCCTGCCCTTGCGCTTCTACCAAGGCGACATGGCGGTGCTGCAAGGGCAGGCCGACCTGGTTGCCGAGCTGGACCGCCGGGGCTTCGCCGCCGTGTGGGTCCGCGACGTGCCTTTGTTCGACCCGAACTTTGGCGACGCAGGCCAGGTCTTCGACCCCTTTTCCTATCTAGCCTATTTGGCGGCCCGCACCGAGCGCATCGCGCTTGCCACCGGCAGCGCAGTCTTTCCCTTGCGTCATCCGATCGATCTGGCCAAGGCCGCCGCCACGCTTGACCGCCTGTCTGGCGGCAGGCTCGTCATGGGCATCGCCTCGGGCGACCGCCCCGTCGAATTCCCCGCGTATGGACTGGACCCTGCGCAACGCGGCGAACGTTTCGCGCAAACCGTGTCTTACTTCCGCCAATTGATGCATGCCCCCCATGGCGCCATCGATTCCCCGCTGGGCCGCCTGGCGGGTCCTCAGCTTCTGCCCAAACCGGCGGCAGGGCGCGTCCCGCTGCTGATCACGGGTTCCTGCCAGCAGACGCCGCAATGGGTAGCCGAACACGCGGATGGCTGGCTGACCTACCCCGATAGCACGCACGACGACGCGGGTCCGCAACGGCTGGCGCAGAAGATCGGCGCCTGGCGCGCACGGATTCCCGACGCCGGATTCCGGCCGCATGCCACCAACGAATGGCTGGACCTGAGCGCCGACCCGGACCACCCGCGTACGCCCATGCAAGGCGGCTACGTCCTGCGCACGGGACGTCGGGGCCTGCTTGATCTGCTGGCGCGCTGGCAGGAGGCGGGCGTCAACCACGCGGCGCTGGGCATCCAGTTCTCGGAACGGCCGGCCGCAGAGGTCATCCAGGAACTGGCCGAGGAAGTCCTGCCCCACTTTCCGGCGCATGAGGGGCCACCGCCCGCCCCCGCCCG
Source organism: Achromobacter sp. 18P8.1.1 (assembly GCF_057799415.1). Taxonomy (NCBI): domain Bacteria; kingdom Pseudomonadati; phylum Pseudomonadota; class Betaproteobacteria; order Burkholderiales; family Alcaligenaceae; genus Achromobacter; species Achromobacter sp. 18P8.1.1. The sequence continues at coordinate 57,410 of NZ_JBYOKH010000030.1, read as the reverse complement.
CTGGTAAGCCCCTCCGACCTACAATGCGGCCCCGGCCGCGGCTGTCGCGTATTTGCCGGCAATGGATTAGGATTCGAAAATGAACAAAAAACCTGTACCGCAGAACGCTGGCGCAGCCCCCCAGGGCTGGGGCTGGGAACAGCCGCAATGCCGTGGACAAGCGGCATTGGCGCTGTTCATCGACGATCTGCACCGAATCCTGCAAGCCCATGCTGCCGGCAAGCTCGCGGACAGCAGCACGCTGGCTGACGCGCAAGAACACGTTGACGAACTGCTTGCCCGCTACAACGAAATCAACGCCGCGCCGGAAATCTTCCTTGGGCAATCGGTCGAACTGAAGGAAGGCGTCGACCGGAACGGCGTTTCTCATACGGTACCGATTTTTTCAGCCCGGCTGAAAAAATCCTTGGTGTCGATGCTGGGGCAAGGCCCCGGCTGAAACGCCCTTTTTTACCGGTCGGCCGTCGGCCGCCGGCAATGAACCAGAGCAGCTACAGGAGACCCCACAATGAATTCGGACAATGTCGTAGAGTTTCTCCGCCTGCTGTCGCTGGACGTCTCGCTGGGCGCTGCCGCCCAACACGCCGCGGGCCAGCCGGATGCGCCGTTGGCCCTGGCCCGTTTGGCAACCGCGCATGGCTTGCCGTGCAGCGCGTCAGACTGGTCCTTCTTCGCCCGCAGCTGCCTGGACACCTCGGCGGAAACGCAAGAGGATGCCGATCCTGCCAGCGCCACCATTTGGCAACTGGTGCAGGATCCCGCCCATGGCACCGATATTCCCGCCAGCGCCATCACGCGCGTCATCGGCATCATCACGCAACCTGAAGGCGGCCCGCCCGTCGTCGGCCATGTCGTGGGCGACCTTGCGCCACGCACGCCGCTGGGCATGGCGCCCTACCCTTCAGGTTCCTGATAAGAAGCGAAGGCGGCAGCCTTAGAGCTTGCCAGCCAGATAGTCCGTCACGCCCGCCGCCGCAACCCGTCCGCTGGCCATGCAGGCCGTCAGCAGATAGCCGCCCGTCGGCGCTTCCCAATCCAGCATTTCGCCGGCCACGAACACGCCTGGCGCCGATCGCAGCATCAGGCCGGCGTCCACGGCATCGAACGTCACGCCGCCCGCGGTGCTGATGACCTCGTCGATGGGGCGCGCCCGCACAAGCGTCAGCGGCAGCGCCTTGATCCGCAGCGCCAGTTGCTCGGGATCCTTGAAATCGTCTGCCGACGCGCATTCGCGCAGCAGCCCCGCCTTCACGCCTGTCAGTCCCATGCGGCTTTGCAGATGGCTGGACATCGAACGCGCCCCCCGCGGATGGGTGACCGCCGCGGTGACTTTTTCCTGCGTCCAGTCGGGCGCCAGGTCCAGCAGCGCGACGGCGTGGCCCTGTTCGTCGATCCGGTCGCGCAACGGCGCGGACAGGGCATAGACGAGGCTGCCCTCGACGCCCGTTTCCGACACCACGAATTCGCCCTGCCGGGCCAGCACGCCGCCCGATGGCAGGGCGCACGACATGGCAACGGATTTGACGGGCTGGCCCGCATAACGCTCGCGGAAGTGATCCGACCACGCGACGTCAAACCCGCAGTTGGCGGGGCGCAGCGGCGCCACATCGACGCCATGCGCCTGCAGGCCCGCGACCCAGGCGCCATCCGAACCCAGTTTGGCCCAACTGCCTCCGCCCAAGGCCAGAACGACGGCATCGGCCGCCAGCGTCCGCACGCCCTCGGGCGTGTCGAACCGCAACCCATCTGCGCAAAGCGCGTCGCTTGCGGCCCACCCCAGCCAACGATGCCGCATGTGGAAGCGCACGCCACGGGCGCGTAACCGGGCGAGCCATGCACGCAGCAACGGCGCGGCTTTCATTTCCATAGGGAAGACGCGGCCCGACGAACCCACGAAGGTCTGGATGCCCAGTTCATGCGCCCAGTCACGCAACGCGGCGGCGTCCATGACGGAAAGCCAGGGCGCCACCTGCGCGGCGCGCTCGCCGTAACGGGCCAGGAAGGGACTCGCCGCTTCACTATGCGTCAAGTTCAATCCGCCCCGCCCCGCCATCAGGAACTTGCGACCCACCGAAGGCATGGCATCGAACACGTCCACCTGCAGGCCCTGGCCGGCAAGCCCCTCGGCCGCCATCAGGCCGGCCGGACCGCCGCCAATCACGGCGACGCGTTTGGAAGCACTCGGGGTCATGGCGCCGGCGCCGTCAAGGCGGGAGCGGACAGGAGCATAGGACTCGGCATGGAGGCAATATCGAAGGGGTCAACACGGGGATACGCGGCGCGGGCCGCGAGGGGGAGGATTGTCGCATGACGCCCCGGCCGCCTTCGGACTTGCCCGCTTTGGGGCAGGCCCGACAATAAAAAGGCCCGGCGCCGGCCACTTATTGACCGCAGGCGCCAAGCCCTTGTTATGACTGGACAATTCGGACATGCGCAAAGGCTATCCCAAGGCTTGTCCACAGTCGCTGTGGGTAACTTCCCGCGTCAGGCGTTACCCGCCGCCTGCATCGGACCCGACCACGGTTCCGCGTCCAGCTGGAAACGCAGCTCCTGATACTCGCCATCCACGGCGACGGAGCGCAGCAAGCCGGCGTCCATGGCCTGGCCCAAGGCGCGGCGGCACAGGGTTTCGGGATCGTCCGGCAGCGATTGGAAGACGCCATCGGGAATGCGCAGGCGCAAGAGCGCCTGGGGATCACCGCGTTCCGCAGGCCGGCCGATATGGATATGGGCGGGATAACCGTGCGGGCACCAGATGCCCACGTGGTACTTGCCTTCAGCGCCGGTGTCGGCGACGTAACCAGGATGATCGTATTTTGCGGTACCCATGGACCCTCCTCGAGTGCGGCGAACTAGCGCGCGTGACCCATGGTAGCTCAGGGTCGCCGCGCTGTGCGGCTGGCAACACCCGGGAAACTCCGGGCTGGAACAAAGGATTGACCCAGGGCAAGTCCCAGACAAAAAAAGGACGAAAAAAAGCCGCGATGGAAATCGCGGCTTGTTCTCTTGAAACTGGTTGCGGGGGCAGGATTTGAACCTACGACCTTCGGGTTATGAGCCCGACGAGCTGCCAGACTGCTCCACCCCGCGTCTGATGTGTGAATCATACCTCATTTTGAAATCTTGTGCAGCGCACCCAGGCGATTATTCGTGTTTTTTGCCCCATTCATGCGAAAAATATTCGCCGCCAGGTGGAAAAACCGGTCCAAGGGCCCGGGAACGTCCAGACAAATCACTTCGGCCGAGCGAATTGCCGTCACCTGCACCACCCCGCCATAGCCCACCCCATGCGCCTCGCCCGCGTTGACCCGCGCGGACACCGGCAAACCCAGGCCACCCGCGGCTTGGGCGCCAGCCGAGGTCTCTTGCACGTGCACGCTCCCGGCCACGCATACCAGCGTGGCGCCGGCTCGCAGCGTCAGTTGCCGGCACGCGCCGGCGGCGATTTCCAGGCGGCGGGCCAGGGGTTGGGCATAAGGTTCGGCATTCATGATGATCTCCAGTCGGACCATCACAGGCTACGCGTGCCCTGCTTTGCGCAACAGCCACACTCCGGACCTTTCTGTACCGATGCAGATGCTCGATTTTGGCGCTGTTATGGTGTACTTTTCATCAATCTGTGCCTACCCTCATTCCAACCTCGGGGAGCATGATCGGCGCATGGACCCACAACCGCTGTACCTACGCCTGGCGAACCACTACCGGCGCGCCATCCAGACGGGCGTACTGGCTCCGGCCCAGCGCATGCCCTCGGTACGCACGCTGGTGCGGACCCACCACGTCAGCCTGTCGACCGCACTGCAAGCCTGCCGCCAGCTGGAAGACGACGGGCTGATCGAAGCCCGGCCCCGCTCGGGTTACTTCGTGCTGCACCCTCGGCGCAACAGCATTCCCCCGGTCAACGAGCCCGACATCCGCCAGACGCTGGGCGCGGCGCAATACGTGGGCATCCACGACCGCGTCTCGGACTTCATCGCCAAGTGCGAGGCCCACCCCGTCAGCGCCAATTTCGCGCTGGCCGCGGCGGTGCCAGAGGCCTATCCGATGGAAGAGCTCAAGCAGGCGATGACGCGCGCCCTGCGCATGACGCCGCAAGTGCTCGTCAGCCCCGTTCCGCCACAGGGCCACCCGGAGCTGCGCACGGTACTGGCGCGCCGGGCGCTGGCCAACGGCATCAATGCCACGCCCGACGACGTCATCGTCACGCACGGCTGCATCGAAGCCCTGAACCTGGCGCTGCGCGCGGTCGCCCGGCCCGGCGACACCATCGCCGTCGAATCGCCGACCTACTTTGGCCTGCTGCAGATCCTGGAAAGCCTTGGCATGCGGGCGCTTGAGATACCCACCAGTCCGCAGAACGGCCTGTCCATCGAGGCGCTGGACCTGGCGTTCCAGACGCACGGAAACATCCGCGCGGTCGTGGTGGTACCCAATTTCCAGAACCCGCTGGGCTGCGTGATGCCCGATTCCGAAAAGGCCCGGCTGGTGGCGCTGTGCGAACGCCAGCAAGTGCCGCTGATTGAAGACGACACCTATGGCGCGCTGACCGACGACGACACGCCGCTGGCCGCGGCCAAATCCTGGGACGCGACCGGCAACGTCATCTATTGCTCTTCCATGCACAAGACCTTGGCACCGGGCATGCGCCTGGGCTGGTTGCTGGGCGGTCGGTGGAAGGCCCGCATCGCCATGCTGAAGTTTGCGCAAAGCCGCCCCAACGAACCCTTGGCGCAGATCGCCGTGGCCGAATTCATGGGGTCGCGCGCCTATGACCGGCACTTGGCGCGGCTGCGCCGGCAATTGAAGGTCCAGCGCGACCAGACGGCCGAAGCCATCGCCGCCCACTTTCCCCGCGGCACCCGCCTGAGCGTGCCGCAAGGCGGCATGCTGCTGTGGGTGGAGATGCCCGGCGGCCGCTCTGGCATGGAGGTCTTCGAGGCCGCGCTGCAAGAGGGGATCCGAGTCGCGCCCGGCGCGATGTTCTCGAACGGCACGCGCTACAACCACTTTCTGCGGATCAGCTGCGGCCAGCGCACCACACCCGAAATCTCCCGCGCGTTGCAGACCTTGGCACGCATCGTCGGCGAGCGCGCGGGATGAATCCGGCACTGCACCAGTTCATCGTCGACTACGGCCTATGGGCCGTGCTGGGCGGCACGTTCCTGGAAGGCGAAAGCGTGGTGGTGTTCGCCGGTTTCCTGGCGCACCAGCATCTGCTGCATCTGCCCTACGTGATGCTGTGCGCCTTCGCCGGTTCCTTCGTGGCCGACCAGTTGCTGTTCTTTCTGGGCCGACGTTATCGCGACCACCGGCTGGTGCGGCGCATTCGCGAAAAGCCCGCCTTCGAACGCGCCCTGGCCCTGGTCGACCGCTACCCGCATGGCTTCATCCTGAGCCTGCGGTTCCTGTATGGCCTGCGTACCGTGGGCCCGGTGGCATTGGGCATGTCGCGCGTGCCGCCGCTGCGCTTTTTTGTACTGAACGCGATTGCGGCGGCGATCTGGGCGGTGTGTTTCAGCCTGCTGGGCTACGCCTTCGGGCAAACCATCGAATCCCTGCTGGGACGCCTGCACGGCGTGGAAACCAAGTTGGCGGTGGCCGCCGTGATCGGCGCGGTGATCTGGCTGGCGTATCACCTGATCGCCAGGCGACGACGCTAAACCGCCGTCAACAGACGACGCGGCCGCTGGCATGCAGCACGTGCCGCCGCCGTGCCTTGCGGTACCAGCCGCCAATCAGCGGCAACAGCGCCAGGCGGCGCAGGATGGGATGGCGCTGGTCGAAGTCGTGCCAGGCCTTGAAGCCATGCCCCATGCGCTCCCAGCTCTGGCGCGCTTCGGGAGTAAGTTTGCCGGGGTCGAACGCCGCCAGCTTTGCCGCTTCCGAGACACGGGCCAACATGGCCGGACCCCGGTGTTCCAATCGATACTGATTCCGCATGGGGCCGCATATTACCCGGCTTGCGGCGTCCCGCGTAGGACATTGAAACAAGCGCCCGGAAAGCGCAAAAGGAGCCACCTTTGACCGCCCCTGCCAAGCCCTTGTAATTAAAGGAAATTACAGATCTATGCCCGCACTATCCCAAGGCTTGTCCACAGAAGCTGTGGGTAACTTCGTGCCTGCGCCGCCCTACTTCAATGCGGTGGTGATCATGTCGCGCACGCTTTCGAAACCCGCCACGTACTGCGGATTCTCGGAGCGGGCCAGCAGGCTGGAATAGTTCTGCTCCAGCTGCGCCTCGATCGCTTCGCGCAGGCCCGGCGACGCCTTGACCAGATGCAGCATCGACAGCAAGGTCGAATTCAGCGCATCGATGCGGCCGCCCTGATGCGAAATGGTGTGCACGATGACGGCGATTTGTTCCTGAATGTCCATGTGTAAGCCTCCTGGCATTGATAATCGGCGCAAATCCTAGCATGGCGCCCGCCGGCCAGCCGGCGCTAGGCAAGCGCCACGCACCGCGCTAGCATCAAGCGTAGCCGCAAGGGCATCGCGGCGCACGCCCCCGGCCCTATCCACGGCGCCCCGGGCCACCGGAGCGCGCTCATGAAGACGATCCAGCATTACGCCCCCCCGGACGCCCAGTCCCTGCAACGACTGCAGGACCGCCTGGGCTACAGCGACGCACGCATGGCGGAACTAGCCGGACTGGACGCGGCCACCCCGTGGCCCAGCTACGCCGGCGGCCCCGAGCCCCGCCAACTGGGCCGGCAGCGTCTGTTCTATATGATGGCCCGCCTAACCCTGGACGAGCGGGAATGGCAGAAGGTGCTGGCCGCCATGCGCGAGGCCGGCGCCCATTTCGACTACGAAGACCCGCTGGCCGGCGAGGCGCCGCCCGCACCGGACCCCGAGCCCGACGAGGAGCGCAAATTCGGCATGCTGCTCGTCAGCCGCAACGGCGCCTTCCACGAAATGGAACAGCTGCGCGAGTTCGCGCATTTCGCCCACGAGTCCGACGTCAGCCGCTTCGTGCACACCGTGTTCTACGACAGCGACATCGACCTGTGCCGCTTCCGCTTTGCCGATCACGACGGGCTGGACGCCGCCAGCCGCGACCGCATCTTCGACGCCGCGCATAAAACGATCACCCGCTTCGAGTTCGACGGCCGCATCTATCATGGCGGGATACCGCCGGAATCCGACGGCTAGGCCGCACGCCCCGCCCTGGCGCCTGTCCACGCGCATTGACGCGGGCAGGCCGCCGCCTGTACCGTCGGCACTCTCCTTCCCGCCCCGCGCCCACCGCATGAACGAACGACTCGACGCCATCGACCGGCAACTGCTCAGCCTGCTTTCCGCCAACGCGCGCGAACCCGCGGCCATCCTGGCGCGCAAGCTGGGGCTGGCCCGCACCACGGTAGTGGCCCGCATCGCCCGGCTGGAACGCGAGCACATCGTCTCGGGCTATGGCGTGCGCCTGGGCCGCCTGCTGGAAGAAGCGGCCGTGCGCGCGTACTGTTTCATCAGCGTGTTGCCCAAGACGCCCGCCGCCGTCATCCGTGAACTGGAGCGCATGCCGGAAGTGGAGGAAGTGTCTTCCGTCAGCGGCCCGTACGACTATCTGATCTTCCTGCGTTGCGAAACCCACGAGCAGCTGGACGAACTGCTGGACCGCATCGGCCTGATCGATGGCGTCAAACAGACCCAGACGTCGATCGTCCTGAGCCGTAAAGTGGACCGCCGCAGCGCCGTCGCCGCGCCCTGAACCGCCGGCCTCGTGCCCCCGCCTTTTCTCGCGGCCCGACATGGTGTTGTAATGGCGGATAACGAGATTCCTGGACGACCCATGCTTGCACGCCTTGCCCCCGCCGCCGCCCTGCTAACCTTGCTTGCTGCCTGCTCCAGCATGAGCGAGGTCACGTCCGTCGACAAGAACACGTACAGCGTCACGTACAGTTCGGGCACGCAGCTGCTGACCTGGGTTGAACTGAAGAACCAGACGCTGCAACGCGCCGACCAGTATTGCCAATCCATCGGCCGCAAGCTGCAGAAGCCGAAGGTGACGTCCAACCATGCGACGGGCCTGGGCTCCAAGCGTGCGACGGTCACGTTCGAATGCGGCGTCATCGATCCTCCTAAAGACAAAGCATCGTGAACGCTCTCCTGCCCGTGGGAATCACCATGGGCGATGCCGCCGGCATCGGCCCCGAAATCGTCGTCAAAGCCTATGCGCAAGGCCTGAACGCGCCTTGCGTCGTGTATGGCGACACCGGTGCGTTGCGCCGCGCCGCAGCCCAACTGGGCGCACGCCTGGACATCGTTGAAGTGCCCGACGTGGGCGAGGCCCAGTTGGATGCGGGCCGCATCAACGTCATCGCCTGTAGCCCGGCGCTGCCCGCCGACCTGCCTGTCGGGCAGATCAGCGCCGCCGCCGGACGGGGCGCCTATGACTACGTGTGCGCCGCCATCGACGACGCGCAGGCCGGCCGTATCCGGGCGATCGTCACGGCGCCGCTGAACAAGAAGTCCATGCACGAGGCGGGCATCGACTACCCCGGCCATACCGAGATCCTGGCCGAGCGTTCGGCCACGCAGGACTTCGCCATGATGTTGGCCAACGACGAACTGCGCGTGCTGCTGGTCACCATCCACGTGGCGCTGGCGGACGTCATCGCCCGCATTACGCCGGAAGCTGAACTGACCGCCATGCGGCTGGCCGACCGCGCCTGCCGGCAGATGGGTATCGAAAAGCCCCGGGTGGCGGTGGCAGGCCTGAACCCGCATGCCGGCGAAGGCGGCAAGTTCGGCCGTGAAGACATCGACATCATCGAACCCGCCATCGCCCGCGCGCGCGCCGAAGGCATCGACGCCAGCGGCCCGTGGCCCGGCGACACCATCTTCATGCGCGCCCGCCGCGGCGAATTCGACATCGTCGTGGCGCAATACCACGACCAAGGCCTGATCCCGGTCAAGTACCTGGGGCTGGACCATGGCGTGAACGTCACGGTGGGCCTGCCTTTCGTGCGCACCAGCGTCGACCACGGCACCGCTTTCGACATCGCCGGCCGCGGCGTGGCCGACCAGGCTTCGCTGGTCGCCGCTTTCGATCTGGCGCTGGCCATGACGCCCCAGGACCCGGGCTAGGCACCGTTCAATGGCAAGCGGCCCTAGGGCCTGAGCGGACACGGGACTACAATACGCCCCGTTTCCGGCGCCCCTTCGCGCGCCGCCGCTTTTCCGACTTGCCCTTTACCCCTCCATGTCACGCCTTGCCCGCCTTCTGCCCGACCGCTTCACCCTCTACCTGATCTGCACCGTCATCATCGCCAGCATCGTGCCCGCGCACGGTCAAGGCGTCGTGATATTCGGCTGGATCACCAACATCGCCGTCGGCCTCCTGTTCTTCCTGCACGGGGCGCGCCTGTCCCGCGAGGCCATCATCGCCGGCCTGACGCACTGGAAGCTGCACCTGACGATCTTCTCGGCCACGTTCCTGATGTTTCCCCTGTTGGGGCTGGCCCTCAAGCCGGTGCTGGAACCGCTGGTGACGCCCGAGCTGTACCTGGGCATCCTGTTCCTGTGCTGCCTGCCGGCCACGGTGCAGTCCGCCATCGCGTTCACGTCCATGGCGCGCGGCAACGTGCCCGCCGCCGTGTGCAGCGCGTCGGCCTCCAGCCTGCTGGGCATCTTCCTGACCCCGCTGCTGGTGGGCACGGTCGTGGCCAACGCCGGCAGCGCGCCGATCTCGTTCGACGCGGTCGGCAAGATCATGCTGCAACTGCTGCTGCCCTTCGTGCTGGGCCAGTTCGCCCGCCGCTGGATCGGCGCCTGGGTGCACAAGCGCAAGGCGATGCTGAAGTTCGTCGACCAGGGCTCGATCCTGCTGGTCGTCTACACGGCGTTCTCCGAGGCCATCAATGAAGGCCTGTGGAGCACCACGCCCATCCCCGCGCTCGTCGGCCTGGTGGTGTGCTGCGCCGTGATCCTGGCGCTGGCGCTGGGCCTGTCGGCAGTGGCCGGCAAGCTGCTGGGCTTCAATGTGGAAGACCGCATCACCCTGCTCTTCTGCGGGTCGAAAAAGAGCCTGGCCAGCGGCATCCCGATGGCGCAGGTACTGTTCGCCGGCCATGCGGTCGGCGCCATCGTGCTGCCCCTGATGCTGTTCCACCAGATCCAGTTGATGGTGTGCGGCGTCCTGGCCGCCCGCTACGGCAAACGTCCGGAAGCCGACGGCTGAAGCCTTGCCGCAGCATAAAAAAACCGCGCCGTAGCGCGGTTTTTTTTGGGGCGCCGTCGGCGCGTCAGTACATGTCGCGAGGCTGCGCGCCCGAGAAGTTCAGGAAGCGCGTGCTGGAGCCCTGGAAGGTCAGTCGCACCGTGCCGATCGGCCCGTTACGCTGCTTGCCGATGATGATCTCGGCCGTGCCCTTGTCCGGCGAATCGGGGTTGTAGACCTCGTCGCGGTAGATGAACAGGATCACGTCCGCGTCCTGTTCGATAGCGCCGGATTCGCGCAGATCGCTCATCACGGGGCGCTTGTTGGGGCGCTGTTCCAGGCTTCGGTTCAACTGCGACAACGCGATCAGCGGGCAGTTCAGTTCCTTGGCCAGGCCCTTGAGCGAGCGGCTGATTTCCGACACTTCGGTCGCCCGGTTTTCACCGGAGCCGTTGCCCGACATCAGTTGCAGGTAGTCGATGATGATCAGGCCCAGCTGGCCGCATTGGCGGGCCAGGCGGCGCGTGCGCGCGCGCACTTCCATCGGGCTCAACGCCGGCGTCTCGTCGATGTAGACCTGCGCGTCCTGCATGAGCTGCACCGCGTGCGTCACGCGGGGCCAGTCGTCGGCGATGAGCTTGCCGGTACGCATGCGGTGCTGGTCCAGCAGGCCGACCGAACCCAGCATACGCATCGCCAGCTGCACCGCGCCCATTTCCATCGAGAACACGGCAACAGGCAGGCCTTGCTCGATGGCCACGTGTTCGCCGATGTTCATCGAGAACGAGGTCTTGCCCATGGACGGGCGGCCGGCCACGATGATGAGGTCGCCGCCCTGCATGCCGGAGGTCATCTTGTCGAGGTCGGTGAAGCCCGTGGGCACGCCGGTGACGTCCGAACTGCCTTCGCGGTGGTAGAGCTCGTCGATGCGCTCGACGACCTGCGTCAACAGCGGTTGGATCTCCTGGAAGCCCGCGGCGCCGCGCGAGCCTTCCTGGGCGATCTTGAACACCTTGGATTCCGCTTCGTCCAGCAGTTGGCGCGCTTCCTTGCCCTGCGGATTCAACGCTGCCGAAGAGATCTCGTCGGCGATCGACACCAGCTTGCGCAACATGGCGCGCTCGCGCACGATTTCCGCGTAGCGGCGGATGTTCGCGGCCGACGGCGTGTTGTGCGCCAGCGCGTTCAAATACGCCAGGCCGCCGGAATCTTCGGCCTTGCCGGCGCTGATCAACGATTCATTGACCGTGATGACGTCGGCGGGACGCGCCAGCCCGATGAGCCTGGCAATGTGGTGCCAGATCAGCCGGTGGTCGTGGCGGTAGAAGTCTTCTTCGACCAGCACGTCGGCGATGCGGTCCCACGCGGTGTTGTCCAGCAGCAGGCCGCCCAGAACCGACTGCTCCGCCTCAATGGAATGGGGAGGAACGCGCAGGTATTCAAGCTGGGGATCGGCAGGTGTGTTCATAACTTCAATAGTAACGGCTGCAAGATATCGGCAGCGCGGAAAAAGCCTTGGATGTCGCGCGACGGTAAACGGCGCAACAGGGGCCGCAAGGGCGTCGCGACGCCGCACAGGACGCGCGCCAGGCGCGTCAGGCGGGCTTTGACCTCGGGGTCGGGGTTGCTCTCGAGGTAGACGTCAAGCGCCAGTTTACCCAGGGCCAGGGCCACATCGTCGGGCAACTTACGCAAAGACACCAGCGAGGCCAGCATCTGGAACAGATCGTACGCCTGGGCCAGCGGCCGCGACAACGTGGACCCGATGTTCTCTTCGAAATCAATGCGCCACAATTCGCCGTCGCGCAGCGTGACGTTGCGGATCTGCGCGCCGCCATGCCACATGCCGCGGGCGTGGAACGCCGCCAGGTCGGTGGCAGCCGCGCGGGTAAGCCACAGCTGCGAGGTGGAATCCTCGTTGCGGATCAGGTCGGCCAGGTCTTCGCCCACGTACTCCAGGACCAGCAGGCCTTGCTCTTGCCACCACACTTCGGGCACCCGGCAACCGGCCTGCAACAGCATCGCCAGGCGCTGGGCCTCGTGTGTCAGGCCGTTGCGCAGCAGCACGCCGGGGCGCGGAAATTCGCCCAGGAACAGCTTGCAGCCTACGCCCAGCAGAAAGGCCCGGACGTAGCGCAGCGCATAGGCGACGCCGCGGCCAAAGCTCGGGCGGCGGCGCTTGATGATGCAGCGTACGCCATCGATCGTCACGTCCCGCACGGAGGGTTCACGCGAGGCATCCACGCTGTCGAGCCAGGCGCGCAGGCCGGGCGGCGCGTTGTGATGAACGGGCGGCTGAGTCAAGGGGTCCTCGGTACAAAACAATGGCGCGCTTCTTGCGCAATGCCCGAAAGGCTACACGCAATGACGGCGGGGCAAAAAGAAAAAAAGCCGGCGCGCGGGCCGGCTTCTTTGTACTGCGGGTACCGGCTTAGGACAGTTCGCCTTCAACCAGAACCGTGACGTCGACGAGAACGTCGGCGTGCAGGGCGACCTGGATCGGGAACTCGCCGATCGACTTCAGCTGGCCATTGGGCAGACGCACTTGCGCCTTTTCAATGCCTTCGAAACCGGCCTTCTTCAGCGCTTCAGCGATGTCGGCGTTGGTGACCGAGCCGAACAGACGGCCGTCAACACCAGCCTTCTGAGCGATCTTCAGCTGGAAGCCGGAGACGCGCTCGCCCAGAGCTTGGGCAGCGGCCAGCTTTTCAGCCTGGACCTTTTCCAGCTCGGCGCGGCGAGCTTCGAATTCCTTCAGCGCGGCGTCGGTTGCACGACGAGCCTTGCGCTGGGGAATCAGGAAGTTGCGGGCGTAACCATCACGCACGCGAACGACTTCACCCAGGTTACCCAGGTTGACGACTTTTTCGAGCAGAATAACTTGCATTTCAGTGCCCCGGATTAGTTGTGGTTGTCGGTGTAAGGCAACAGGGCCAGGAAGCGCGCGCGCTTGATGGCGGTGTCCAGCTGACGCTGGTAGATTGCCTTGGTGCCGGTCAGACGAGCCGGGATGATCTTGCCGTTTTCTTGCACGAAGTCGCGCAGGGTGTCCAGATCCTTGTAGTCGATCTCTTCGACGCCGGCTGCGGTGAAGCGGCAGAACTTACGACGCTTGAAGAGCGGGTTCTGCTGCGTGAATTTGCGTTTTTCTTTGCGTTTTCCGAAGAAAGCCATGATATGTGCCTCTATGTTTGAGGGGGCTTGGTGGTTATCGATAACCGGGCCAAACTTCCCATAACCTATCCGTATTCAGAAGGCGCTCTCGCACCTTTTGCTCAATCCCTTCAAGCCACCTGCGGATCGCGTCCTGCGCTGCCGCTGATCTTGCGTGCCTGCTGCAAATGCAGCTTGATCTTCACCGAGTCCTTGCGGGCGGGAGCCAAAAACCCCTGCACCAGCAATTCGGACCCTAACGCGGTGTTCTTCAACAGCAACGCCAGATCGCCCAGTGCCACGGCGGTAATCGTCAATTCAACGCGGCGCGGAAGGCCGGCTTCAATGACTTCCGATTCGTGTGCCAGCAGCATTTCCAGCGCTGGCAGTCCGGCGGGAGTGTGGCGCAAAGGCTCGCATTCAAGAACGCGGGCGCTGAGTTCCAGCTTATTCATCCTGCCAGGCACCGAGGGGACTTCACGAGTGAGCTCTGCGTGAGCCCTGCTTACTCGGCCTGAGCCGGCGCTGCTTCAGCCGAAGCCTTACGGGCTTCTTCGCGCTCAACCGACTTCATCATGATCGAGGGCGTGGACTGAGCCTTCTTGGTCTTGATGACCAGGTGGCGCAGAACGGCGTCGTTGTAGCGGAACGAGTGTTCCAGCTCATCCAGCGTGGCTTGGCCGCACTCGATGTTCAGGCAAACGTAGTGAGCCTTGACGAGCTTCTGGATCGGGTAGGCCAGTTGACGGCGACCCCAGTCTTCCAGGCGGTGAACCGAGCCGCCTTGGCCCGTGACCAGCGCTTGGTAACGTTCGACCATGGCGGGCACTTGCTCGCTTTGGTCGGGGTGAACGATAAACACTACTTCGTAGTGACGCATGAGTAAAACTCCTTGAGGATGTCTCGCTGGCCAACCGTCCCGCACCCGCGCTTTCCATCATGGGTGTCGCGCCGTACCACCGCTACGGATCGCTCCGTTTCAGGGTTTCAGCACGTTAAGACGTCGGCCCGCAAGGGGCAGCCCGCTACCCAAAAACCATGGGCGGTCGAGCAAGAAAGCCCTCGATTATCACCGATCGGGCTGCCTGACGCAAGCCAGAGCAAGATCAGGAAATAAGGGACGGGCTATTTTCGGCACCCTTGCCTGCCGGTTGCGGCAGATCGGCAACACCGATTTCCTGCGGCCGGTTGACGACACTGACCATCACATAGCTGATGATCATCAACAGGAACCACGAGCCCAGCTTGGCGATCGACACCCATTGCCAGACGTGCGACTGGTTCGGGTAGCGCCAGGCGTTGGCGAAGGTGCCGATGTTTTCGGCGAACCAGATGAACAAGGCCACCAGCACGAAACCCAGCAGCAGCGGCATGCGGCGATAGACCCGCCAGATCCGGAAATACACCCAGGTCCGCGCGAACAATATCGCGGTGCCCGCGAACAGCGCCCATCGGAAATCGAAGATGAAGTGGTGCGCGAAGAAATTCACGTAGATCAGCACCGACAGCGCCACGGTGGCCGCCAACGGGGGATGGGCGCGGAAACGGAAATCGAACAGGCGCCACACCCGGGCCAGGTAGCTGCCGACCGCCGCATACATGAAGCCCGTGAATAGCGGCACGCCGCCGATGCGCAGCACGCTGGCCTCGGGGTAGATCCAGGATCCCGCCGCCGTCTTGAAGAGCTCCATGCCGGTGCCCACCACGTGGAACATCAGGATCACGCGGGCCTCGCTCCAGGTTTCCATGCGCAGCGCCAGCAGCAGGGCCTGGATGCCCAGCGCGGCCAAGGTCAGGAAATCGTAGCGGGCCAGAGCGGCATCCTTGGGATACCACCAGTGCGTGCCCAGCAGCAGTGCGCACATCAAGCCGCCGAACAGGCACGCCCAGGCCTGTTTCACGCCAAAGCGGAAGAACTCGTAGAGCGCGACGCCAAAACGGCCGCGGCCGGCCAGATGATTGGCCAGCCGCGATTCCCACTCTTGCAGCCCCGCGATAAGCGGCCAGTCGCTGGCCGCCGGATGGCTCACGGAACGTTCAACCTTCCACGACGGCGTAGGCCGAGTGGTTGTGGATCGATTCGAAGTTTTCGGCTTCGACGCGATAGCGCGCGATACCGGGGTGCGCATTCAAGCGGGCAGCCACGTCGCGCACCAGGTCTTCGACGAACTTCGGGTTGTCGTAGGCGCGTTCGGTCACGTACTTTTCGTCCGGGCGCTTGAGCAGGCCCCAGAGTTCGCACGAGCCTTCTTCTTCGATCAGGCGGATGACGCCGTCCATGCTGATGTCGTCGCTCAGGATGGCCGAAACGGTGACATGCGAGCGCTGGTTGTGCGCGCCGTATTCCGAGATGGCCTTCGAACACGGACAGAGGCTGGTGACGGGCACCTGCACGACCAGTTCGAATTCCACGCCGTCGCCCTGGGCGCGGGCAATCCACTGGACTTCGTAGTCCAGCAGACTTTGCACGCCGGAAATCGGGGCCGACTTGTTGATGAAGTACGGGAACGCGGCGGTAATGTCGCCGCGTTCGGCATGCAGCAGCGGCAGCATGTCGGCAGCCATGGCGCGAAACAGCGTCGGCGTCATGGGGGTGCTGCGGTACTTTTCCAGCAGCGCCACGAAGCGGGACATGTGCGTCCCCTTTTCTTCGGGCGGCAGCGCCACGGTCAGCGTCCAGTTGGCGACGGTGCCTTGGGCCGAGCCATCACCGCTTTCAATCAGCATGGGGTGGCGCACGCCACGGATGCCCACGCGTTGAATCGGGATGTGCCGGGTATCCGCCGAACTCTGGACGTCGGGCATCACGATGGCGGGGTCGATCGGAGAATTCATTTCAGCTTACCTGTCTAGGCAATCAGTCGCTCGCGCACGGCCTAGGAAACTTTGAGAGAGGGCCATTATCGCCCAAACCCTGGCAACCGCCAGGGAAAACCCTTCTATCCGTAGGTTAGCGGGGCCAGAACAGTGTGTTTCATATTCCGGGCAAAAGCGGCGCCTTCGCCCGGCACCCCGCAACCAATCAAGCGAGCAGATCGGCGTAGCGGGCGCGGATCGACCGCTCGATGCCGGCGGCATCCAGGCCGATGCCGGCCAACAATGCCGACTGGTCGCCATGGTCGATGAAGGCGTCCGGCAGCCCCAGCTGCAGCACGGGAATCTGCACCCCGGCGGCGCTCAGCGTTTCCAGCACGGCGCTGCCTGCGCCACCCATGATGGACGCGTCTTCCAGCGTGACCAGCGCATCGTGCCGGGCCGCCAGATCCAGGATCAGTTCACGGTCGATCGGCTTGACGAAGCGCATGTCAGCCACGGTGGCGTCCAGCTTGTCGGCGGCGGCCAGCGCGGCCGGCACCAGGGTGCCGAACCCCAGGATGGCGATCTTCTTGCCTTCGCGGCGGACCACGCCGCGGCCCACGTCGACGGTATCCAGGCCAGCACCTTCCGCGGCGCCGCAACCCGCGCCGCGCGGATAGCGCACGGATGCCGGGCCCGGGTACTGATAACAGGTGGACAGCAACAGGCGAGTTTCGCTTTCGTCGGACGGCGTGGCCACCACCATGTTCGGCACGCAGCGCAGGAAGGCGGTGTCGTAATTGCCGGCATGGGTGGCGCCGTCGGCGCCCACGATGCCTGCACGGTCCAGCGCGAAGGTCACGTCCAGGTTCTGCAGGGCCACGTCATGAATGAACTGGTCGTAGCCGCGCTGCATGAAGGTCGAATAGATGGCGACGACGGGCTTTTGCCCTTCGCAGGCGATGCCGGCGGCGAACGTCACGGCATGCTGTTCGGCGATGCCCACGTCGAAATACCGCAGCGGGAAGCGCTTTTCGAACTCCACCAGCCCGCTGCCTTCGCGCATGGCGGGGGTGACCGCGACCAGGCGCGAATCCTGCTCGGCCATGTCGCACAGCCAATGACCGAACACCTGCGTGAAGGTGCGCTTGCCCGGCGCCTTGGATTGCTGGATGCCCACGGCGGGGTCGAACTTGCCCGGGCCGTGATAGAGCACCGGATCGGCCTCGGCCAGCTTGTAGCCCTGCCCCTTCTTGGTCACCACATGCAGGAACTGCAGGCCTTGCAGGGCCTTCAAGTTCTGCAGGGTGGGCACCAGGGCGTCCAGGTCGTGGCCGTCGATGGGGCCGACGTAGTTGAAGCCGAACTCCTCGAACAGCGTGGCCGGCGTGACCATGCCCTTGGCGTGTTCTTCGAAACGACGTGCCAGCTCAAGCACCGGCGGCACGTGCTGCAGGACGGCGCGGCCCACATTCTTGGCCGCAGCGTAGAAGCGGCCCGACATCAGGCGCGCCAGGTAGCGGTTCAGCGCCCCCACCGGCGGCGAGATCGACATGTCGTTGTCGTTCAGGATCACCAGCAGGTTGATGTTGGGCGTGACGCCCGCATTGTTCATGGCCTCGAACGCCATGCCGGCCGACATGGCGCCGTCACCAATGACGGCGATATGCTGGCGCTGTACGCCGGCGTTACGCGAGGCCACCGCCATGCCCAGCGCGGCCGAGATGGAGGTCGACGAATGCGCGGTGCCGAAGGCGTCGTATTCGGATTCGCTGCGCTTGGGAAAGCCCGAAATCCCGCCTTCCTGGCGCAGCCGTGCCATGCCGGCGCGGCGGCCCGTCAGGATCTTGTGCGGGTAGGACTGGTGGCCCACGTCCCAGACGATGCGGTCATGCGGGGTGTCGAACACCTGATGCAGCGCCAGCGTGAGCTCGACCGTGCCCAGGTTGGACGACAAGTGCCCGCCCGTTTTGGATACCGACTCCAGCACGAAGCCGCGCAGTTCGTCCGCAAGCTTCTTCAGCTCGCGACGATCCAGGCGCTTGAGGTCTGCCGGGGATTGAATGCGGTCCAACAAATCAGTCGTCATGCTTTTATGGGGTTCGTTGACCCGGCATGGATTCAAGCCGGGCTAGTCACGGATCAGCGGTCTCGAAGGACGATGAAGTCGGCCAGTTGCGCCAAGCGTCCGCCAGCATCGCCCAGAGGCGCCAGCGCCGCCAGCGCGGCTTCACGCAATTCGTCGGCGAACGCGCGCGCCTCGGACAGGCCCAGGAGCGACACGTACGTCGGCTTGTTCTCCGCCGCGTCCTTGCCGGGGGTCTTGCCCAGGCTGGCCGTGTCGGCGGTCACGTCAAGGATATCGTCCACGACCTGGAACGCCAGTCCCATTGCTTGCGCGTAGGCATCCAGCGCCTGGCGCGACGCCGAGCTGGCGCCCGCGACGATGCCGCCCAGCGCAACGCTGCAGGCCAGCATGGCGCCGGTCTTCATGCTGTGCATGGTCTGGAGGTCGTCGCGCGACAGCGAACGGCCAACGCTGAGCAGGTCGATGGCCTGGCCGCCCGCCATGCCCTGGCTGCCGGCGGCGCGCGCCAGCGATTGCGTGGCCTGCACGATCAGCGCAGGCGCGATCGGCATCGAGGCCAGCAGATCGAAGGCCAGCGGCTGCAAGGCGTCGCCCGCCAGCATGGCGGTGGCTTCGTCGAACTTCACGTGCGTCGTGGGCTGGCCGCGGCGCAGCGTATCGTCGTCCATGCAAGGCAGGTCGTCATGCACCAGCGAATACGCGTGGATCAATTCCACCGCCGCGGCGGCGCGGTCCAGCGACGCTTCGATGGCCAGCACACTGCCGCTGACCGGGCACGCTTGCCCGGCGGCGTAGACCATCGCGGCGCGCACGCGCTTGCCGCCGCCCAGGACGGCGTAGCGCATGGCTTCGTGGAGACGGACAGGCAGCACATCCGCGGGGGGCATCAGGTCGTCGAGGACGTCTTCGACGTGCCGCACACGGCCCTGCAGCCACTCCGGGAAAGCGAGTTGAGTTTGCTTCATCGGGTTCTTATTCGTCATCCAGCGCCGCCGGGTCCAGCGGACGCAGCAAGTCGCCTTCCAGGACTTTGACCTGCTGTTCGGCCTGCGCCAAGCGGTCCTGGCAGACCCGGGTGAGCGCAACGCCGCGCCGGTAGGCGGCCAGCGATTGCTCAAGCGGCAACGAGCCGTCTTCCATGGCCGCAACCAATGACTCCAATTCGGCCAGGGCCGTTTCGAAATCCTGGGGCAAGGGACGGTCGTCGATCTGCGGATCGGCTGGTGTGGGTTTGGCCAAACGGGTCTCCGAGGGCGCTAGGGGTGGATCAATCTCTGAATTGTACGAGATAGCCACGCCGGGCCCGCCTGCGCCCGGACGATCAGGCCGACGCCCCCGCAAGACCCGCGATCGCCGCGCGCAGCGCGGGCCCCACGCGCGTGCGCAAGTCCGGTTCCGGCAACAGGCTGGCGGGGCCGCCGCAGCTCATCACGAAGACGCCTTCACCCGTGATGGACGTGAACGGCACGGCGACGGCATTGATGCCCGACTGCCACTCGCCAATGGCGAAGCAGCAGCCCGATTCCTGCAGTTCCTGGCGGGCGCGGGCAATGGCGTCGACAGGGGGTGCGGCGGCCCCCAGGCGCGCCATCACCTCGTCGCACGCGCTGGCAGGCAGGCTGGCCAGATACGCCCGACCCATCGCGCTGTCCAGGCTGGCGCGATAGCCGACGGGCAGCCGCAAGTACAGCGCGGAGGACCCGTGGATGGCCTCGACATAGGTCATCGCATCGCCATCAAAAGCGCCGAGCGCAACCGCGCCGCCGGTGTCCCGAGCCAATTCGGTCATCGAGGCCTTGGCCAGTTCGCGTACCTCCAGGCCTGCCAGCAGGCCAAAGCCCAGCGCCAGCACGCCATAGCCGGGCGAATACTTGCCGGTATCGGGGTGATAGCGCAGGTAGCCCAGCTCGGTCAGCGTGTAGGTGATGCGGCTGATGGTGGGCTTGGGCAGGCCGGTCAGGCGCGCCAGGTCCAGATTGCCCAACGCGGTCACGCCGTGGCGAAAACACCGCAGCACGTCCAGCCCCCGCGCCAGCGCGGTGATGAAGTCGGGCGAATTGGCCCCCTCGCCCACGCCGGCCGTGCGTTTGCGCCGCGCCGGCTGGCTGAGTTCCAGCGTCTCGTCGGGCTTGGTGGCGGCGTGGATGACGCGCTTGGTGTCAGAAAAAGATTGCATTTCTATTCGCTTCGTTTTTATAGTTTATTTCGAATAACAAAACTAAATTCCATATAACGGAATTTAAATGATCCAAGGAGACTTGGCAAGCCCCCGCGATGCTTCCCGCAGCGCGGCCCGGTCAAGCCAAGCCCGGCGATCCACTCACGCACGCGATTCCAAGGGGAAAACATGATTCGCACGAGCATCAAACTGTTGGCCACCGTATTGCTTAGCGCCGCCGCACTGGGCGCGCAGGCCGACACGTATCCGGCCCGGCCGATTAAAGTCGTCTCGCCCTTCCCGGCCGGCGGCGCCACCGATGTGCTGACCCGCATCCTGGCCGAACGCATGGCCAAGACGCTGGGCCAGCCCATGATCGTGGAGAACAAGGCGGGCGCCGGCACGTCCATCGGGGCGGCGTTCGTCTCGCGGGAACAGCCCGACGGCTACACCATCCTGATGGCCACGAACTCCACGCTGGTGACGAACCGCTATCTGTACAAGGAACTGCCTTACGACCCGGACAGTTTCTCGCCAATCGGCATGGTGGGCGTCGGCCCGCTGGTGCTGCTGTCCAGCCCCAAGCGGCCTTTCAACAGTACGCAGGACGTCGTGGCCTACGCCAAGCAGAACCCGGGCAAGCTGACGTTCGCGACCTTCGGGCCCGGCACGTCGTCGCACCTGGCCGGCGAACTGTTCAAGGAACGCGCCGGCATCGACATCCTGCACGTGCCCTTCAAGGGCGCGACCCAGGCCCTGCCCGCCCTGATCAGCGGCGACGTCGACCTGTTCTTCGACATGGTCGCCACCGGCATGCCGCAGGCAGACGCAGGCAAGGTCAAGGTCTTCGCCATCACCAGCCCGTCGCGGCTGGCGACGCTGCCGAAACTGCAGACGCTGGCCGAAGAGGGCTACCCCGCCTTCGACATGACCGCCTGGTTCAGCTTCGTGGCGCCCAAGGGCACCCCGGCTCCGGTCCTGGCGAAGTTGCAGGCCGCGCTGACCGAAACCCTGCAGGACGAGGCCGTGAAGAAGCGCATGCTGGACATGGGCATCGACCCGCGTTCAGGCACGGCGGCCGAATTGGACAAGCAGATCAAGACCGAACAGCCCATCGTGTCGCAACTGATCAAGCAGGCCAACATCGTCCTGCAATAAGCGCGCACGGCTCCGCGCCAACGGTTTAGTGACAAATCGTTCGCGGTCTTGCCGGCCCGCGAAACGGCGGCAGGCCACTCGGCCCGTCGCCCTTTCCCCCGACAGCGCCCACCCGGGTCCTGTCGGTTTTTTACGCCTTGCCTAACCGCTGGATACAGAAACCGGGCGCATGCCGCTGCTAAGGTGAAGAAGATTCACCAGCGGGAGCCCGGATGCCTGATACCGAAGACCGATACGCCCGCCTGGACGCCGCCCGCTGGCTGGCGGCCGTGGCAGTCGTCCTGCTGCACAGCGCGGCGCTGATCGTCAGCGACCCGGCCGCCTATGGCGGCGGCGCGTGGCTGGCCGCCAACTTGTATGACTCCGCGGCGCGCTGGTGCGTGCCTGTCTTTGTCATGGTCAGCGGCGCATTGCTGCTGGATCCCGGCAAGCCCCAGGACGCCCTCAAGTTCTACAGCCGTCGCATGGCGCGCATCTGCGCGCCGCTGGTGTTCTGGACCCTGTTCTACCTGACGTGGCGCACGGGGCTGGACTGGTGGGACGACGGGCGCGTCGACTTTTCCTTCTGGCCGCGCAAAGTCGTCCAGGGCGAACCGTATTACCACCTCTGGTACCTGTACATGATCGTGGGGCTGTACCTCTTCGCCCCGCTGGCCCGCATGCTGTATGCCCGCAGCACGCCCCGCGGCCGGTCGCTCTGGGTGGTGGGCATCCTGGGCGTGGCGATCCTGGACGCGCTGTATCGCCGTGCGCTGGGCGCGCCGCACGGTTTCTTCCTGACCTGGTTCCTGCCCTATCTGGGCTACTTCGTGGCCGGCCGCCTGATCTTCGACGGCGAAATGCGCATCCCCCGGCCGGGCCTGATGCTGGCGGCCAGCGTCGCCGCCACCGCGCTGGGCGTGACGGCCATGTCCAACGGCCACACGCTGGACACCTACTTCTACGACTACTTCAGCCTGACCGTGCCGTTCATGTCGCTGGCCGCATTCCAGTGGATCGTGTCCTCGCCCCGGTTGCCGCGGCTGGCCGCGCTGGCACCGCTGACGTTCGGCGTGTATCTGATCCACCCGGTGTTCCTGGACGTGGCGCGCCGCGCCGGCGCATTCACGGGCGGCGATCGCGATGCCTGGACGGTGCCGCTGCTGACGCTTGCCGTCTTCGGCCTGTCGGCAGCCAGCAGCTGGCTGCTCAGGCGCCATCCGGCGACCCGCCGGCTCGTCTGAAAGACCTACGCCGTGAAGGGTTAATCGGGTTTCGCACCTGGCCAAACATCCCCCTCCATAACTTCACCAAGCTTCACGGATCTTCACGGGCGTAGGGGAATCCCTTGGGGTACAATTCACGGCTTATTTGATCGGCCAGACACCGATTTTTCTTCGCGCCAGCACGGATTTAGCCAAGCTCGACTGTTGAGCTCAAGCGTTTGCACAAGCAGTTCGCAAAATCGCTGGGCTTGAAACAAAAGCGCTTGGCAGAGCTCAAACCGTCCTGGCTTTTTTATCCGAGCGGAGGGAATCATGACCGACATCGGTCGGATGGCACATGTCGTGCCAGCTCGCACCCAGCTACCCGTCAGTGCTTATTTTGACGAAGCCCTCTTTGCCCGCGAGCAAGAACTCATTTTCAAGCAATCCTCGCAATACGTCGGCCATCAGAAATTGGTGCCCGAGATCGGGGATTGGCGTACGTTGGTTCAGGAAAACGCAGGACGCGTGCTGGTTCGCAACCAGCAAGGCGTTGAACTCATCTCAAATGTCTGCCGTCACCGCCAGGCGTTGATGCTGGGCGGCGAGGCCGGCAATGTGGCCGGCAACTGCAATTCCCAGGGCAATCTGAAAGCCACTGGCGGCAACATCGTTTGTCCATTGCACCGCTGGACGTACAACAACCAGGGCGAGTTGTTGGGCGCGCCGCAGTTCGAGACCACGCCCTGCATGAACTTGCAGAAGTTCCGGCTGCGCGATTGCCACGGCCTGCTGTTCGAAGGCCCGCGCGATCCGGCCTCCGACATGGCTCCGCTGTTCTCGCGTCCCGAGTTCAACTTCGGCGACTACGTGCTCGACCATGTCGAGGTGCATCAGTGCAACTACAACTGGAAGACCTTCATCGAGGTCTATCTTGAGGATTACCACGTCGGTCCGTTCCACCCCGGCTTGGGCCGCTTCGTCACCTGCGACGACCTGACCTGGGAATTCAACGACTGGTACAGCCTGCAGAAGGTCGGCGTGCACAATGCGCTGGCGCAACCCGGTTCGGACATCTACAAGCAGTGGCACGACCGCCTGCTGTCGTTCCGCGACGGCGACGCGCCGGATTTCGGCGCAGTGTGGGTCACGTATTTCCCGACCCACATGATCGAGCTCTATCCGCACGTGCTGGTGCTGTCCACGCTGTATCCGAAGAGCCCGCAGGAAACAATCAACGTCGTCGAGTTCTACTACCCCGAGGAAATCTCGGCGTTCGAGCGCGAATTCGTCGAGGCGCAGCGCGCCGCCTACATGGAAACGGCCATCGAAGACGACGAAATCGCCGAACGCATGGATGCGGGCCGCAAGGCCCTGATGCTACGCGGCGTGAACGAGGCCGGCCCCTACCAGTCGCCGATGGAAGACGGCATGCAGCACTTCCACGAGTGGTACCGACGCATCATGCAGGACGTGTAAGCGCAGGTTCTGTCTACGCAGGGCTTGCCGCAGCCGGAACAAGGGCCTCGCAGATCGCGAGGCCCTTTTCATTGCGCGCGGCGCAAGCGCCCCCTACCCGATCGCGCCTGCCACCGTGCGTTCGCCGATCGCCAGCCCCACCGTCATGCCGACGCCGGAGTGCATGACCGCCACGGTCGTGGCCGCGTCCACCGGCATCACCGAGAACGGCGCCGGACCGTGGGCGCCATACACGCCCTGCCAGCGCTCCACTACGCGCAAGCGCGCGCCCAGGGCCTGCGACGCCAGGTCCAGCATGGCGTTGTCGACCGCCTCGTCATTGAACGGGAACGCATCCTGGCCATAGCGGTGCGAATCCCCGATGATCAGTTCGCCATAAGGCGTGGGGCTGATCAGCAGGTGGATGCCGTTTTCCAACAGCATCGGCGTGCGCGCCTGGATCACGTCGCGCAGGACTTGCGCCGACGGCAAATCCGAAAAAGCGCCGTAGTGCACGCAGGACAAGCCCGTCAGCAACGGACGGTCCAGCGCAACGGGGTTCGTCTCGAACGCCGCGCGCAGCATCTGCAGCCGGGTGATTTCCAGGTTCAGCGGCGCGAAGCGTTCGGGCAACAGGGTCAGGTAGTCGTGGCCGGGGCACACGAACACGTGCTTGCCCTGGAAATCGCCGGCGGTCGTGCCGACCAGGCCGTTTTCCACGGCGCGCGCGAGCGTGCCGGTGATGAAGGTCACGCCCAGGGCTTCCGCCAGATAGCGCGTGATCGCCGGCAAGGCCTCGCGGGAGTAGATCTGCAAGTCGTCATGGCCGCGCAGCCCCATGCAGTGGTGCGCCAATTGGCCGTCGTACAGGCCGGCCACGTCGCGGGCCGACAGGAGGTCGGCGCGATAGCCTTCCTGCTTCAGGCGGGTGTCCGCAAACTCCTCGAGCACGGTGGCCTCATCGGCATTGCGGGCCAGCACCAGGGCGCCATTGGCGCGCACATGGAAGCCGGCCTTGGCGGCCAGATCCAGCCACAGCTCCCGGGCCTGCTGCGCATGCGACAGCATCATGCCGGGCGGCTGGCCGGTCACGATGACCTGGCCGAAATTGCGGATCGTGGCGCCGTGCGCCTGGCGGCTGCGTTCGATCACGGCCACCGACAAGCCGCGCTTGGCGGCTGCCCAGGCGTGCGCGATGCCGAGCATCCCTGCGCCCACCACGATTACGTCGTAAGTTTTCATCTTGGGAACATTGCTGGAGGAATAGCGGGGGAAGCCTCCGCGCTGCGGCGCTTCCCCGACGGGCGGCGGCGCGGGGCAAGCCGCGCTGCCGCGTTGACGGACGCTTACTTCTTCTTCGGCTCGGACTTGCCGTCGTAGCGCTTGGTCCATTCGGCGATGATGCGTTCGCGGTTCGTGGCGGCCCACACGAAATCGTTCTTGATCATGCGCTTGGTCAGGTCGGCCGGCAGGTTGGGGTTCACCGTGGCGATGGACGGGATCGCCAGCACCGCGAAGTTGGCCTTGTACAGCTCGTTGGCTTCGCGGCTGGCCGAGAAGTCGGCCAGCTTGCGGGCGGCTTCCAGGTTCTTCGTGCCCTTCATGATGGCGGTGGCTTCGACTTCCCAGCCCAGGCCTTCCGACGGGAACACGGCTTCGACCGGCGCGCCGTCGGCCTTCAGCTTGGCGGCGCGGTAGTCGAACGACACGCCGATCGGGAACTCGCCCGCGGCCGCCATGTTGCACGGCTTCGAACCGGAGTGCGTGTACGAACCGATGTTCTTGTGCAGGGCGTCCATGTAGGCCCAGCCCTTCTCTTCACCGAAGATCTGCAGCCACGCGCTGACGTCCAGGAAGCCCGTGCCCGAGGAAGCCGGGTTCGGCATGACGATCTTGCCGGCATAGACCGGCTTGGTCAGGTCTTCCCACGACGTGGGCTTGGGCAGCTTCTGCTTTTCGGCTTCGATGGTGTTGAAGCAGATGGCGGCGGCGTAGCCGTCCATGCCGACCCACGACGGCTCGGCCTTGGCGTCGCGCATGTTGGCGGCGATCTGGTCCAGGCCCTTGGGCGCATAGGGTTGCAGCATGCCTTCCTTGTCCATCAGGCCCAGCGCCGTGCCAGCCAGGCCCCAGATGACGTCGGCCTTGGGGTTGCTCTTTTCGGCCAGCAGCTTGGCGGCGATGATGCCGGTGGAGTCACGGACCCACTGGATCTTGATGTCGGGATTCGCGCGCTCGAACGCGGCCTGGTAGACCTTGATCTGGTCGGCTTCGAGCGCGGTGTAGACCGTCAGCGTGGTCTCGGCGGAGGCGGCGCCCATCACGCCCGTCAGGGCGGCGGCCAGTGCAAGCAGCTTGTAGCGATTCATGAGGAACTCCGTGGATGAGCGGAAAAAAAAGGGTGAGAGTCGCCCCCGCTGCCGGCGGTTGCCGGCTGCGGTACGCGGTGTGAAAGAGAGGAATGTGGCCGGCGGCGCCGGCCGGTCAGGATCTAGTTCAGGGCCGTTCGCCTCGTGCCAGACGGGCTTCGATATCGGTCACGACGGCCGGCAGGTCGGCCACCGTATCGATCAGGTAGTGCGGCGCGACGGTCGAGAGTTCGCGGGTCGCCTCGGCGCGCGCCTTGTCGCGCCCCGCTTCGTCCAGGCTCAGGTATTCGTCCAGCGTCAAGCCGGCGGCGTTGCCGGACAACAGCAGCCCCACCGTCCACATGCCGGCGCGGCGGCCTTCTTCAATGCCGGGTGAGGTGTCGTCAACCTTGATGCAGCCGGCGACGTCCGACAGGCCCAGCTCCACAACGTTCTTCAGCGCCATCGCCGGCGCCGGACGTGCGCGCGGCACGTCGTCGCTGGCCACGATGCAATCGGGCTCCAGACCTTCGGAGGCAGCGCGCTCGACGACGCGGCGCATGACGCTGTTCGGATAGCCGGAGCAGGATCCGATCTTCAGGCCGTGCTGGCGCAGCGCGCGCAGCAGTTCGGCCGCGCCGGGAATAGCCGCCGAATACTGCGCGACCTTTTCCAGCTGCATCGGCAAAAAGCGTTCATAGATGGCGGTCACGTCGTCATCGGTCGGCAGCCGGCCGAACTGGGCCTGGTACTGGCTGGCGATGGCGGGCTGGTCGCACAGGGCGCGGATGTGATCCCACTTGCCCATGCCCATCGGGCCGCGGGCCTCTTTCAACGACACGTCCATGCCGAATTGCGAGAACGCATCCACGAACACCTTGGTGGGCGCGAAGGATCCGAAGTCGACCAGCGTGCCGGCCCAGTCGAAGATCACGGCTTCCAGTTGGACGGGCAAAGGGGAAACAGCAGTCATGAGGGTCATCCTAGAAATAAGCGTTCAAGAGGCCACGGGGCGGCGCCAGGCCTGGCTGCGCGCCACCAACGCACGGCTGGCCAGGTGCAGCACCAGGGCCGCGACGGCGGAACTGGCCATGATCACGGTGCACATGGCGGCGGCCGGACCGATGAAGCCGGCGTCGTCCATGTTCAGCACGGCGACGGCCGCCAGCACCGTGGAGGGGCTGTACAGGAACACCACGGCCGACACGGTCGTCATGGCGGAAACGAACAGATAGCGGGCAACGTCCAGCGCCGCCGGCAGGCACATCGGCAAGGTCACCCGCAGGAACGTCGTCATGCGCGGCACTTTCAGCGACGCCGACGCGGCTTCGAATTCCGGATCCAGCGCATTGAGCGCGGTCGCCGCCGTCAGGTGCGCGCTGGTGTAGAAGTGGACGACCGTGCACAGGATCAGCAGCGGCATCGTGCCGTACAACACGTTCAGCGGATTCATCAGGCTGTTGAAGAAGAAGATGTAGCCCAGGCCCAACACCAGTCCCGGCACCGCCATCGGCATCAACGCCAACATGCTCACCGCGCCGCGCAGGCCGCGCGCCACGCCGCCGCGCGCCGGTACCTTCTCCATCATCCAGGCGCCGACGAACACGACCGCCGTACCGATCACGGCCGTGCAGAACGCCAGTTGCAAGCTGTTGCGCCAAGCCAGCCAGCCGCCACCGTCCATATTGTCGAAATCGTAGGAACGCAGCGACATGGACAGGTTGTACGGCCACATCTTCACGAACGACGCCCAGACCGCCACGCCGATGATCGCCAGCAGGAAGGCGGCCATTACGCCGGCAAGCGCCAGGAAGGCGGCATCGCGCCGGACGTTCACGCCCGAGACATAAGGCTGAGCCCGGCCGCTCATCTGGGCGCCTTGACGGGCGCGCAGCCGGCGGTCCAGCACGAAGGTCAGCAAGGCGGGCAGCAGCAGCAGGATGCCGATGGCCGCGCCCTTGGGGAAATTCTGCTGGCCGACCACGGCCTTATAGGCCTCCATGGCCAGCACGTTGTAGTCCCCGCCCACCACCTTGGGCACGCCGAAATCGGTCACGGTCAGCGTGAACACCACGCAGCAGGCCGAGAACACGGCATAGCGCGTGCCGGGCAGGGTCACGGTCAGGAACGTGCGCCATGCACCGGCGCCCATCGCTCGCGCAGCGTCATACAGGCGGCCATCGGCCAGCGTCAGGCCGGTCAGCAGGATCATCAGCGCATGCGGGAAGGTGTAGAAGGCCTCGCCCACCACGATGCCCCAGAAGCCGTAGATGGTGGCGCCCCCCGTCAGGCTCTTGAGCAGGCCCTGGTTGCCCAGCAGATAGACGAGCGCAATGCCGGGCAGCAGCGACGGGGCCAGCAGCGGCAGCAGCGCGATGGTGCGCAGCAAGCCCTTGCCCGGCAGGCGCGTGCGGGTCAGCCCATAGGCGAATCCATAGGCGCAAGGCACCACCAGCAGCATCGTGACGATGCCGACCATCAGGCTGCGCCCGACCATGGAAAGAAATCCGTCCGCGCCGATGATGCCGGTCACGACCGACAGGCCGGCCCAGGCGCCGTCACTATCGGTGACGGATTTGAGCAGGATCGCGGCCAGCGGCAACGCCAGGAACAGCACCAGAAACAACACCAGCGCGCCCTGCCCCGCCGTCAGCCCCAGCGCGCCGATCCAGGCGGGCAAGGGGCGGCGGCCCAGGACGACCGCGGGTGCGGCCGGGGCCGCAGGCACGGGGGCGGAGGCGGCCGTTTCGGCGGCGGTAGATCCGGTCATGGCGGAATCAAGCGTAGGCGCGAATCGCATGGCGCGGCAGCTCCACCCAGCAGCGGCTGGCAGCGTGAGGGCCCAGCAGGGCGTCTCCGATTTCGGGGGACACGATGGAATGCACGGTGGAACCGGGCACGCCTTCCAGACGCAGCGCCAGGCGATAGCCGCGGCCCAGGAACACGCCGTCCAGCACGTCAGCCAGCATCGAATTGGGTTCTTCCGGGCGCGCCATGCTGACGCGCACCGCTTCGGGGCGCACGAAGAGCTTGCCCGACTGCCCGTCCAGCGCCGCGTCCACAGCCAATTCCTGGCGGCCAACGCGGGCACGGTGGGCATCGATGCGTTCGAACGGCAGCCAGTTCGCCTCGCCCACGAAGTCGGCGATGAAGGCCGATTCCGGCTGGCGGTAGAGTTCGCGCGGCGTCCCGTACTGTTCGATGACCCCGCCGTTCATGACGGCGATGCGGTCGGCCATCACCATGGCCTCTTCCTGGTCATGCGTCACCATCAAAGTCGTGATGGACAGGCGCTTCTGCAAGGCGCGCAGCTCGATGCGCAGGTGCTCGCGCACCCGAGCGTCCAGGGCGGACATGGGTTCGTCCAGCAGCAGCAGCGACGGCGACGGCGCCAGCGCGCGCGCCAGGGCCACGCGCTGCTGCTGGCCGCCGGAGATCTGTCCCGGATATTTTTCCGCGGCACCGGCCAAGCCCACCAGGGTCAACATTTCCTCGACCCGGTTGGCGACGTGCTTGCGGTGGGCGCGCTTGCCGCTCAGGCCGTACGCCACGTTCTGGGCCACGGTCAGGTTGGGAAACAGCGCATAGGACTGGAACAGGATGCCGTAGTCGCGCTCTTGCGGCTCGGCATGCGAAATATCCCGGCCCGACAGCACGATGGTGCCGCTGTCCTGGCGTTCCAGGCCGGCAATGGCCCGCAGCAGGGTCGTCTTGCCGCAACCGGACGGGCCCAGCAGGCACACCAGCTCGCCTGCCCGGATATCCAGCGAAACATCGGCCAGCGCCGTATGGCTGCCGAACCGTTTCACGAGATTTCGGACAGTGAGAAAGCCCCCACGCTTCGCCCCATGCTGGGGCTCTCTGCCCCCCGGGGGGGCTTTTTCCCCTTGGGGCGGCCCGGCGGGGAAAAGGTCGTTATTGGGTTGGGGCATGGTGCCTCCGGTCTGGGAACGAAGGCAGTATGGAAGCCGCGTATTGAGTGTTTATGACACTTCGCGCAAATGCAGTAATAAAAACATCAAATTATTTTGGTGTACTGGCGGTCTTGCGCATTGCGTCCCTTTCCCGCCCCCACCATCGTGCTTGTCGCCGAACTCAAATCCTTCTACGCCGTGGCTCGCTGCGGCACCGTCACCAAGGCCGCCGCCCAGCTGGGTGTCAGCCAACCCACGGTGACGGGGCAACTGCGCCAGCTGGAGTCGCGTTACGGCGTCGAGCTCTTTCACCGGCAGGGCCGCGGCATGCGCCTGTCGGACGCGGGCCACAGCCTGATGCCGATGGTGGAAAAGTTGGTGCAGCAGGAAACCGAGATCGATTTCCGGCTGCGCGACGCCAGCGACCTGCGCGAGGGCAATCTGCGCATCGGCGCGACCGGCCCCTTCTACATCATGGATACGGTGCGCCGGTACAACCAGCGCTACCCCGGCATCGACCTGACCGTCACGATCGGCAATTCGCAGTCGATGCTGCAGGCATTGCACGACTACCGCATCGAGATTGCCACGTCATCTTTTCTGATGGATGACAAGCACCTGTACCGGCGGATGATCGCCGCCGACCCGATCCGCGTGGTGACGCACCGCGACCACCCGCTGGCGCGCCTGACCCGCGTCCGGCTGGCCGATCTGGCTGACCATGCGGTGCTGTTGCGCGAACCCGGCTCCATGACGCGCCAACTGACCGAGGACGCCCTGGCGGCGGCCGGCGTCACCGTGCGGCGCACGCTGGAGATCGGCAGCCGGGAGTCGATCCGACAAGCCATCCTGTGCGATCTGGGCATCAGCCTCATCCCGTCGCGTGAAATCCCCTCGCATCCCGATCTGGCGGCGCTGGACATCGAAGGCGCCGACATCGTGATGAACGAATACCTGTACTGCCTGCGCGAGCGCCAACCGGTGCAATTGATCGCGCGCTTTCTGGAGATGGCGCCGGCAGCCGGCTGACCGCGAAGGTCACTGCCCGCCTCTCCCCCTTGCGGCCACTCAGGAGACAACCATGGCCTTGACCTTGCAAGACATCGAGCAGATTTTCCTGGAGCGCGGACACCGCTCCTATCATGGCGAGTCCGTCAGCCATTTGCGGCATGCGCTGCAGACGGCGTCGCTCGCCGAGCGCAACGGCGCCAACGCGCAACTGATCACCGCCTGCCTGCTGCACGACTTGGGCCACCTGATCGCCGACCGGCCCGGCACACCCACGCTGCGCGGCATCGATGACAAGCACCAGTATTTCGTGCTGCCGTTCCTGCGCGGGCTGTTCAGTTCGGCCGTGCTGGATCCCATCCGGCTCCATGTGGAAGCCAAACGCTACCTCTGCTACGTGGAGCCGCAATATGAAGCGTCGCTCTCGGAAGACTCCAAGCGCAGCCTGGCATTGCAGGGGGGCAGCTTCGATGCGGGCCAGGCGGTGGATTTCGCCAGCATGCCGGGCGCGCCGGATGCGATTCGTCTAAGGCGGTGGGACGACATGGCCAAGGTCCCCGGGCTGGCCACGCCGCCCCTGGACCACTTCCTGGAAATCGCCGAAAGCGTCTCGGGACGGGTGAAGCTGGCCGCGATCTGGTAGCTGCTGCCGGCAAAACACGCGCGCCAAAGCAAAAAGCCAGGGCAATCGCCCTGGCTTACGGATGTGGTTACGGACGGGGTTACGGATGGGGGCCGCCTCAGGCGCCCTTGGCTACCGGACGCGACGGGTCGCTGCACCACTCGCTCCACGAGCCCGGATACAGGCGCGATCCCGCCAGGCCCGCGATCTCCATCGACAGCAGGTTGTGGCAGGCGGTGATGCCCGAGCCGCATTGGTGCACGATGGATGCCGGGTCGCGGCCATCCAGCAAGCTTGCGAATTCGGCGCGCAGTTGGTCGGCGCTCTTGAAGCGGCCGTCGGCTTGCAGGTTTTCGCCGTTGGGGCGGTTCAACGCGCCCGGGATGTGCCCAGCCACCGGGTCCATTGGTTCGACCTCGCCGCAGTAGCGGTTGGCGGCGCGCGCGTCGATCACGGTGAAGGAGGGTTGGGCAATGTTGGCCAGCACGGCATTGGCGTCCACGGCACCCGCCAGCGACGCGCCCGGCTCCACGGGTTTTCCGGCCTGCACGGGCGCTGCGGCCTCGGTCGACGTGGGCAGTCCGGCGGCTACCCAGGCCTGCCAGCCGCCGTCCAGCACGGCCACACGGTCATGGCCCAACCAGCGCAGCATCCACCACAGGTGCGCGCCGTACATGCCGCCGCTGGCGTCGTAGGCGACGACCAGCGTCTGCGGCGTCACGCCGTGCGCGGCCATCAGCGCGCCCAATTCCGCGCGCGAAGGCAAGGGATGACGGCCGTTCTTGCCGGTGCGCGGCGCGGCCAGTTCGGTCTCGTGGTCCAGGTGACGGGCACCGGGGATATGGCCGGCGTCATAGGCCTGGCGGCCGGCCGCGTGGTTGGTCAGGTCATGGCGCACATCGAAGACCCGCACATCGGGCGTATCGAGGCGCGCGGCCAGATCGGCGGCGGAAATCAGTGTCATCGTCATTCGGTGTGCTCCTGGTCTGAGGGGGCGCGGGTCAGGCCGGCTTGGGGTCGCGCATCGTGCGCCACACCGACAGCAGCCCCGCGGAAATGATCAAGCCCATGCCGGCCCAGGCCACGCCGTCCAGGTGGTCGCCCCAGAAGCCCATGCCCAGCAAGGCCGCGAAGATGATGGTGCTGTATTGCAGCGCGGCGGTCAGCAGCGCGGACCCCATGCCGAAGGCCCGGGTCATGGCAAGCTGGCCGAACATGCCGGCCACGCCCACGCCGAAGAGCGATGCGTAGCCCTGCCAGTCGGCCTGTCCCCAGCCTTCGAACCACAGGCCGGCCACGCTGGACACGCAGACCGCCACGGAAAAGAACAGCACGGTGCGCCATTCGGGTTCGCCGATCCGGCCCAGTTGGCGGATCTGCATCATGGCGATCGCCGACATGGCCCCGGCGCCCATGCCCATGACCGCGGCCACCCATTGGTCGTCGTTGATACTGGGCCGCAGCACGGCGATCACGCCCAGAAAGCCCAGCGCCACCGCCACGATGCGCACGGGGTCGCGCTGCGCGCCGCCCCAGCCCAGCATCCAACAGGCGATGAAAAGCGGCGCGGTGTAGTTCAGGCTGGTGGCGGTGGCCAGGGGCAGGTGCGAGATGGCGAAAAAGCCCAGCCACATCGACGTGACGCCGGACAAGTTGCG
Organism: Achromobacter sp. 18P8.1.1; assembly: GCF_057799415.1. Taxonomy (NCBI): domain Bacteria; kingdom Pseudomonadati; phylum Pseudomonadota; class Betaproteobacteria; order Burkholderiales; family Alcaligenaceae; genus Achromobacter; species Achromobacter sp. 18P8.1.1. The sequence continues at coordinate 23,705 of NZ_JBYOKH010000030.1, read as the reverse complement.
CCACAGGTGCAGCTTCCAGCTGGTCGGGATGATGGATTGCCGGCCGGCGCGCGCCCACAGCAGCAGCAGGATCACCGAAGGCAGCCCGCGGAACAGCACGATCTGCGGGAGGGAGGCGCCGTGCTCGGTACCGAGCTTCACGAACGACCCCATGATGGCGAACATGGCGGACGCCAGCAACATCCAGAGAGCCTGCATTGGGGGTCTGCGCTAAGGGAAAAGTGGGGAGGAATAGGGGAAAGCGATACTATACTCTCCGTCACCGGGAGCGGTGCCGGCGAGTCGGGGAACTGGCAGGCCGCCGCGATGTCGAACCCGGGTATTTCCCGCTCGCAGAGGAACACAAAAAACATGAAACGCATTGTCTTGTTCGTCATCACCAACCTGGCCGTCATGCTCGTGCTGTCGGCCACGCTGCGCATCCTGGGCGTAGACCGCTACATCACCGCCAACGGCCTGAACCTCAACGCCCTCCTGATCTTCTCGGTCGTCGTGGGCTTCACGGGCGCGATCATCTCGCTGCTGATCAGCAAGCCGATGGCCAAATGGAGCACCGGCGCGCAGGTGCTGGATCCGAACGCCCCGCGCAACCAGCGCGAAGCCTGGCTGGTCGACACCGTGCACCAGCTGGCCGACCGCGCCGGCATCGGCCGCCCGGAAGTCGCCATCTATGACGGCGCCCCCAACGCGTTCGCCACCGGCGCGTTCAAGAACGACTCGCTGGTCGCGGTGTCGACGGGCCTTCTGGAAAGCATGAGCGAAGAGGAAGTCGCGGCCGTGCTGGCGCACGAAGTGGCCCACATCGCCAACGGCGACATGGTCACGCTGACGCTCATCCAGGGCGTGGTGAACACGTTCGTCGTGTTCCTGGCCCGCGTGGTCGGCTACTTCATCGACCGCGTCGTGTTCAAGAACGAACGCGGCATCGGCCCGGGCTACTACATCACCGTGCTGGTCTGTGAGATCATTTTCGGCGTGCTGGCCTCGATCATCGTGGCCTGGTTCTCGCGTCAGCGCGAATACCGCGCCGACGCCGGTTCGGCCCACCTGATGGGCGCACGCGAACCCATGATCCGCGCCCTGGCCCGCCTGGGCGGCCTGGAACCGGGCGACCTGCCCAAGTCCTTCGAGGCCTCGGGCATCACCGGCCGCGGCGGCATCTCGGCCATGTTCGCGTCGCACCCGCCGATCCCGGCCCGCATCGCGGCGCTGCAAAACGCGCGGGTCATCTAAGCCGGCCCTGGCCTGCTTCCCCGCCCATGAAAAAAGCCCCTCCTCGGAGGGGCTTTTTTCATGGGCGGCATCCGCCGCGCATCAGCACTCGACGATGTTCACCGCCAGACCGCCGCGCGCCGTTTCCTTGTATTTCGTCTTCATGTCGGCGCCGGTTTCGCGCATGGTCTTGATCACCGAATCCAGCGACACATAGTGCTGCCCGTCGCCGCGCAGCGCCATCCGAGCGGCGTTCACCGCCTTGATGGAGGCCATGGCGTTGCGCTCGATACAGGGAATCTGCACCAGGCCGCCCACCGGGTCGCACGTCAGGCCCAGGTTGTGTTCCATGCCGATCTCGGCGGCGTTCTCAACCTGCTCCACCGTGCCGCCCAGCGCGGCGGCCAAGCCGCCGGCTGCCATTGAACACGCCACGCCCACCTCGCCCTGACAACCGACTTCGGCGCCCGACAGCGACGCGTTGTACTTGTACAGCAGCCCCACCGCGGCGGCGGTCAGCAGGAATTCCCGCACGCCCTCGCGGTTGGAACCCGGCACGAAACGGTCGTAATAGTGCAGCACGGCCGGGATGATGCCCGCCGCGCCGTTGGTCGGCGCCGTCACGACACGGCCACCCGCGGCATTCTCTTCGTTGACCGCCATGGCGTACAAGTTGACCCAGTCCATCACCGACAAGGGGTCGGACAAGGTGCGCTCGGCACGCTGCGTCAGGTTGCGGTAGAGCTCGGGCGCGCGCCGGCGCACCCGCAGCGGGCCGGGCAATTCGCCGTCGGCTTCCGGATAGTTGATGCCGCAACCGCGCGACACGCAGTCCTGCATGACTTGCCAGATGCGGTCCAGCCCGCTGCTGGTTTCCGCGGCTTCGCGCCAGGTCAGCTCGTTCTGCATCATCAGCTGGGCCACCGACAGGCCGCTTTCGCGGCACATGGTCAGCAGTTCGCGGCCCGAGCGGAACGGGTAAGGCAATTGGTTGTGGGCCGCGATGACCTGGCTGTTGGAAGCGCCCGCCGTCACCACGAAGCCGCCGCCCACCGACAGGTAGCGCGCCTCGCGCAGCGACTCGCCATTGGCGTCGAGCGCGTGGAATTTCATGCCGTTGGGGTGTTCGGCCATCGCTTCGCGGCGGTAGAACACCATGTGCTCTTTTTCCACGAAGGGAACCGGGTAGCGGCCCAGCAGCGGCAATTGGCGGCTGGCGCGCACCGAGGCGACCATGCCGACGATGGCGGCCGGGTCGACGGTATCGGGGGCTTCGCCCATCAGGCCCAGCAGCACGCCCTTGTCGGTGCCGTGGCCCTTGCCCGTGGCGCCCAGCGATCCGTAGAGTTCGGCACGGACATTGGCCACGCGCGGCATCAGGCCGTCGCGTTCCAGGCCTTGCGCGAACAGCAAGGCGGCCCGCATCGGGCCCACCGTATGGGAGCTAGACGGGCCAATGCCTATCTTGAACAGATCGAATACGGAAACGGCCACGCAACACTCCAGTACATCAAAGAATAGTCAGGCAATGATACGCGTAGCCACAGCCGCGCGCAGCAAAGCCCCGCCGGGCGTATGCTGTATCACGGCTACGGGTTTCCCCGTCCGGTCAGGCATGCGATCATTACAGAATTATTTCTTGTCATAAAAAGAACGGGAACACCCCTGGATGTCTGGACTTATTACCCTGCTTGACTTCGCCGGATATGTCGCACTGCTGCTTTGGGGCGTGCACATGGTCCAAACCGGCGTCCAGCGCGCCTTCGGGGCCGCCTTGGGCGCGGCGCTGGGCAAGGCGCTGGGCACCCGCTTGCGCGCCTTCGCCGCCGGCCTGGGCATCACGGCCGCCCTGCAAAGCAGCACCGCCACCGGCCTGATGATCACCGGCTTTGCCGCCGGCGGGGTCGTCGGCCTGGTGCCGGCCCTGGCCGCCATGCTGGGGGCCAACGTCGGCACCACGCTGATCGTCCAGCTGCTGTCCTTCGACCTGACCTCGCTCGCCCCGATCCTGATCCTGGCGGGCGTGTGGATGTTCCGCCGCTATCCGCCCGGCCGCACCCGCGACCTGGGCCGGGTGTTCATCGGCCTGGGGCTGCTGCTGCTATCGCTGCATCAGCTGGTTGAACTGTTCGAGCCCTTCCAGACCGCCCCCATGCTGGGCATGATCCTGGACGCCTTGGCCACCCAGCCGGTCGCCGCGGTGCTGCTGTCGGCCGCCTTCACCTGGGCTGCGCACTCCAGCGTGGCCGTAGTCGTGCTGGTGATGTCGCTTGCCAGCCACCACATGGTCGCCCCCCACGTCGCCTTTGCGCTGGTGCTGGGCGCCAACCTGGGCACCGCCATCAATCCGATGATCGAAGGCGTGACGGGCGACGACCCCGCCGCCCGCCGCCTGCCGCTGGGCAACCTGCTGACCCGGGTGCTGGGCGTACTGGCCGGCCTGCTCTTGCTGCCCGTGCTGCAGCCGCTGATGAGCGAAATGGCCAGCGACCCGGCCCGCGCCGTCGCCAACTTCCACACGCTGTTCAACGCGGTGATCGCCCTGGTGTTCCTGCCGCTCTTGACCCCGTACGCCGCGCTGCTGACCCGCTGGCTGCCCAAGCGGGCGGACCCGAACGATCCCTCCCGTCCCCAATATCTTGATGAATGGGCGCACGACGTGCCGGCCGTGGCGCTGGGCAATGCGGCCCGCGAGGCCCTGCGCATGGCCGACATGGTGCAGACGCTGCTGCTTTATGCCCGCGCCGGCTTCAAGCGCGACAACCGCCACCGCATGGTGCAGGCGCGCCAGTTGGACGCCGCGCTGGACAAGCTGGAAAACGCCATCACGACGTATCTGGCCACGCTGGACCAGGAAAACATGACGCGCGACGACGTGCAGCGCATGGACGACATCCTGGCCTTCACCAGCAATATCGGCCACGCGGGCGACATCGCCCACCACGGCCTGCTCAGCCACGTGGCGAAGTTGCGCAAGCAGGGCTGGACCTTCTCGCCCGAGCAGCGCGCCAGTCTGGACGACACCCTGGGCCAGTTGATCGCCAATGAACGCCAGGCCGCCGCGCTCTTCGTCAACGACGACCTGCGCCAGGCCCGCGCGCTGGCCGGTGAAAAAGCCCGCTTCCGCACGATCGAAACCCAGGCGTCGGACACGCACCTGCAGAAGATCAAGGCTGGCCAGGTGGATGCCGCCGAAGTCGGCGCGCTGTACCTGGACATCCTGCGCGACATGAAGGGGATCAACTCCCACCTGGTGGGCGCCGCGGCCTATCCCCTGCTGGCCCGCCACGGCGAACTGCTTCCCAGCCGCCTACGCGAAGCCGGGAACTAATGACGAGGCAGCGGCACGCCTGACGACGGAAGGCCGTAGGATGGGTGGAGCGCGGGAGGCGGCGGGCAAAAGCACCACCGCCAAGCGCGCGCAACCCATCGAGCAGCGGATGCGTTGTCGCTGACCTGGCGAAGAATTCGCCGCAGCTTGATGGGTTTCGCGCGCTGGATAATCGGGTTCTTGCTTAAGAACTCTCGCGCTCCACCCATCCTACCGTCGCCCTCCTACAGGTACCGCTGGAACCACTCCACCATCCGCTTCCAGCCGTCTTTGGCGGCGTCGGGCTTGTAGCTGGCGCGGTAGTCGGCCATGAAGGCGTGGTCGGCGTCCGGGTACACCACGAATTCCGACTGCTTGGCGGCGGCGTTGCCGTTGGCCAGCTTGGTCTTCATGGTCTCGATGTCTGCCACCGGGATGCTGGCGTCCTTGGCGCCGTACAGCCCCAGCACCGGGCCATGCAGCTCGTTGACCACGTCATAGGCGAAGCGCTTGATCAGCGGGCCGTGGCCGACGCTAAGCTTGCCGTACCAGGCGACGGCGGCGCGTACGTTGGGGTTGTGCGCGGCGTACATCCACGTCAGGCGCCCGCCCCAGCAAAAGCCGGTCACCGCCACGCGGCGGGCGTCACCGCCGTGCTGCGCGGCCCAGGCCACGCTGGCATCCAGGTCGGCGAACACCTGCTCGTCCGGCACCTTGCTGACCAGTTCGGCGATGAGCTTGGGGATGTCGGTATAGACCGAGGCATCGCCCTGGCGCTCGTAGAGATTGGCGGCCACCGCCAGGTAGCCGGCCTTGGCGACCCGGCGGCAGATGTCCTTGATGTGCTCGTGCACGCCGAAGATCTCTTGCACGACCAGCACGATGGGCAGGTCGCGGCGGCCTTCAGGCGCGGCGTAATAGGCGGCGATGGAGCCATCGGCCACGGGTAGTTGGAAATCCCCGTGAACCAGGCCCTGGGTGTCCGTATGGATGACGGTGGGAGCGACGTTGCCGGCGGCGGCGGAAAAACTCATGGAGTACTCCTGTGTAGGGATCAACGACACCGGGCCTCCCGTTTCCGTGCGCGTCCCTAGTGTGTGTGGGAATGCTCCGCATGGGGCGCGCCGCGAGCGGCGTCGGTTCCATGCTCATGCCCGTGCATCAGCGTCGTCACGCTATAGATCAGCGCCACGCCTACGCCCACCAGCAGCAATTGCGGGACGGCGTCCGAAAGGGACACCCGTTCGTGCATCTGCGGCATCAGGTCGGCCACCGAGATGTAAAGGAAGCTGCTGGCGGCGATCACCAGCACATAGGGCACCCAGCCCTGCGCCTGCTGAAGCACGAAGTACCCTATTATGCCGCCCACGGCTGAACACAAGCTGGTGAACAGGATCAGCGAAAAGGCACGGCGGCGCGCCAGCCCTGCATTGAGAAGCACGACAAAGTCGCTCAGCTTATGCGGCACTTCGTGCACGATGATCGAGGCGGCCGTCAGCACGCCCAGCAGCGGATCGGTCAGGAACGCGGCCGCCACCAGCACGCCGTCGCACAGGTTGTGCAGCGAACTGCCGATCAGGATCAGCACCCCGCCACGCCCCGCTTCGTGGTGGTCGTGGCCCTTGTGGTGATGGTGGCCGTCGCCCTCGTGGTGATGGCTATGGCGCAGCAAGGCGATCTTCTCCAGCACGAAGAAGCCGATCAACGACGCCAGCATCAGGCCGAACAGCGCATGGGCGTCGCCCACCGCCCCCTCAAAAGCTTCGGGCAGCAAGTGCAACAGCGCCACCGACAGCAGCACGCCCACCGACAGGCTGACCATGTGATGCAGGTATTGGGCAAACACCTTGTAGGCCAGCCAGCTGGCGACAAGGACGGCGATAAGGCCACCGGTGACGGTGGCAAGCAGGACCCAGAGCAGCAACATTTGGGGGACGCAATATAGGCGGGGGAAGCGCAACATTATATTGTTGCAATCCCAAAATCGGAAATGGGCCGCCCGAAGGCGGCCCACCGGTCCTACGGGCGACCAGGCGCGGGCTTAGTGCGCCTGTTCCCAGTTCTTGCCCATGCCCACCTCGGCAACCAGCGGCACGCGCAGCTCGGCCACGCTGCACATCAGGCGCGGCAGCGCTTCCTTGACCAGCTCGATCTCGGCGTCCGGCGCTTCCAGCACCAGTTCATCGTGTACCTGCATGATCATGCGGGTTTGCAGCTTTTCGGCTTCCAGCCAGTCCTGCACGGCCACCATGGCCATCTTGATCAGGTCGGCGGCGGTGCCCTGCATGGGCGCATTGATGGCCGCCCGTTCCGCCCCCTGGCGGCGCGGCCCCGAGGCTCCGCGGATTTCCGGCAGTTGCAGGCGGCGCCCGAACACGGTTTCCACGTAGCCTTGCTCGCGCGCCAGCCGGCGGGTGTTTTCCATGTACATCGCCACGCCGGGATAGCGGGCGAAATAGCGGTCGATATACGCCTGCGCCGCATCGCGCGTGATGCCCAGGTTGGACGCCAGGCCGAACACGCCCATGCCGTAGATCAGGCCGAAGTTGATGGCCTTGGCTGCGCGGCGCTGCTCGCTCGACACGTCCGCCAGCGGCACGCCGAACACTTCCGACGCCGTGGCGCGGTGAATGTCCTCGCCCGCGGCGAAGGCGCGCTGCAGGTTGGCGTCATCGGAGACGTGCGCCATGATGCGCAGCTCGATCTGCGAATAGTCGGCCGACAGCAGCAGGCCCTGCTCGGCAATGAAGGCTTCGCGCACGCGGCGGCCGGCCTCGGTGCGCACCGGGATGTTCTGCAGGTTGGGATCGGACGACGCCAGGCGGCCCGTGATCACCGCGGCCTGCGCGTAGCGCGTATGCACGCGCCCCGTGTCCGGGTTGATCATGCGGGGCAGCTTGTCGGTGTAGGTCGACTTCAGCTTGGACAGGCCGCGGTATTCCAGCAGCACCTGCGGCAGCGGATAGTCCTGCGCCAGCTTGGTCAGCACGTCTTCGTCCGTGGACGGCGCGCCGCCCGCGGTCTTGCGCACCACCGGCAGCTGCATACGGTCGAACAGGATCTCGCCCAACTGCTTGGGGGAATTCAGGTTGAAAGGCTGGCCGGCCAGTTCATAGGCCTTTTGCTCCAGCCGCAGCATTTCCTGGCCCAGCTTGTGGCTTTGGCGGCCAAGCTCGGCGGCGTCCACCTTCACGCCGTTGCGCTCGATCGTGGTCAGCACCGCCGACACCTGGATCTCAAGCTGATAAACGCGGTTCAGCCCTTCGTCGGCCGCCACCATCGGGCGCAGCACCTGATGCAGCTGCAAGGTGAAATCCGCGTCTTCGGCGGCGTAGTGGCCCGCCTTGTCGACGGCCACTTCATCAAAGCCGATCTGCTTGGCGCCCTTGCCGCAGAGGTCCTCGTAGGACACGCCGCTGCGGCCCAGATAGCGCTGGGCCAGGTCGTTCAAGCCCACGCCACGATGGGACTCCAGCACATACGCCTCGAGCATCGTGTCTTCGGCAATGCCTGCCAGCTTGATGCCTTCGTTGGCGAACACATGCGCGTCGTACTTGGCGTGATGCAGCAGCTTGGCGCGCGAGGCGTCTTCAAGCCACGGCTTCAAGCGCGCCAGCACCTCGGCCTTGGGCAATTGCGTCGCGCCGTCGGGGCCGCGATGCGCCACGGGGATGTAGCAGGCCACGCCCGGCTCCACCGCCAGGGACAAGCCGACAAGCTTGGCCTGCATCTGGTCCAGCGACGTGGTTTCGGTGTCCAGCGCCACCAGGGACGCGTTCTGCAGCTTGTCGAACCAGGCGTCGAATTCGGCCCAGTCGGAGATGATGCGGTAGTCCAATTCGGTGGGCGCCGCGGGCACCTCCGCCGCAATGCGCGCATCACCCGTGGGCACGCGCTCGGCGTCGCCCGTCAGGTCGCGCAGCCAGGTGCGGAAACCGTAGCGTTCGTACAGTTCGGTCAGCGTGGCCTCGTCGCGTTCACGCGGCGTCAGGTCGTCCACGCTCTCGACGTGGCCGGTCAGGTCGCAGTCGTACTTCACGGTCAGCAACTGGCGCGTCAACGGGAAATTCGGGATGGCTTCGCGCAGGTTGCTGCCGGCCACGCCCTTGATCCCGTCGGCGCCTTCGACCAGTTTGTCGATGGAACCGAACTCCGTCAGCCACTTGACCGCGGTCTTGGGGCCGACCTTGGTCACGCCCGGCACGTTGTCCACCGTGTCGCCCACCAGCATCAGGTAGTCGACGATGCGGTCGGGCGGCACGCCGAACTTGTTGACCACGCCGGGCTCGTCCAGCACTTCGCCGGTCATGGTGTTGACGAGCGTGACGTGGCTGTTGACCAGTTGCGCCAGGTCCTTGTCGCCGGTGGAGACGATGGTGTGCACATCGTGCTCGGCCGCGCGCTTGGCCAGCGTGCCGATCACGTCGTCCGCTTCCACGCCCTCGATGGCCAGCACCGGCCAACCCAGCGCACGCACCGCGCGGTGGATGGGTTCGATCTGCGCGGCCAGGTCCTCCGGCATGGGAGGACGGTGCGACTTGTACTCGGGATACAAATCGTCCCGGAAGGTCTTGCCGCGTGCATCGAAAATACATGCGGCATACTCTGCCTTGTGGTCAGATACAAGCTTGCGCAACATGTTCACCACGCCGTAGAGCGCACCCGTAGGTTCGCCTTGCGCATTGCGCAAATCAGGCATAGCGTGGAAAGCGCGGTACAAGTAACTTGAACCGTCGACCAGTAATAAGGTTTTTTTCATGGTTACAAAGGCAGATATGGCAATAACTGCGGAAACACCCGCCAACAAACAAATTCCGCTGATTATGTCAGAGATACGGACGGCGGCAGACAAGCTCGCAAACATCGGGCCCGCAGTCAGCGTCTTCGGCAGTGCACGAGTCAGTCGCAATTCCCCCCACTATGAAACCACCGTCGCCATCTCGGCCGCCCTCGCCGGCGCCGGGTTCGCGGTCATCGCCGGGGGCGGCCCCGGCATCATGGAGGCAGCCAACAAAGGTGCATTCGAGGCGGGCGGCACCAGCATCGGGCTGAACATCAGCCTGCCGCACGAAGCGCACAACAACGAATACCAGACCATCAGCCTGTCGTTCGAATATTTCTTTTCGCGCAAGGCCACGTTCTTCATGCACAGCTTCGCCTACGTGGCGATGCCTGGCGGCTTCGGCACCCTGGATGAGCTCTTCGAAGCGTTGACGCTGATCCAGACGGGCAAGGTCCCGCCCGCGCCCATCGTCCTGGTGGGCAGCGAATATTGGTCGGGCCTGGTCGAATGGCTGGGCGGCCAGGTGCTGGCCAATGGCATGATCGGCGCACACGACCTGGACCTCTTCATCATCGAAGACGATCCCGTCAAGGTGGTGCGCCGGGTGGTCGAGTTCCACGAAAAGGTCAACTCGGACGCGCAATACGCACCGTCCCTGCCGGCCTGAACGTTCTTCGCCACCCCCATGAAAAATGCCCCCGAGGGGGCATTTTTCACTTCCGCATGAACGCCGGCACGACCTCGGCCGGGATGGGACACACGTAAGGCTGGCCACGGCGCGCGTCCAGCAGTTCTTCCTTGGCCCGGGCCAGCGCCTCGGGCTGCGTGTACAGATCGGCGGCGGTGGCCGCAATGATCTTGGCCGCGTGCACCATGCCCTTGTGCGCCATGGACAGCTTGCCCTGCGCCACCATCTGCCAGGAATGGAAAGGCGTGCCGTAGGCATAGCAGGCGCCCCAGCACTGCGCCGTGGGCGTCACCCAGCTGACATCGCCGACGTCCGTGGAACCGTAGGTGATCTCGGTCTTGGCGGGATCAAACGGCGCCACGCCGGAGAACAGCGGTGTGGGGTTGCGCAGCACCGCACCCAGGTTCTTGCCCGCGTTGTCGATGTCGTCTTCCGTGATGGAATCCCACATGCGGCGCGCGGTCTGCTCTTCGCCCGGCGTGTAGGCCGGCCCCTGCAGCGCCTGCATGTTGGCGTACATCACCTCGTTGAGCACGCGGTTCGGCATGTAGTTCGAACATGCCTTGTCGAACACGATGTCCAGCTCGCAACCCGTCATCAACGCCGCGCCACGCGCCACGTTCTTAACGCGTTCATACAGCTCGGACGCTTGCGAATTGACCGGCGCGCGCACCAGGTACAGGACTTCGGCGCGGGCCTGCACCACGTTCGGCGAGATGCCGCCGCTATTGGTCACGGCGTAATGCACGCGCGCATCCGGCACCATGTGTTCGCGCAGATAGTTCACGCCCACATTCATCAGTTCCACCGCGTCCAGCGCGCTACGGCCCAGATGCGGCGAATTCGCGGCATGCGCGGCAATCCCGCGGAAACGGAAATAGGCCTGGATATTGGCCAGCGACGACTGGTGGAAGATCCCCGTATGCGAGGCCGGGTGCCACGTCAGGGCTGCATCGACGTCGTCGAACAGGCCCGCGCGCGCCATGAAGGTCTTGCCCGATCCGCCCTCTTCGGCCGGACAGCCATAGAAGCGGATCGTGCCCGGCAACTGGTTGGCTTCCAGGAATTCCTTGACCGCCACCGCGGCGAAATGCGCGGCCGTGCCCAGCAGGTGATGGCCGCAACCGTGGCCGTTGCCGTTGGGCGTCTCGGGCGACGGCTGGCAGGCGAATGCGCCGCTTTCCTGGCTCAGGCCGGACAGCGCGTCGTACTCGCCCAGAATGCCGATGACGGGGCCTCCCTGGCCCGCTTCGGCCACGAACGCGGTTGGGATGCCGGCGGCGTCCCGCGTAATGCGAAAGCCCGCCTCCTCCAGCATCGCGATGTGCAGCTCGGCCGATTTGTGCTCGGCGTAACGCAGTTCGGCCAGGCTCCAGATGCGGTCGCTCAGGTCGGCGTAACGGTCGCTGCGCGCGTCGATGAACGGCGCAAGTTTGTCGATGGCACCCATTGCTTCTCCAGTGAAAGGGCTGATCCTGTCTCTTTGAAAAAAGCCTGTCATTCGTCGAGCTTGATCCCGGCAGTTTCAATGATTTTCCGGTTCGCGGCCAGCGTCTGCGAAATGCGCTGCGCGAACGCTTCCGGCGTGCCGCTGTCCGGCTGCGCGCCCAGCGACGCCAGCCGTTGCACCAGCGCGGGATCGGCCAGCGCACGGCTCACGGCCTGGTTCAACGTCTGCACCACGGCGTCCGGCGTACCGGTGGGCGCGACCAGGCCGAACCAGGTCTGGCCCAGCGCATTCAACTGCGGGTAGCCCAATTCCGCCAGCGTCGGCAATTCCGGCATGCCCGCCAACCGGCCAGGCGCCGACACCGCGATGGCGCGCAACTTGCCCGCCTTGATCAGCGATTGCGCCGACGCATACTGGTCCTGCTGCACCTGCACCTCGCCCCCGACGGCGGCGGTCAGCGCCGGCCCCATGCCGCGGTACGGCACATGCAGCACGTCGACCTTCAGGTCCGCGTTCATCGCGGCCAGATTCAGATGGCCCAGCGAACCGACGCCGGGCGACCCGAAGGAATACTTGCCGGGGTGCGCACGCAGCTCAGCCAGGAACTGCGGAAAATCCTGGGCGGGAAAGGCCGGGTTGACCATCCACACCACCGGCACCGTCGCCACCGAGGCCACGGGCGCCAGTTGTCGGGCGGGGTCCACCCGCTGCGTGCCATACAGCAAGGGGTTGACGGCCATGGTGCTGACCGTCGCCATGCCCAGGGTGTAGCCGTCCGGTTCGGCGCGCGCCACGGCCTCGGTGCCGATCAACCCGCCCGCCCCGGCGCGGTTCTCCACGACCACGCTCTGGCCCAATTCCTTGCGCAGGCCGTCGGCCACGGCACGCGCCAGCACGTCCGTGGATCCGCCGGGCGCGAACGGCACGATCAGCCGCACCGGCTGCGAGGGATACGCGCCCTGGGCGGTGGCCAAGACAGGCGCGCTGAGGGCAACAGCGCAAACTACGGCATGCAGCAGATGGGACTTCATGAACCAGCCTCTCCTAGGGACGCAAGCGAAGAACGGAATCGCTGCATTGTGGCCAGGGCATATCCTTATTTCAAATACATTAATGCGTTGATATATTCGCATTTTGAATATCTGAACGAGTCATGGACGTCGCGCCTGCCACCCTGCTTTCCCGCCTGCTTGCCAAGGGCCGGCTGCGCCATCTGCAATTGCTGGCCAGCATCGCTGACCTGGGTAGCATCCAGCAGGCCGCCAACCACATCGGCTTGAGCCAGCCTGCCGCCACCCATGCCCTGGCCGACATCGAAGACCTGCTGGGCGTGCGCCTGTTCGAACGCCACGCCCGCGGCATGCGCACCACCCGCAGCGGTCAGTTGATGGCGGAGTGTGCGCGAGGCATGCTGACGACCCTGCGCGCCTCCACCGACTCGGTAGCCGCGTTGCGCGAGGGGGCCGCTGGCAGTCTGCGCCTGGGGGCGATTCCGGCTGCCAGCGGCGGCCTGCTGGCCGAGCGCCTGCCCGCCTTCATGACGGCACATCCTGACCTACATGTGGAAGTGGTGGAAGGCAGCCGGGAACAACTGCTGCCGCTTGCCGCCAGCGGCAGCCTCGACATGCTGTTGTGCCGGCGGCCGGATGCCGTGCCGGCCGGACTGGATTTCGTGCCCCTGCAGCAGGATGCCGCGGTGATCGTCGCCACGGCCGGGCACCCTTTGCTGTCGCCCGGATCCGTTCCCACGTTGGAACAGGTCGCGGCGCAGCTATGGATCGAGCCCCGCCCCGAACTGGCCATCCATGCCGTGTTCACGGCGTTCTTCGAGCGTGCCGGAGTCGTCCCCCGCCGTTGCCGGCTGGCCAGCGCCGCGCCGCCCATGCCCTTGCTGATCGCCGTCATGCACGCGCAGCAGGCGCTGGCGATGGTGCCGCTGACGCTGGCCAACTGGTATGTGCAGCACGGCCATTTTCAGCGCGTGGCGATCGAATCGCCGGGCTCGTTCGCGCCCATCGGCGCCATCGTGCGCACGCTAGGCCCGGGCCGCGATTTCCTGGAGTGGCTGCGCCGCTGACGCGGGAATCAGCTCATCGTCTTGATGATGGCCTCGCGCGCCAGTCCCATGAATTCGCTTTCACCAGCCCGGGCGGGCAACAGCCGAAACTCCACGGCCGGCAAGGCCGGCAGTCCGGGAGCGTGCAGGCGCGCAATGCCCGGCGCCAGCGCGGATTCGTTCAGGCAGGCGACACCCAGGCCGGCCGAAATGGCCAACTGCAAACCCGCCACGCCAGAGGCCACATGCGCCACCGCATAGGGCACGCCCCGGCGCGACAACAGCCGTTCAACGTACTGGCGCAAGGCGCACGTCTCCGGCAACACCAGCAGCGGCAAGGACTCGCCCGCTTGTGGGCCCGCCCCTTCCGCAGCCATCCATAGCAACGGTTCGCGGCGCAGCAAGGCGCCCTGCGCCCGCGCCCGCGGCGCGCCGCGCTCCTGGATCGACATCGATATGCCGACGTCGATCTCGCCCCGCTCATAGGCGGCCTCGATGGCGCCGCTTTTCATGATCGTGACGTGCAGGCGCACCTGCGGATACTGCTCGTTCAGGCGTCGCAGCATCCGCGCCACGTCGCCGGGACGGAAATAGTCCGTGATGCACAGGCGCAATTCGCCCCGCAACGCCACGCCTCGCAAATCGCGATAGGCCTCGTCGCTCAGCGCCAGGATGGCGCGCGCATGCGCCAACAGGCGTTCGCCGGCGGGCGTCGCCGCCACGCCCGCCTTGCCCCGCACCAGCAAAGGCTGCCCCGCGCGGTCTTCCAGCTTGCGCATCTGCTCACTGACGGACGATTGGGACAGGAACACCTTCGGCGCCGCCGCCGTCAGGCTGCCGGAATCCAGCACGGCGACCAGCGTGCGCAACTGGTCCAGATCAAATCCCGACATGGCTCATCCAACGGAATACACGATGGATAAAATCGTAAATTCCCGCTTTTCCGATGTCAACAAGATTTCTACACTGGCTTCACACTTACCCAATCAGGAGCCTCTCATGCCTCACATCGTCGTCCATCTCTCCGGCCAATCCGATCCCGCCGTGAACCGTCGCGTCGTGGATTCCGTGGCCGGCCTGACCCAGTCCGTACTGGGCAAAAAGCTGCCCGTGATCGCCATTACGCTGCAGCACATCCCGCATGACCTGTGGTACATCGGCGGCCGCCCGTTGTCCGAGCTGGGCAAGAACGCCTTCCACCTGGACATCAGCGTCACCGACGAGACCAATACCAAGGCCGAGAAGGCGCGCTTCATCAAGGAGATCTATGCGTCGTTCCAGGAGATCCTGGGCGAACTGCACGAATGCTCTTATGTGCACGTAATCGATGCGCGGGCGGCGGCCTACGGCTACGGCGGCGCAACACAGGAATACCGGCATCAGCAAAACGGCGTCTAGGCGGCCGGCAATGAAAAAGCCGCACACCCGAAGGTGTGCGGCTTTTTCGCGTACTACCGAAACGCGAAGGGGGCTTGCCCCCCCCGCTCCGCTTAGACGGCTGCGTCGCGCGCAGCGCGCTTGCGTTCGTTTTCCAGCAGGTAGCGCTTGCGCAGACGGATCGACTTCGGCGTGATTTCCACGAGTTCGTCGTCGTCGATGAATTCCACGGCGTATTCCAGCGACATCTGGATCGGCGGAACCAGGCGCACGGCTTCGTCGGTGCCCGACGCGCGCACGTTGGTCAGCTGCTTGCCCTTGATCGGGTTCACGACCAGGTCGTTGTCGCGGCTGTGGATGCCGATGATCATGCCTTCGTACAGCGCATCGCCCGGGCTCACGAACATGCGGCCGCGATCCTGCAGCTTCCACAGGGCGTAGGCCACGGCGTCGCCGTTGTCCTGGCTGATCAGCACGCCGTTGCGGCGCTCACCGATCGAACCTTCCTTGACCGGAGCGTATTCATGGAAGATGTGGCTCATCAACCCCGTGCCGCGCGTCAGCGTCAGGAACTCGTTCTGGAAGCCGATCAGGCCACGGGCCGGGATCAGGTATTCCAGGCGGGTACGGCCACGGCCGTCCGGCTGCATGTCCTGCAGGTCGCCCTTGCGGCGGCCCAGTTCTTCCATCACGCCGCCCTGGTGGGCGTCTTCGACGTCAACCGTCAGCGATTCGAACGGCTCGCACTTCACGCCGTCGATGTCCTTGAACACCACGCGCGGGCGCGACACGGCCAGCTCGTAGCCTTCGCGGCGCATCGTTTCCAGCAGAATCGTCAGGTGCAGTTCACCGCGGCCCGACACTTCGAACACCGTATCGTCGCCCGTGTCACGCACACGCAGCGCCACGTTGGACTTCAGTTCGCGGTCCAGGCGGTCGCGCACTTGGCGACTGGTCACGAACTTGCCTTCGCGGCCGGCCAGCGGCGACGTGTTCACCATGAAGTTCATGGTCAGCGTCGGTTCGTCGATGCGCAGCATCGGCAGGGCTTCCTGCGTGGCCGCGTCGGTGACGGTGCAGCCGATACCCAGTTCTTCGATACCGTTGATCAGCACGATGTCGCCGGCTTCGGCTTCATCCACCACGATGCGTTCCAGGCCATGGAACTTCAGCACCTGGTTGATGCGGCCGCGGCCGCCCTGGCCTTCCGGACCGAACTTGTAAGCCACTTCCATGCCGGGGCGCATACGGCCACGGTTGATGCGGCCCACGCCGATCTTGCCGACGTAGCTGTTGTAGTCCAGCGAGATGATCTGCATCTGCAGCGGACCGTTGGGGTCGTCGTCGCGCTGCGGCACGTGCTGCAGGATGGCTTCGAACAGGGGACGCATGTTGCCTTCGCGCACGTCCGGCGTCAGGCCGGCGTAGCCCGACAGACCCGAGGCGTACACCACCGGGAAGTCCAGCTGCTCTTCGGTCGCGCCCAGCTTGTCGAACAGGTCGAACGTGGCGTTGATGACGAAGTCGGTACGGGCGCCCGGACGGTCCACCTTGTTGACCACGACGATCGGCTTCAGGCCCAGGGCCAGCGCCTTGCGGGTCACGAAAATGGTCTGCGGCATCGGGCCTTCAACGGCGTCCACCAGCAGCAGCACGCCGTCAACCATGGACAGCACGCGTTCGACTTCGCCACCGAAGTCCGCGTGTCCCGGGGTGTCGACGATGTTGATGTGCGTGCCTTCGTATTCAACGGCACAGTTCTTGGCCAGAATCGTGATGCCGCGTTCTTTTTCCAGATCGTTCGAGTCCATGACCCGTTCGGTCAGCGCCTGGTTTTCGCGGAAGGTGCCGGATTGGCGCAGCAGCTGGTCGACCAGGGTTGTTTTACCGTGGTCCACGTGGGCGATGATGGCGACGTTGCGCAAGGCGCGAGTCATAGCGAGTCCTTTAAGGTCAGGGTGGAGGGCAGCAAGCCCTCCGGCAATTCGTTCAGTGCAAGCAATGCCTGCTTGGGGTCTGGCATGGCCTGCAAGGCTTCCAGCTCAACGGCGCGTTCCAGAGAAAATGGCCCGACATGCGTGCGCCGCAGCGCCGTCAGGTGGGCGTAACAGCCCAGCACGCGCCCGATGTCCTGGGCCAGTGTCCGGATGTATGTGCCTTTACTGCAAGCCACATCGATCTCTGCCTGCGTCCCCGACAGGGACAGCAGCTCGATGCGGTGAATCGTGATCTGGCGCGGCGCGCGTTCCAGCTCGATGCCGGCGCGCGCATACTCGTACAACGGCTTGCCGTCGCGCTTGAGCGCGGAGTACATCGGCGGAATCTGCTCGATCGTGCCCGAGAAACGTGACAGCGCGTCGCGCAGTGCCTGTTCCTCTACGACAAACCCCGGTTCGGCGGTCGACACGACATTGCCGGTCAGGTCGCCAGAATCGGTTTCACTGCCAAATTGCAGCGTAGCGCGATATGCCTTGTCGGCGTTAAGCATCGCGCCGGAAATCTTGGTCGCGCGTCCCATGCAGCACACCAGCAAGCCGGTGGCAAAGGGGTCCAGCGTGCCCGTATGGCCGGCTTTCGCCGCGTCCATGGCACGCTTGGCGCGTTGTAAAGCGTGGTTGCTCGACAACCCTACGGGTTTGTCGAGCAACAGCACACCGTCGAGCGCAAGCCCGCGTCGTTTAGCCATCGTCGGAATCCGTGTTTAGAGCAGTGACGACAGCCCGATCAGGACTGGTCTTCAGGTTCGTCGGGCACGCCCGAGTGCGGGCCGGGCCGGTTTGCGCGGTCGATCAGGATCGACATTTCGATACCACGGGCAATCTGCTCGTCGTGGAAGAAACGCAAAGTGGGGACAGTGTGAATGTGCAGCAGCTTGTAGAGCTGCGAGTGCAGCCAACCGGCTTTCTCGTTCAGCAAGGCGGTGGCGGCTTCGGGCTCGGCGCCCAAAACCGTGAACCACACCTTGGCATGCGCGTAGTCGGTCGACAGTTCCACACCAGAGAGCGTGATCAGTCCCGCGCGAGTCATGTCGATCTCGCGCTGGATGATCCCGGCCAGATCCTTCTGGATCTGGTCGGCCAACCGCAAATTGCGGCCGGGGATGGCTTTGGACTTGTGACGGCTCATTAGCAATAATGCCTCGCGGACGCTTTACAGCGTACGCGCGATTTCCTTGATTTCAAAGACTTCCAGCTGGTCGCCCACCTGGATGTCGTTGTTGCCGCGCAGCGTAAGACCGCAATCGAAGCCCGACTTGACTTCCTTGACGTCGTCCTTGAAGCGGCGCAGCGATTCCAGATGCCCCGTCCAGTGAACCACGTTGTTGCGCAGCAGGCGTACCTGGGAGTCGCGACGCACGATGCCGTCAAGCACCATACAACCCGCGATGTTGCCGAGACGCGAGATGCTGTAGACCTCGCGGATCTCGACCAGGCCGATGATTTCTTCTTTCTTCTCGGGCGCCAGCATGCCCGACATGGCTGCCTTCACTTCATCCACGGCGTCATAGATGATGTTGTAGTAGCGCACGTCGATGCCGTTGTTCTCGGCCAGCTTCTTGGCGCTTGCTTCCGCACGCACGTTGAAGCCGATAACGACCGCGTTCGAGGCGATGGCCAGGTTGATGTCGGTTTCCGAGATGCCGCCCACGGCCGCGTGCACCACTTGCACACGGACTTCGTCGGTCGACAGCTTGACCAGCGACTGCACCAGCGCTTCCTGCGAACCCTGCACGTCGGTCTTGACGATAAGCGTGAGCGTTTGCGTGCCCTCGCCCAGGTTGTCGAACATCGATTCCAGCTTGGCGGCCTGTTGGCGGGCCAGCTTGACGTCGCGGAACTTGCCTTGGCGGAACAGCGCGATTTCGCGCGCCTTGCGCTCGTCGGACAGCGCCATCAGCTCGTCGCCGGCGGCGGGCACTTCGGTCAGGCCCTGGATTTCCACCGGGATCGACGGGCCGGCCGATTGGATCGGCTTGCCGTTCTCGTCCAGCATGGCGCGGACGCGGCCGAAGCTTGCGCCGGCCAGCACCACGTCACCGCGCTTGAGCGTTCCGCTCTGCACCAGGATCGTCGCGACCGGGCCACGGCCCTTGTCCAGACGGGCTTCGATGACCAGGCCCTTGGCGGGTGCTTCGACCGGTGCCTTCAATTCCAGCACTTCGGCTTGCAGCAGCACGTTTTCGAGCAGATCGTCGATGCCTTCGCCGGTCTTGGCGGACACGCCCACGAACGGCACGTCGCCACCGTATTCTTCCGGCACGACCTGTTCGGCAACCAGTTCCTGCTTGACGCGTTCCGGGTTGGCCGACGGCTTGTCGATCTTGGTCACGGCCACGACCATGGGCACGCCCGCAGCCTTGGCATGGTGGATGGCTTCACGCGTTTGCGGCATCACGCCGTCGTCGGAAGCGACCACCAGGATCACGATGTCGGTCGCCTTGGCGCCGCGGGCACGCATGGCGGTGAACGCCTCGTGGCCCGGGGTGTCAAGGAAGGTCACCATGCCGCGCTCGGTCTGAACGTGGTAGGCGCCGATGTGCTGCGTAATGCCGCCGGCTTCGCCCGCGGCAACCTTGGCGCGGCGGATGTAGTCCAGCAGCGAGGTCTTGCCGTGGTCGACGTGGCCCATGACGGTCACGACCGGTGCGCGCGGCAGTTGCTCGGCTTCGGAAACGGTGGCGGTTTCGTCCAGGAACGCTTCCGGGTCATCCAGCTTGGCGGCGATCGCCACGTGGCCCAGTTCCTCGACCACGATCATGGCCGTTTCCTGGTCCAGCACCTGGTTGATGGTGACCATCTGGCCCAGCTTCATCAATTGCTTGATGACCTCAGCGGCCTTGACGGACATCTTGTGGGCCAGGTCGGCCACGCTGATGGTTTCCGGCACGTGGACTTCACGTGCGATGAATTCTGCGGGTGCCGGCTCGTTGCGGCGGTCGTTCTGCTGGTTGCGGCCACCACGGCCGCCGCCCTTGCCACCACCCTTGCCGCCTGCGCGCCAGCCATCACGGCTGGCCGGGGCTGCCGGCTTGTCGGCGGGCTTCTTGCGCGATGCGTCATCCGACCAGGTCGAAGCGACTTCGGCGGTCTTGATGGTCTTCTTCGCGCCGGGAGCGGCGGGCTTGGCGTCCTTCTTGGCGCCAGGCGTGGCGCCCGGCTTGCCGGCCGGCTTGTGCAGCGTGCCCGAAATCGGCGCAGCCGCGGGGGCGGCAGGCGCTTCCGGTTCGGGAGCGCGCAGCACCTTGCGGGGACGGTTCAGCATTTCACGCAGCGCGGCGGCTTCAGCCTCGGCGGCACGGCGGGCCTCATCGCGGCCTGCCGACGTGGCGGAGGCAGCAAGCGGCGGGCCGGCGCGGCGGTTGTCGGCACGGTTGCCTACCCGGGCAGCAGGAGCTGCGGGCGTAGGCGCGGCCGGCGCGGGCGCGGCGGATTTGACGGGTTCGGACTTCGCAGCAGGCTGAGCCTGGGCGACAGGCGCGTTGGCCTGGGAGGAAGATGTTTCTGACTTATTAGCTAGCACAACGGGTTCCGGCTTGGCTTCTTCAGCCAGGGGCTCGGTGGATTCAGTCTTAACTTCGGGCTTGGCCTCTTCGGCCACGGGCTCGGCAGGAGCAGGCGCCGGCGTCGGTTCGGGTTCAGGCTGGGCCTGGACCTCGGGGGCTTGCGCCTCGACGGGGGCGGGCACTTCGGCCGCGACGGATTCAACAGGCGCGGGCGCTTCAACCGGCGCGGGCGCTTCTACAGCAACGGGCTCTTCCGCCTGGACGGGGGCCGGAGCCTCCGCCTGGACGGGAGTGGCCTCGCGGGGCTCGACCACGGCAGGAGCCTCGGGTGCAGCCGGCGCGGACACCTGCTGCTCGTCTTCGACGGAGGCTTCATCTTCGGCACGCGCGGACGCGGCCTGTTCCAGGGCGATTTCGGAGGGATCACGCTTGACGAACACGCGCTTCTTGCGCACTTCGACCTGAATCGTGCGCGAACGGCCGGTGGCGTCAGCCTGCCGGATTTCGGACGTTTGGCGGCGCGTCAGGGTGATCTTCTTGCCTTCGGTCGCGCCATGGGCGCGACGCAGCGATTCGAGCAATTTCGCCTTGTCGCTGTCGGTGACGGAATCGTCAACCGATTTGAGGTCAACGCCAGCCGAGCGCAGCTGATCCAGCAGCACATTGGCAGGCATTTTCAGCTCGGTAGCGAACTGGGCGACGGTGTTACTCGACATTAGGCTCTCTCTTCCCTATATGCAGCTATTACAAACAACGTGAACTTGCGGTGGATGAAACCAGCACTACCCACCGCAGACCCGTGTCCTTTTGGTTATTCTTCGTCGAACCAATGGGCGCGGGCACGCATGATGAGGTCGCTGGCTTCCTGCTCGGTCAAGCCGGCGATTTCCGCCAGTTCGTCCGTTGCCAGTTCGGCCAGATCATCACGCGTATGCACTTGACGCTCGGCCAGCTTGCCAGCCAGTTCTTGCGTCATGCCTTCAAGTTCAAGCAAATCCTGTGCGGTCTCAAGACGCTCTTCCTGGGCAATTGCCTCAGTCAGCAGCGCATTGCGGGCACGGGCGCGCAATTCATTGATGGTGTCTTCGTCAAACGCTTCGATTTCCAGCAGTTCCTGCATGGGCACGTAAGCGATTTCCTCGATACCGGTGAAACCTTCGTCGATCAGGATGTCGGCAACTTCTTCGTCGACGTCCAGCTTGCTCATGAACGTGGCGCGCAGACCCGACCGCTCGACTTCCTGGCGGTTCAGGCTTTCTTCCGGCGTCATGATGTTGATCTGCCAGCCAGTCAGTTCGGACGCCAGGCGCACGTTCTGACCCTTGGCGCCGATGGCCTTGGGCAGGTTTTCTTCGTCGACGACAACGTCCATCGCATGCTTGTCTTCATCAACGACGATCGATTCGACGTTGGCCGGCGCCAGAGCGCCAATGACAAACTGCGCGGGGTCTTCCGACCACAGCACGATATCGACCTGCTCGCCGCCCAGCTCGTTGCGAACCGCGGTCACACGCGAACCGCGCATGCCCACACACGTGCCGATGGGGTCGATACGCTTATCGTAAGCCACCACGGCGATCTTCGCACGCACGCCGGCATCGCGGGCAGCTGCCTTGATCTCCAGCAGGCCCTGTTCGATTTCCGGAACTTCGTTCTCGAACAGCTGGCGGATGAACTCGGGCGAGGTGCGTGACAGGATCACTTGCTGGCCACGCGCGGCGTGGTCAACACGCAACACGAAAGCGCGGACGCGGTCGGCAACCCGGAGGTTTTCCTTCGGGATCATTTCGGAACGCGGCAGGCGCGCTTCGATCTTGCCCGTTTCGACAATGGCGTCGCCCTTGTCCATGCGCTTGATCGTACCGGACACGATGGTTTCGCCACGGTCCAGGAAGTCGTTCAGCACCTGTTCGCGTTCGGCGTCACGGATCTTTTGCAGAATGGCCTGCTTGGCCGCCTGCGCGCCGATACGGCCGAATTCGATGGGCTCGAGCGGCTCTTCGATGTATTCGCCTTCCTGGATGCCAGGGACGATTTCCACTGCATCCGACAGCATTTCCTGCTTGTCGGGTTCTTGCAGCCCGGCTTCGTCCGGCACCACCAGCCAACGGCGGAAGCCTTCGTGATCGCCGGTTTCCCTATCGATGGCGACACGAATGTCCGCATCATCCTTGAAGCGCTTTTTCATGGCCGAGGCCAGCGCACTTTCCAGTGCACCGAACACGACGTCGCGCGTGACGTTCTTTTCACGCGCCAAGGCATCGACCAACAGAAGAATTTCGCGACTCATCGCTTTTTGCCCTTGAAATCCAGAACGGGATCCAGTTTTGCACGTTCGATGTCATCGACCGTGAAATTCAAAACCTGGACATCGTTCTTTTTTGCCTCAAATTCGAGACCGAACACGGTCTTGTGCATGCCAGCAGCGGCGTCGGAGGCGGCGGCGTCGTCTTCGGGCACGGTCAACGTGCCGGAGAAGACCTTACGTCCGTCTAATGCCTCGCGCAGCTTGATTTCGATGCGCTCGCCAGCGAAACGGCGGAACTCGTTCTCGTTGCGCAACGGGCGGTCAATGCCCGGCGAGCCGACTTCCAGCCGCTTGTAGTCGATGTTCTCGACTTCAAACACCCGCGACAATTGGCGAGACACCTGCTCACAGTCTTCGATGCGCACACCGCCGACCCGATCGATCGTCACGCGCAAAAGGCCCAGGGCGGCACGCTCGACGTCCACGAGTTCGACGTCCATGCCGGCCAAAGCCTCTTCGGTCAATGCGAATAAATCAGCCATATACTCAAAAAAAATGGGCTGCACGCCCAGCCCACCGATATTGCGCAGAGCCCAGCCGCTTCCCTACTGCACGTAAGGAGCAATGCTGGGCAGCGCCCTATATTGCGACCTAATTTGTGGATTGCGCCATGGGTTTCCCCCACACAGTCCCGCCTCAACCCGTCAATCCGGGCCCGACGGCACTTGGCGCAACGCCGATGCCAACTGCTCTTGCCTACCGCCTACTGCGCCCAGCCTATCGGCCCTATATCGGCACCTGACTTAAAGCGCACACTCTTACAGCGCACACTCATTGCGGCACAACGCTGGCTGCTGCCTGACTACATCGCTTGCTCTATAGCCTGCTTGCAGCCACGCCAAACGCCATTGCCACACAAAAAGCAATGACGCGAAGCCATGAAAACCATTGATTTTACCAGATAAACCGGAAAAACGCCTGATTCGTCACGGGCTTACGTTTATATGGGACACATCGGACCCGGGGGCGGGCCCCCCCCGCCCCCCCCCACACCCCATACCCCCCCAACCCCCCCCCC
>NZ_JBYOKH010000029.1:0-84906 GCF_057799415.1 Achromobacter sp. 18P8.1.1 | reverse complement strand
CTGAACAACTACGACACGCCGGCTTCGCCCTGAGGCGCGGCGCCTGGCCCGGGCGCGTCAGCCACGGCTGGCCTCCCGCCCGCGCCGCTTAAATCACGTAGTTCTTGTAGCGCTCGATGTACTCGCGGGCGCTGGCATTCAATTCGCGCACGCAGCGCTCGGCTTCGTCGGCGTCGCCGCGAACCATCGCGTCCAGCAGGGCGCGGTATTGCTTGATTCCCATCTCTGAACGGCCCGGCAGCAACGCCACGCGACGCATCGACACGCGGGTGCGGTCGTAGATGCGTTCGATCATGTCGCTGAGCACGGGGTTGCCCGCCAGTTCTTTGACGTGATTGCGAAACTGTTCGATCGTGGCCACGTGGGCCTCGATGTCGCCGTTTTTCAGGCTTTGTTCGAAGGGCTCGCCCAGCAGGGCCTGCATGGCCTCCCAATCGGCAGGCGTGGCATTGGCGATCGCCAGCCGCACGGCCAAGCCGTCCAGCGCTTCGCGCACTTGATAAAGCCGATACGTGGTTTCCATATCGACGAGGGCGACGACGGCGCCTTTATTGGGCACCCGTTCAACCAGCGCGCGGTCTTCCAGCGTGGCCAGCACTTCACGCGCTTTGGCGCGCGGGATGTCGTAGGCCTGGGCCAGATCCTCTTCGGGCACGCGGGTGCCCGGCAGCAAAGCCTGCGAGGCAATGCGTTCCCGCAGGTCGCGGATGACCTCGTGGGTCGAGGCCGCCTTGCGCTGTTCTGTCGTGGCGGCGTCAGAGGGGGGATTGGCGCGTTTAGTGGGCATGTAGGCACCTGGATTGAGTCGCGGGAAGCATAGCATTATTTTGAACTCAAGATTGTGCACAATCAAGAATGCTAAATTGTAAATTGTCGTTGACACAATAAAACGCACAAGAATATAGTGACTTCACTTCGTCGGCTTACCCACGCATCCAAGGAGCCCAGGGCAATGAAAGACGCCGTGCAGTCATCTCAACTTCCTGGCCCGCAGTGCCAGGCTTACCTGGGGCGGCGCAATGCCGCCGTGGCGGCGGGCGTGGCCAACGGCCCGCCGGTATTTGCGGAACGTGCGGCGGGCGCGACGCTGATCGACCTGGATGGCAATGCCTTCATCGATTTCGCCGGTGGCATCGGCACCCTGAACGTGGGGCACGCCCATCCCGAGGTGGTTGCGGCGGTGCAGGCACAGGCCGAACGCTATCTGCACACCTGCTTCAACATCGTCATGTACCCGGGCTATATCGAATTGGCCGAAGCGCTGATCGATCTAGTGCCCGGCAACTGGCCCAAGAAGGCCATGCTGCAGACGACGGGCGCGGAAGCCGTGGAAAACGCGATCAAGGTGGCGCGGCGCGCGACGGGCCGGCAAGCGGTGGTGGCATTCGAAAGCGCCTTTCATGGGCGCACCTACATGGCGCTGTCCCTGACGGCCAAGGCGCCGGCCTATAAAAGCGGGTTTGGCCCCTTTGCCCCGGAGGTGTACCGTGCGCCGTTCCCCGTGCGGTACCGCTCGGGCTTGAGCGAGGCGGAATGCGCCCAGGCGGCGTTCGATGCGTTCCGCAGGCTGGTCGAAACCGAGATCACGCCCGAGCAACTGGCGGCCGTGATCATCGAACCGATCCAGGGCGAAGGCGGCTTCCATGACGCGCCGCCGGCCTTCCTGCAAGCGCTGCGGGCGTACTGCACGCAGCACGGCATCGTGCTGATTGCCGACGAGATCCAGTCGGGCTTTTGCCGCACCGGCGAATGGTTCGCCACCGGGCATGCCGGCATCGAGGCCGATCTTTACACCTTGGCCAAGTCCATGGGGGGCGGGCTGCCCATTGCCGCGCTAGTGGGTCGCGCCGACCTGATGGACGCGCCCAAAGTGGGCGGATTGGGCGGTACCTATGGTGGCAATCCGCTGGCCTGCGCCGCGGCGTTGGCGACGATTGCGGTCATGCGGCGCGAAGACTATCCGGCCCGAGCCCGCGACGTGGGCGCGCGGGTGCGTGAACGCTTTGCGGCGTGGGCCTCGCGCTTCGGCATTGTGGGCGACGTGCGCGGGCTGGGCGCCATGGTGGCGTTCGAAGTGGTCCGGGACAAGACGGGGCACGAGGCGGCCGGCGACCTGGCCGCACAGATCGTGCAGGCGGCCTATCAAGGCGGGCTGATCCTGGTGAAAGCGGGCTTTCACGGCAACGTCATCCGGTTTCTGGCGCCCCTGTGCATTACGGACGACGAGCTCGCCCGCGGGCTGGACATTCTTGAGCGCGCGGTCGCAGAGGCCCAGCAAGCGGCTGATGACCACGCGCGACACGCGGCATAAAGGGGGTTGGCATGCACACGTTGTTGAAACTGAAGAACGCCCGCAAAGTGGTCAGCCAACTGGGCGCCGCCCGGCCCGGGATGGAAGTGCTGGTGCTGTACGACCTGTACACCGGCCACAATGTCGAGCCCTTGGCCATCGCCGTGGACGAAGCGGGCGCGGGCTTGAACCTGTTGCAGATCGCGGGGTCCGCACGGCATGGACGTCAATTGTCCCCCGTGGTCGCCCAGGCCATGCAGGCCGCGGACCTGGTGATCGCGCTGACCCGCGCCAATGCCGCGCATACGGATGCGCGCCAGCAAGCGACCCGCGCTGGCGTCGGCGTGATCGTCCTGCCGGAATCGCATCAGCCTGACTTCTTCTTGGCCGAAGGTTGGGAGGCCGATTTCGATGCCTTGCGTCCGCAGGTCGAAGGCCTGGCGGACGCCTTGACGCGGGCGGACACGGCGCGGGTGACGACCGAACTGGGCACCGACGTCACGATGAGCATTGCCGGGCGCCGGGGCCGGGCGCTGCACGGGTTTGCGAATACGACGGACATTTCGGCGGGGTATTGCCTGGAGTCCAGCCTGGCGCCGGTGGAAGGAACGGCCGAGGGCGTGATCGTGGTGAACGCCAGCATTCCCGGCGTGTCGCTGATCCGCGACGAGCCGGTGCGCATCCATATCGAGAAGGGGATGGCGGTGGCGATCGAAGGGGGCGAAGTGGCCCGCCAGTTCCGCGACCTGCTGGCCAGCTTCAACGATCCGCTGGTCTACAACCTGGGTGAACTGGGTGTAGGCATGAACCCGCGCTGCCAACTGGACGGCACGATGCTGTCGGATGAATCCGTCTACGGCTCGATCCAGCTGGCGCTGGGCACCAGCGCCTATATCGGTGGCACGGTCAAGGCGGCGGCGCATTACGACACCATCGTCACGGACGCCACGCTGACGCTGGACGGCCGGGTAGTGCTGCAAGGCACCGACCTTCGGCTGGAGGAAGCGGCATGAGCATCGACCTGAGCCGCGAACCGGACGGCGTGGTAACCGTGCTGATGAACCGCCCGGCCAAGCGCAACGCCTTCACGCTGGACATGTACCGGGAATTCGGCCGCCTCATGGGTGAGCTGGACGCCGATGACGGGGTGCGCTGCGTCGTGCTGCGCGGCGCGGGCGGCGCGTTTTGCGCGGGCAGCGACATCGCGGGCTTTGGCGACGAGCGCGACGGCGCGGCGCAAGCGGCGGACTATGCCGCCTTCACGCTGTCGATGACGGACAGGCTGAAGCACCTGCGCCACCCGACGGTGGCCTGCATTGAAGGCGTATGCGTGGGCGGCGGGCTGGAACTGGCGGCCTTGTGCGACATCCGGATCGCCGGACGGAGCAGCCGGTACGGGATCCCCGTCAACCGGATCGGCCTGACTGTCGACCACCAGGAACTGGCGGACCTGATCGCGGTGATCGGCGCCACCCGGGCGCTGGAGATCCTGCTGGAGGGCCATGTCTTCGGCGCTGACGAGGCCATGTCCAAAGGCCTGTTGAGCCGGGTCGTGGACGATGGACAGGTGCTTGAACACGCTTATGCCACGGCCCGTCGCATTGCCGCTGCCGCGCCGCTGGTGAACCGCTGGCACAAGCGTTTCGCCGCCCAGCTACGCGCCGGTCGGCCGCTGACCGATGCCGAGCGCCGCGAGGCCTACGCGTGCTTTGGCACCGAAGATTACCGGCACGGCCGCGAGGCGTTCGCGCAGAAGCAGGTTCCCGCATTCACCGGCCGCTGAACGGCCACCGAACCAAGACGGATCCGACATGACTCAAGCTGCATCCCCCCTGGCCGGCATCAAGATCCTGGATCTGTCCCAGATCATGGCCGGCCCGTATTGCACGATGGTGCTGGCCGACCTGGGCGCCGAGGTCATCAAGGTCGAGAAGACCGGCGCGGGCGACGATTCCCGCGAGATGGGGCCCTATGTGAACGGGGAGTCCACGTGCTTCGCGCAGATCAACCGCAACAAGCAGGGCATCGCGCTGAACTTGAAGGACCCCGAGGCGCGTGAGGTGCTGTACGACCTGGCGCGCTGGGCCGACGTGGTGGTCGAGAACTACCGGGTCGGCGTGACCCGGTCGCTGGGCGTGGATTATGAGACGCTTTCGGGGATCAATCCGCGCCTGGTGTATTGCTCGATTTCCGGTTACGGCCAATCCGGGCCTTACGCGGGCAAGGGCGGTTTCGACCTGGTGGCGCAGGGCATGAGCGGCATCATGAGCATGACCGGCGAGGCCGGGGGTAGGCCATTGAAGTCCGGCATCGCCATCTACGACGTGGGCGCCGGGCTGACGGCGGTCTACGCCATCCTGGCCGCCTGCATCCACCAGATGAAGACGGGCGAAGGCCAGCACATCGACATCGCGCTGGCGGAATGTGGCCTGCCGTGGTTCGTGTGGGAGGCCGCCGCCTACTTCGCCGACGGCACGGTGCCGGAAGGTACGGGCAGCCGGCACCGGGTGTCCGCGCCGTATCAGGCGTTCGGCACCCGCATGGGCTTCATCATGATCGGGGCCGCCAACCAGCGCACCTGGGAGCGCCTGTGCACCGACGTGCTGGAGCGCCCCGAACTGGTTACCGATCCGCGCTTCGTGACCAACTCCGACCGACTGGCGCATATCGCCGAGCTGGAGCCCATCCTTGAAGCCGAGTTCGCCCGCGCCGATGCCGCGGAATGGATCGCGCGTTGCGAACGGGCCTCGGTGCCGTGCGGGCCGATCAATGATTTCGGACAGGCCATGCAAGACCCTCACTATCTGGCGCGCGGCATGGTGCAGGAGCTGGACCATCCCGTGCTGGGCACGATGAAGACCATCGGCATCCCCACCAAATTCTCGCGGACGCCGGGCGCCTTGCGCACGGCGGCGCCGCTGATGGGCCAGCACACCGACGACGTGCTGCGGCGCTTCGGCGTATCCGATGACCGGATCGCGGGCATGCGCGCCCGGGGGGTGATCGCGTAGACCGTACACCCGCAGCAGGCAGTACCGAAGTTGCATCCAAGCCACAAGGGGACGCCGGCGTCGCGCACGCCGGCGGCTATTCGAAGTTGAACAACGATGTTCACGCCGCAAGGAACCTTCATGACGCAGCCCACTCATTTTTCCCGACGCGATTTCCTCGCGGCCAGCGCCGCGCTTGCCGCCTCCGGCGCGGTGCCCGGCCTGGCCTGGGCGCAGGCCCAGGCAGCGCCGCCATTCCGGCTGGGCGCGCTCAATTCCATCACCGGGGTCGGCGGGCCATACGGGCCCGCCATGCTGGAGGCCATCAAGATCGCCATTGCGGAAGTCAACGCAGCGGGCGGCGCGGCGGGCAGGCAGATACAGCTGTACGCCGAAGACGACCAGACCAAGCCCGATGCGGCGGTACTGGCCGTGAAAAAACTGATCGAGATCAACAAGGTTGAAGCGGTGGTGGGCATCTGGCCGTCGTCGGTCGGGCTGGCCGCCATGCCGATCACCAACGCGGCGGGCCTCATCACGATGAACACTTGCGGCGCGCCCGAGATGCTGACCGAGAACAAGCAGGGGCTCGCCTGGATGTACCAGGCGTCCAACGCCGTGTTCGGCCGCGCGTTCGCCGAAGTGGCACGCCAGCGCGGCTTCAAGCGGCCGGCGGTGATGGCGTTCAACAATTCCACCTTCGTCGGGCAGGCCAATTATTTCCGGGACGCCTGGCGGGAGAAGGGCGGCGACGTCAGTGCGTTCACCGTCTACGAGCCGAACCAGACCACCTACCGCACCGAACTGAACAAGGTGCTGGCGTCCAAGCCCGATGTGATTTCACTGAGCGCCTACCGGCCCGACGCCACCATCATCCTCAAGGAATGGTTCCAGACCGGCCAGGACTGCAAATTCATCATGCCGGGCTGGACCGCCAATGAAGACTTGGTCAAGGCATTGGGCAAAGAGGCGACCGAGGGCATCATTTCGATCTCGAATGTGGCCGCGCACGAACATGCGGCATACAAACGCTTTGCCGCCGAGTTCCGCAAGCGCACCAAGCGCGAGCCGGACATCTTCGCGTCCCAGTCCTATGACATGGTGATCACGCTGGCGCTGGCCATCGAGGCCGCAGGCGCCACGGCGGACGTGGCGGCCATCAACGGCAAGATCCGTGCGGTAACGGCGGAAGGCGGCGGCGAGAAAGTCAGCGGCTTCGCGCAGGGGCAGGCCCTGTTACGCGCCGGCAAGCCGGTGGACTACGACGGCGCCTCATCGCGTCTGGACTTCGGCAAGCAGGGCGAGACCGTGCCCGATTTCGGGGTGTTCGACATCCGTGACGGCAAGCTGGTGCTTAACGAAGTCATCGCCGGCAAGGTCTGACGGCCAATCCAAGGGGAACATAAGATGGATGCAATCACCGTCATCAACGCCGGGATCAACGGCGTTGTGATCGGGATGCTGCTGGCGTTGCCGGCACTGGCGATTACGCTGGTGTTCGGCATTGCCCGCTTTCCCAACGCCGCCAGCGGCGACTACATGACGTTAGGGGCCTACGCCGCCGTTTTCACCCAGGCGCTGGCCGGCGGATCCATGCTGGCGGGCGGCGTGGCCGCTATCGTGGCGACGACCGCCGTCAGCCTTTTCTTCTATGCCTGGGTGTTCCGGCCGCTGGAGTCCCGCTCGAACGTGTCGCGCCTGATCGCCTCTATCGGCGTCGCGTTCGCGTTGCGCAGCACGATCACGTTTTTTGCCGGGCAAGACCAATACACCTTCGATCTTCCGCTGACGCGGGCGTGGAACTTCGGGGGCGTGCGCATTCTGCCGACCGACCTCTACATCGTGGGCATCGCGGTGGGAGCGCTGGCGCTGGTCTTCGCCCTGATGCACATGACGCCGACGGGCCGGCGCATGCGGGCGGTGGCCGACAACCCCGAACTGGCGGCAGCCAGCGGCATTCGCGGGCGGCGCGTCATGGTCACGCTGTGGAGCATTGCCGGGGCCTACTGCGGCCTGGGCGGCGTGCTGCTGGGCATCAAGGCGGTGGTGATTCCCGAGCTGGGCTGGGAACTGCTGATGCCTATGTTCGCGGCGGTGATCCTGGGCGGCATCGGCAATCCCTTGGGCGCCATTGCCGGGATCATGGTGTTCAGCATTGCGCAGGAAGTCGCCAGCCTGGTGGTGGGGCCGGCCTACAAGATCGTCTTTGCGTTCGCGGTGCTGCTGTGCGTGCTGCTGCTGCGTCCCCAGGGTATTTTCGGCCGGCCGATGGCGGCGAGGTGACATCATGGAAGCCTATCTGATTGCAATCGCCATCGGTATCCTGATCTACATGCTGCTGGCCTTCGGCCTGTCGCTGCATTACGGGTTTACCGGACTGATCAACTTCGGCCACGTCGGTTTCTTCGCCATCGGTGCGTATACGTCGGCGTTGTTGTCGCTGAAAGGCGTGCCGGTGCCGGTATCCATGGCGGCGGCCGCTGCGTTCGCCGCGCTGGCGGCCTATCCGCTGGGCATGATCGCGTTGCGGCTGGGCAGCGACTACCTGGCCATCGTGACCTTGGGGTTCTCGGAATCCGTACGCATGGTCTTGCAGACCGAGGAGTGGCTGACGCGCGGCATGCATGGCCTGCCCGGCATCCCGCGCCTGTTCGCCGGCTGGGCGTCGCCGCAGACCGTGGACCTGTGGATCATGTTGTTGCTGCTGGCGGTCAACGCCGGCGCGCTGCTGCTGATCCACCTGGTGATCCGCAGCCCCTTCGGCCGCGTTATCGAGGCGGTGCGCGACAACGAGGTTGCCGTGCGCGCGCTCGGCAAGGACCCGGCCAAGTTCAAGACGCGTTCGCTGATGCTGGGGGCGGGGCTGGCGGGGCTGGCGGGCGCGTTCCAGGCGCACTACCTGACGTTCATCAGCCCCGAGCAGTTCGTGCCGCTGATCACTTTCTACATCTGGATCGCCATCATCCTGGGTGGGGTCGGTCGCCTGAGCGGCGTTGTGGCCGGGACCGTGCTGCTGGTCGGCTTCCTGGAAGGGTCGCGCTTCGTGCGCGACTTCGTCGGGGGCATTTCCGAGGTGCAGATGGCCAGCGTGCGCATCGGCATCATCGGCATCGCGCTCATCTGCGTGGTGCTGTACCGGCCGCAAGGCCTGTTCGGCAACACCTCGACTCGCAGGAGAAAGGCATGACGCTACTTTCGATCAAAGGGCTGAGCGCCAGCTTCGGCGGCTTTAAGGCGCTGGACGACGTTTCGGTGGAAGTCCGCAAGGGCGAACTGGTCGGGGTGATCGGCACCAACGGCGCGGGCAAGAGCACGCTGTTCTCGGTCGTTACCGGGTACATCCCCCCAACCTCCGGGTGCGTGCGCTTCGCGGACGAGGACATCACCGGGGTGGCCGTGCATCAACGCGTGCGCCGCGGCCTGGCGCGCACGTTCCAGGTGCCGCGCGAATTCAGCCAGCTGACCGTCTTTGACAACATGATGGCTGCCGCGCCCGACCAGCGCGGCGAAAAGCTGGCGGCGCTGGTCTTTGCGCGACGCGAGGTGGCCCGAGAAGAGGCGCGCAACGCCGAGCGCGTGCATGAGCTGCTGGCGTTCCTGAACTTGTCGCGGGTGGCGGACGAGCCGGCCGGCAAGCTGTCGGGCGGGCAGAAAAAGCTGCTGGAGCTCGGCCGGCTGCTGATGCTGGAGCCGCGCTGCATTCTGCTGGACGAGCCGTTTGCCGGCGTCAATCCGGTGCTGATCGAAGAGTTGTCGGCGCGCATCGTCGAATTGAACCAGCGCGGTCTGACGGTGGCGATCATCGAGCACAACCTGGACGAACTGGCGCGGATCGTGCCGCGCATGTATGTGATGGACCGGGGGCGAGTGATCGCCGAAGGCGCGCCGGATGGCGTGCTGGCCAACGAACGCGTGCGCGAAGCCTATATGGGAGGGGTGATATGAGTCTGCTCGTCATGCAAGGCCTGTCCGGCGGCTATGCCGAGGTGGATATCGTCAGCGGCATCGACATGACGGTGGACGCCAATGAGATCGTCACCATCGCCGGCACCAACGGCGCGGGCAAGTCCACGCTGGTCAAGGCAGTGATGGGGCTTTTGCCGCGTATCGCGGGGACGATGGCGTTCGATGGCCGCGACCTGCTGACGCTGCCCGTGGAGGAACGCGTGCGCATCGGCATCTCGTACGTGCCCCAGGTGCGCAACGTGTTCGGCGCGTTGACCGTGCTGGAGAACCTGCAGGTGGTGGAGCACGTGCAGGGGCGCGAGCAGCGCATCCGGGACATGTTCGAGCTGTTCCCGGCTCTTGCGGGACGCCGCAAGACGCATGCTGAAAACCTGTCCGGCGGCGAACGCCAGCAGTTGGCGTTTGCGCGGGCGCTGATGTCGTCGCCCCGGCTCATGGTGCTGGACGAGCCGTCGGCCGCTTTGTCGCCGGCGCTGACCGAGCAGGTGTTTGCCGAGGTGCGCCGCTTGCCGCAGATCGGCGTGGCCGTGTTGATGGTCGAGCAGCGTGCCCGCCAGGCGCTGGCCTTCAGCGACCGGGGATACATCCTGGACTCGGGGCGGATCGTGCTGACCGACACCGGGCAGGCGCTGCTGGCCAATCAGCACATGAGCGATCTGTACATCGGGCGGGGCGGCCATTCGTCCAATGCCCGCCCGGCGGTTTGAGGCGGCACCGTCCTCGTCCGCATCCTTCATCGACATTCTGGAGCCGTATCTTGCCTGCTACCGACACGATTGATCGCCCGGCGTCCCCCGTACGCCGCCCCGCGCCCAGCGCCACCGCCGCCTTGACCGCCACCGAGGGGCTGGCGGCGCTGGAGCAGGGCCGACTGACCTGCGAGGCCTGGGCCCGGGCCTGCCTGGAGCGCATCGAGGAACGCAACGCCGGCGTCAAGGCCTGGGTGCAGGTCGACGCCGACCGCGCGCTGGCGCGCGCACGGCAATGGGATCGCCATGGCCGGCGGCAATTGCTGGACGGGGTGCCGCTGGGCATCAAGGACACCATCGACACCGCCGACATGCCGACGGAACTGGGCGACCCGGAGATTTTTCCCGGGCGTCAGCCCGATGCGGATGCGCCGGTCGTGACGCAGGCGCATGCGCTGGGCTTTAACGTATTGGGCAAGAACACGGTGTCGCGGCACGCCATCATGCTGCCCGGGCCCGCTCGCAACCCGCACGACCTGAGCCGCACGCCCGCCGCATCCTCTGCGGGCTCGGCCGCCGCCGTCGCCGACTTCATGACGCCGCTCTCCATCGGCACGCAGACTGCGGGGTCCATCCTGCGGCCGTCCGCCTTTTGCGGCGCGGTGGGGTTCAAGCCCACGCTGGATGCGATCCCCTACGTCGGCATCCGGCGGTATTCGCGCGTCCTGGACGTGATCGGCCCGATCTCCCGCAGTGTGGACGACGCGGCGCTGTTCATGCGCGCCTTCACGGGCGACCCGCGCTACGATCCGCGCCTGCCCGTGCGCAGCGACTTTCGGGCAGGCGTGTGGCGGCCCAAGGACTGGGCTGATACCGAGCCGTGCATGCGCGAGCGCTTCGAGGCAAACCTGCTGGCCTTGTCCGCCGCTGGCGTGACGGTGACGGAACTGGCCATGCCGGCGGCGTTCGACACGATGGGCGAGGCGCAGGACGTGATCATGGCCTATGACCTGGCGCGCGAGTACGCGGCGCTAAAGCGCGACCACGCGGCATTGTGCGATCCGGGGCTGATCGACTACCTGACGATGGGCGAGGGGCTGTCGGCCGCCGATTACGCCGGCGCGCTTGACGCGGCGGAAGCCTGCCGCCGCGCCTTCTACGACGTGGCGCGCGACGTCGACACGGTCGTCATGCCGTCCACGCTGGGCGAAGCCCCGCTTGCCAGCAGCACCGGTAGTTCGGCGTTCATCCGGATCTGGTCGCTGCTGCACAATCCGTCCATCACGTTGCCGGTGGCGCGCGGGCCCAACGGCCTGCCGCTGGGCTTCCAGATGGTGGGCTTCGTCAAGGAAGACGCCCGGCTGCTGTATTGGGCCCGTTGCGCCGAACGCATCCTGGGGTCGACCGCCCATCAGGCTTGAGGGCAGATCCCGGCTGCAGCGGATACCAGTCCGAAGCGGTTCGCCGGCAATTTCGGACTGTTTGGCGCCTTGCGGCGCCATTTTTTTGCCCAGGAATTCGGGGTTTTCCCTGTTGTTTCTCAATATTCGGGAATCGAAAGCAAGGATATAGCCGGAAATTGATAATCTGAGCGCTCATCGCTTGGAGCTATATCTTGATGTCGGAACCCTCGGTAGGGGCGGGCGCAGACCGTGTCCTTTATGTGTTGGCCACGTTGGCCCGGCACGATGGCACGCTGACGATCGCAGCGTTGGCCGAGAAGACCGGCCTGGCCCAAAGCACGCTGTACCGGCAGGTGGCGTTGCTCAAGCGCTGGGGATTCGTGGCCGAGCACGAAGGCGAATACGGACCGGGGCCGCTGTGCGTCCAACTGGCCTGGGGCTTTGACCAGTCGTCTTTCCTGATTCACGAGGCGCAACCCGACATGGCCGCGCTGGCCGCGGCGTCCGGTGAAACCATCGGCCTGCTGGTGGCCGTCAAGGACCAGGCCGTCTGTCTGGACATGGTGGAAAGCCAGCACCCGCTGCGCTGTTCCTTCACCAAGGGCCGGGGCTTGCCGCTGGCGCGCGGCGCTTCCGCGAAATCCCTGCTGGCCTTCATGCCGCAAGCCCGCTTGCAGGCCGCGCTGGCCTATCTGGCTGCCGAAGCCGGCGTGGACGCGGCCCGTCTGGCCGACGAACTGGAATCGATCCGGGCCCAAGGCTACGCCGTGACCGATAGCGAAGTCGACGCCGGCGTATGGGGCGTCAGCGTGCCCATCTTCCAGCGTCCCAACCAGGCCGTGGCCTCCATCACCTTGATGGCGCCGTCCACCCGGGCCGCCCAGCGTCCCCGGGCGCTGATCGACCTGACCGTCGGCGCCGCCCGCCGCATTTCCGACCGCCTGAAGGTGCACTGACCCGCCGTGCTCCGGCTTGCCCCGCCAGTTTGAATTCCACGCTGTACCGCAACCATCGCCGTACCCATCCGCCGTATTCATCGCCGTACCCCTTTCCCATAGGACTGACCATGACCACTCGCCGCACATTGCTGACCGCCGCCCTGACGCTGGGCCTGGCCTGGAGCGCCGGCCCCGCGCACGCCCAGGAAACCATCCGCGCCGTCACTGACGCCACCTTCCCGCCGATGGAGTTTGTCAAAGACGGCAAGCGCACCGGTTTCGACATCGAGCTGGTCGAAGCGCTGGCAGGCGCCATGGGCAAGAAAGTCGAGTGGATCGACATCGACTTCAAGGGCCTGATTCCCGCCCTGCAGGCCGGCCGCGCCGACATCGCCGTGTCCGCCATCTACATCACGCCCGAGCGCAGCAAGGTCGTGGACTTCACCGACCCGTACTACGCGGGCGGGCTGGTGGTGCTGACCAAGACGGACAGCCCCATCAAGACGCTGAAGGACCTGGACGGCCGCAAGGTGTCGGTGCAGGTCGGCACGAAGTCGGTCAACTACCTGAAGGACCACTTCCCGGCCGTGCAGCGCGTGGAAGTCGAAAAGAACCAGGAAATGTTCAACCTGGTGCAGATCGGCCGCGCCGACGCCGCCGTGACGGGCAAGCCTGCCGCCAAGCTGTTCGCGCAAAGCACCACGGGCCTGACGGTGCTGAACGACCAGGTGACCACCGAGGACTACGGCATCGCCGTGCCCAAGAACAAGCCTGAACTGACGCGCGAGCTGAACGCGGCGCTGCAGAAGTTGAAGAGCGACGGCAGCTATCAGGCCATCGTGACCAAGTGGTTCGAGGCGCCCGCGAAATGAACCTGGATTTTTCTCCCGTCTTCGCCGACTTCGACGCGCTACTGCGCGGCGCGGTGGTCACCGTCGAGGTGACCGCCGGCGCCTTGCTGCTGGGTTGCGTCATCGGCCTGCTGGTCGGCGTCGGCCGGCTCAACCCGCAGCGCCGGGTTATCTACCACCTGTGCAGCACGTACCTGCTGTTCTTTCGCGGCACCCCGTTGCTGGTGCAGCTGTTCATCTGGTTCTTCGGTCTGCCGCAGTTCGGCGTGACGCTGCCGGCGTTCGCCTGCGGCGTGCTGGGCCTGGGCATGTATTCCGGCGCCTACGTGTCGGAAATCGTGCGGGGCGCGATCCAGTCGGTCGACCGCGGTCAGACGGAAGCGGCGCGTTCGTTGGGCATGTCGTCCGGCCAAGCCATGCGCATCATCATCCTGCCACAGGCGGTGGTGCGCATGATCCCGCCGCTGGGCAATGAGTTCATCGCGCTGATCAAGAATTCCGCGCTGGTGTCGTTGTTGACCATTCACGATCTGATGCATGAAGGGCAGAAGATCATCAGCGTGTCGTATCGCTCGCTGGAAACCTATCTGGTGGTGGCATTGATCTATCTGGTCCTGACGACCGCCGCCATGGTGATTTTGCGCAAGGTGGAACAACGCCTGCGCGCCGGAGGGATGGTGCAATGAACCAGTTCGGCAATCCGCAGGAAATGATCCGCATCCGCGGCCTGCACAAGTCTTACGGCGACCACGCCGTGCTGCGGGGCATCGATTTCGACGTGCTGCCTTCGCAGGTGGTGGTCGTGATCGGTCCCAGCGGTTCGGGTAAAAGCACCTTGCTGCGCTGCTGCAACGGCTTGGAAGTGGCGCAGGCCGGCACCGTGGACATCTGCGGCCAGACCTTGCTCGACCACGGCCAGCTGCTGCCGGAGGCGCAACTGAACCAGTTGCGCATGCAGGTGGGCATGGTCTTCCAGGGCTTCAACCTGTTTCCCCACCTGTCGGTGCTGGAGAACGTGACGGTCGGTCCGCGCAAGCTGCGCGGGATGGGCCGCGACGAGGCCAATGCACTGGCGGAAGACTTGCTGCGCAAGGTCGGCCTGTCGCAGAAGACGGCCGCCATGCCGGCCAGCCTGTCGGGCGGGCAGAAGCAGCGCGTGGCGATCGCCCGGGCGCTGGCCATGCAGCCCAAGGTCATGTTGTTCGATGAACCCACGTCGGCGCTGGACCCGGAGCTGGTGGGCGAAGTGCTGCAGGTGATGAAGCTGCTGGCCCGCGAAGGCATGACGATGATGGTCGTGACGCACGAAATGGGCTTCGCCCGCGACGTGGCCGACGTCGTGGCCGTGATGGACGGCGGGGTGATCCTGGAATCCGGTCCGCCTGAGGTGATCTTCAGCCAGCCGCGCGAACCGCGTACCCGGGAATTCCTCCAAGCCGTGCTGAGCGCAGGGCAGGGGGCGGCGGCATGACTTCCCCGCAATTGGATAAAAGCGTGTGGAAGGCGCGGGACGATAGCGCCGAGCAAGGCGACACGCGCCGCCTGGCGCATATCGTCGAGGCCGCCGCGGGGCAGGTCGAAAAGGGCGAGCCCGTGCTGTTGGGGTTTGCCTGCGACGCCGGGGTGGCGCGTAACCAGGGGCGTGTCGGCGCGGCCGAAGGGCCGGCCGGCATCCGCAAGTTCCTGGCGGGTCTGCCTGCCCATGGCTTGACGCGACTGCTGGACGCGGGCGACGTGGCGTGCGTCGGCGACCAGCTGGAAGACGCCCAGGAACGCCTGGGCCTGCGTGTGGCGGAACTGTTGGGGCAGGGCGCCCGCCCGCTGGTGCTGGGCGGCGGCCACGAGATCGCCTGGGGCAGCTTCCAGGGCCTGGCGCGCTGGTTGGAAGCCCGTGGCGATACGGACCCCGTGCTGGTGCTGAATCTGGACGCGCACTTTGACTTGCGCACGGGCCGTCCGGGCAGTTCGGGCACGCCGTTCGACCAGATCACCCGCTACTGCGAAACGCGCGGCCAGGCGCTGCAATACGCCTGCCTGGGCGTGTCGCGGCTGGCCAATACGCCCGCGCTGTACGCCCGGGCGGCCGAGGTCGGCGCGGTCTGGGTCGAAGACCACGACATGCAGGAACGCCATCTGGAAGCCCGCCTGGCCAACGTGGACGCCTTGCTGGCGCGCGCGCGCCATGTCTACCTGACGATCGACCTGGACGTGCTGCCTGCGGCGGTCATGCCCGGGGTGTCGGCCCCGGCGCCTTATGGGGTGCCGATGTCCGTGATCGAGGAAATTGTGCTGCGGGTGAAAGCCAGCGGCAAGCTCCGGCTGGCCGATATGGCGGAGTACAGCCCGCGCTTCGACGTGGACGGGCACGGCGCCCGCGCGGCGGCCCGGTTGGCTTGGCAACTGCTGTCGGCCTGAAGGCGGATGCGGGGATCAAGGGGCGGCTTCCTCAGGGAGGTCGCCCCTTTTTGCGTGCCGGCGCGGGTGGCCCCGCGTCGGCGAAGCGGCGGCCGGGCAAGCTGGACGCTTGCGGAACGGGAGCTTAGGATAGGGGCAGTTCCAAGACCGGGCGTGTGACCCGTAAGGTATCCGCAACAGCTATATGTCCCTATTTAATATATTTTAAATTTAAATGGGGACGCTATAACTTTCGTGGATAAAATGGCGCAACTTTGTCAGGAGATCATGCTCATGTCTCAAACTCCCACCCATGCCTTGCCGTCTTATCTGAATGCCGATGACCTCGGCCCCTGGGGTAATTACCTGCAACAAGTCGACCGGGTCACCCCGTACCTCGGCACGCTGAGCCGGTGGGTCGAGACCCTGAAGCGCCCGAAGCGCGCGCTGATCGTCGATGTGCCGATCGAACTGGACAATGGCACGATCGCCCACTTCGAGGGCTATCGCGTGCAGCACAACGTGTCGCGCGGCCCGGGCAAGGGCGGCGTGCGTTTCCACCAGGATGTGACCCTGTCTGAAGTGATGGCGCTGGCCGCCTGGATGTCGGTCAAGAACGCGGCGGTGAACCTGCCCTACGGCGGCGCCAAGGGCGGCATCCGTGTCGATCCGCGCAACCTGTCGCAATCCGAACTCGAGCGCATGACGCGCCGCTACACCAGCGAAATCGGTGTGATCGTGGGTCCGTCCAAAGACATCCCCGCGCCTGACGTGGGCACCAACGCCCAGACCATGGCCTGGATGATGGACACCTATTCCATGAACGAAGGCGCGACCGCCACCGGTGTGGTCACCGGCAAGCCGATCGCGCTGGGCGGCAGCCTGGGCCGTGTCGAAGCGACCGGCCGCGGCGTGTTCGTCGTGGCGTGCGAAGCCGCCCGCGACCTGAATATCGACGTCTCGAAGTCGCGCGTGGTCGTGCAGGGCTTCGGCAACGTGGGCGGCACCGCCGCCCGCCTGTTCCATGAAGCCGGCGCGAAGGTCATCGCCGCGCAGGACCATACCGGCACGGTGCACAACCCCGAAGGGCTGGACGTCCACAAACTGCTGTCGCACGTGTCGCAACACGGCGGCGTGGGCGGCTTCTCGGGCGGCCAGGCTTTCGACAAGGACGAATTCTGGACGCTGGAAACCGAATTCCTGATCCCGGCTGCCCTGGAAAGCCAGATCACCGCCGAGAACGCGCCCAAGGTGCGCGCGAAGGTCGTGGTGGAAGGCGCCAACGGCCCGACCACCCCGGAAGCGGACGACATCCTGGCCGAACACGGCGTCTACGTGGTGCCGGACGTGCTGGCCAACGCCGGCGGCGTGACAGTGTCCTATTTTGAATGGGTGCAGGACTTCTCCAGCTTCTTCTGGAGCGAAGAAGAGATCAACCAGCGCCTGGAACGCATCATGCGCGAAGCCTACGGCTCCGTGTCGCAAGTGGCCAAGGAACACAAGGTCACGTTGCGCACTGCCGCGTTCATCGTGGCTTGCACCCGGATCCTGCAAGCGCGCCAAGTGCGCGGCCTGTATCCTTGATGACTGAATCGGCGAGGCGTTCTTGAACGACTCGTCGAGGAGGTAGAGGGAGACAAAAACAGAAATCGCCCCGAAAGGGGCGATTTCCATTTCAGGAGATACGCATGACGCAACACTTGCCGTCCACGACACTTGCCGTGGATCCCGCCTGGATCGACGCCTACGGCCATCTGAACGCCGCCCACTATGTCGGCATCTTCGACCGGGTGGGATTCGAATTGCTCAGCCAGGTGGGTGTCGGGTTGGACTATACCGAGGCCACGCGCTGCGGCATCTATACGATGAACGTCCACGTGGCCTACCTGCGCGAAGTGCTGGAGGGGGATCCCCTGACGCTGCAGGTGCGCCTGCTTGAGTCCGACAACAAGCGGCTGCTCTGCCTGATGGAGCTGACGCAGACGCGCGACGGCTATCTGGCGGCCACGATGGAGCAGTTGTCGTTGCACGTCGACCTGAACACGCGGCGCGCCACGCCGTTCCCGGACGCGCTGGCAGCGCGGCTGGCGCGCACGGTGGCAGAACACGCCGAACATCCCCTGCCCAAAGGCTATCGGCGGCTGCTGCCGCTGCAGGGGGCTCGCTAAGCATCCGGCCCCGGTGCGCACGTCCTACCGCGCGGCGTGCCGGCATCCGCGCCGAATGTTGCTTGTTAACACACCCCGATGACAGCCTTGCGGCCGCGCCATACACTGGCCCCAGGTGTGGAGCTGAGACTACAAGTTGGCCTTTTTTTCGAGATCTTGGACGGGTTTTCCTTGCGTCTAGAAAACTGACACATTGCGTCCCTAGAATTCGTTCCTGCCATGCGCCGTACGCCGTTTGCCATGCAAACCCAGCCACCTGCGCATGTATGTTCAATCAAAGGGATTACGCAATGAAAAAGACTCTGCTCGTCACCGCGCTGTTCGCCGCCCTGTCCGGCGTGGCCCAAGCCGAAACCTCGGTGACGCTGTACGGCCTGATCGATACTGGTATCGGCTTCCAGCAAATCAAGGGCAATAACGATTACAAAGAATCGAAGTTCGGCATGGTCAATGGCGTGTCGAGTGGTTCGCGTTGGGGCCTGCGCGGCGCCGAAGACCTGGGCGATGGCCTGAGCGCCGTGTTCACGCTGGAAAGCGGCTTCAACTCGGGCGACGGCAAGTCGGGCCAAAGCAGCCGCCTGTTCGGCCGCCAAGCCACTGTCGGCCTGAAGAGCGATTCCTGGGGCCTGCTGGAATTCGGCCGCCAGACCAACATCGCCTCGAAGTATCTGGCCGCGATCGATCCGTTCGCCGGTAGCTACGGCCAGGCCAACGTCGGCGTGGCCTTCAGCGCCGCCAATACGGTCCGCCACGACAACATGGTGCAGTACTCGACCCCGTCGTTCAGCGGCTTCCAGTTCGGCGTCGGCTATTCGTTCAACGCGTCCGACACGACTACCGCGCAAACCGGCTTCAAGACCGCCGACAACACGCGCGCCATCACGACCGGCCTGCGCTACGTCAACGGCCCGGTGAACGTTGCGTTGACCTACGACCAGCTGAACCTTGCCAACCAGATGAACAACGACGCGACGCCCAAGTCGTGGACGATCGCCGGCGCGTACGACTTCGAAGTCGTGAAGCTGGCGTTGGGCTTCGGCCAGACGCGCGACGGCTGGTTCACCGGCCAAAGCGTCAGCGCGTTCGGCAGCGATGCCGGCAACCCCGCCGCTGGCAGCTTCGGTTCGAACGTCGGCGTGTCGGGCTTCAAGGCCAATTCGTACCTGGTCGGCCTGACCGTGCCGCTGGGCGCCAGCAGCATCCTGGCATCGTGGCAGCGTGCTGACCCCAACGGCAACCCGCTGACGGCCGGCAACGATTCGACGATGAACGTCTACAGCATCGGCTACACGTACAACCTGTCCAAGCGCACCAACCTGTACGCGCTGGGCTCGTACGCCACCGATTTCGCGTTTGTCGACGGCGTCAAGAGCACCGTCGGTATCGTGGGTGTCCGTCACCGCTTCTAAGCGCCTGACGTGAGCCGGCGGCGGGCGCACACGTGGCGCGCCGCCGGCTCCTTCAGGCCGCGGTTGCATTGAGCGGACTGGGCGTCTTACCCGGCCACAGACGCGAAAAAAGCGGCCACCTCCCTAGCTCCACTCTCAGTCCGCTCACCCGAACCCCGGTCTCGAAGAGACCTTGCGCGCCGCGGCGCGTGCAAAAGGCCGGCAACAGGCAGATGCCTGTTGCCGGCCTTCGCGTATTGGGGTGCAAACCGTTGCGCCCGACGGCTTGCTTGCGGCTCGCCGCAACCGGTATTGGCTACGACTTCGGCAGCAACTCCGGTTTGAAGATGCCGCGCAGGTCCGCGTACGGGATGCTGAGCTCGGGCTCGCCATGCGAGTACGGCGCAATCGAATAGGCGTCGTACTTCACGACGATGCCGTCGCGCGTCAGCGCGAAGTTGTCGCTTTCCTGGAAGGGCCACATCTTGCTGTAGGCCGCGGGGTCCCGCTTGGCGTCCGGATTTGCCGTCAGCCACTTGGCGTGGGCGCGCTGCAGCGCCGCCACGTATTCGGCGCGACGGCCAGGGATCAGCGCTTCGTCCAGGCTCATGACGCGGTCTCGGCTGCGTTCCCAGTTCAGATACTGCGTGGCGGGGATGCCGTGCGCGGCGCCCGTCAGGAACTGCTCGGTGTGCAGTTCGATCGACACGATGTCGCCCACGGTGTCCTTGACGTTGGCCTTGAAATAGGTGGCGTCGCGCGGACGGGCCGTGGACCAGAAATATTGCGTGTACTCCGACAGCGTGTTGTACGGGCCGCGGCGGTTGGCGTCGGTGCCGGTCATGTAGGCCAGCACGTGATCCACCAGCGCCGTCAGCTTGGGGATGCCGGGAAACGCCACGCTATCGATTTCAATGCGCGGGCAATCTCCCTCGCAGCCGGGCTTGTTCGAGGCCCACTTGATGTGTTCGGTGGACAGGTCCCCTACCTTCTCCGGCATGGAGGAGGAGGGGCTGGCCAGGGTGATGTTCGCCGGCGGCGCACTGCCGCAGCCGGCAAGCGCCAACAGGGCAGCGCCCAGGATCAGACCGCTTATCGCGCCTTGCGGCGTGAACGTGCGACGCATTGAACTACCTCCACAAAATCTAGGCTTGATGGCAACAGGCTTTGGCGGTCAGGGCACCACGCCGGTCCATTCAGGGGTGGAGAACTTCTCTTCGGCCTGTTGTCGGGCGCGCGCCAGCGTGTCGCTGCCGATCTGCCCGGGGGTCAGACGGTGCAGGCCGGCAAAAGTTTCCACCATGCGGTCGATGATGACCTCGCGTGCCAGCCCGGTCTGCGTGCGCAGCGGGTCAACGCGCTTCTTGGCGCTGGTGGTGCCCTTGTCGGACAGCTTTTCGCGGCCGATCCGCAAGACTTCGACCATTTTATCGGCGTCGATGTCATAGGACATGGTCACGTGGTGCAGCACGGCGCCGGCCCGGCGGGCTTGCGCTGCGCCGCCGATCTTGCCGATGTCCGAGGCGATGTCGTTCAAGGGCTGATACCAGGCCTTGATGCCCAGACCCTGTAACGCGGTCAGCACCCAGGCGTCCAGGAAGGCATAGGATTCCTGGAAACTCATGCCGTGCACCAGCGCTTGCGGCGCGCTGAGCGAATAGGTGATGGAGTTGCCGGGCTCGATGAACATCGCCCCGCCGCCGCTTACGCGGCGCACGACCTCGATGCCGTGGCGCTTGGCGCCGTCGGGATCGACTTCATTCTTCAGGGATTGGAAGCGGCCGATCACCACGGCGGGGGCGGACCATTCCCAGATGCGCAAGGTGGGCGGCCGCTGGCCGGCGCCGACTTCATCGGTGATGACGGCGTCCAGCGCCATGTGCAGCGACGGCTCCTGCGGGCCTTCGTGGATCAGTTGCCAGTCATAGTCGTTCCAGTCGGTGCGCGTCATGCCAGCGCCCTCCGCAGGACGACGGCGACGGCCTCGGCGGAAAAGCCGAACAGTTCGGCATCGGCGGGCAGGGCCGATTGGACGGCAACCGCCAGTTCCAGTTCGCCGGCGTCGGCCGGCATGCCGTTCAGGCCATTGTTGATG
Organism: Achromobacter sp. 18P8.1.1; assembly: GCF_057799415.1. Taxonomy (NCBI): domain Bacteria; kingdom Pseudomonadati; phylum Pseudomonadota; class Betaproteobacteria; order Burkholderiales; family Alcaligenaceae; genus Achromobacter; species Achromobacter sp. 18P8.1.1. The sequence goes on along the minus strand of NZ_JBYOKH010000029.1, from coordinate 63,734 downwards.
GCTTCAAGCGCTTCGGGCGGTTCAAGAAAGAAGTCGCCGCTGATACGCACATTGGCCAGGCGGCCGTCGCGCACTTCCAGATCCGCAACGACCAGTTTGCCGCCGGGGACTTTATATTCGCCATGCATGGGCGCTCCTTGCAAAATCATCTACTTGCACTACAGGCTGAGCTTCATGCCATCGTGGCTGGCCTTGAAACCCAGGCTTTCATAGAACCGGCGCGCGTCCGGACGCGCACGGTCGGTGGTCAGCTGGACCAGGCCGCATCCCTGGATGCGGCATTGTTCAATCGCCCATTCGAACATGGCGCGTCCCAGGCCCTGGCCGCGGTAAGACGAGGCGATGCGCACGCTCTCGATTTGTCCGCGCCATTGGCCCTGCCGCGACAGGCCGGGTATGAACGATAACTGCAAACAGCCGACCAGGTGGGAATCCTGCTCGACCACTGCCATGAATTGATTGGAATCCTGGTTGATCGCGGTAAACGCGGCAATGTAGCGCGGATTCGGTGGCACGGACGGGTCTTCGCGCGTGGCGCCCAATTCGTCGTCGGCCAGCATCGCGATGATATGCGGCAGGTCTTCGGCGCGCGCGCGGCGGAACGCCAGTTTCGGTGCTGTCATGGGCGGTCTCCGGCGGATCAGCGGGTGACTTGCTGCGCGGTCTGGCCGAACAGGATGCGGCGGGACTCCTCGTCGCTGATGGACGGGGCGGTATTGATGGTGTCGGCCAGCGCATAGGCGCGTTGGGTGGCGGGTCGCGCGGCGATGGCGTTGAACCAGCGCTGCAGGTGCGGGAAGTCGTTCAGGTCCTGGCCCTGCTTGGCGTGGGGCACGATCCACGGGTAGGCGGCCATGTCGGCGATGGAGTAGTCGCCCGCCACGAATTCGCGGTCGGCCAGACGCTTGTTCAACACACCGTACAGGCGGTTGGTCTCTTTGACATAGCGGTCGATGGCGTAGGCGATGCGTTCTTGCGCATAGCCCGAGAAGTGGTGGTTCTGGCCGGCCATGGGCCCCAGACCACCCATCTGCCAGAACAGCCATTGCGAGACTTCGGCGCGGCCGCGCACGTCGGCGGGCAGGAAGCGGCCGGTCTTCTCGGCCAGATACTGCAGGATGGCGCCCGACTCGAACAGCGAGATCGGCGCGCCGCCGTCGGCGGGCGCCTGGTCGACGATGGCGGGAATGCGGTTGTTCGGCGCGATGGCCAGGAATTCGGGTTTGAACTGATCACCGCGGCTGATGTTCACCGGGTGGATCTTGTAGGGCAGGCCGGTTTCTTCAAGGAACAGCGTGATCTTGTGGCCGTTGGGGGTGGTCCAGTAGTAGAGATCGATCATGGGGAGCGTCCTGGGAATCTTGGCGCCGCCGGCGGGGGCCGGCGGATGGAAAAAAGCCATGATAGCGGGGACGGCTCGGCCCGGCCCCGAATAACCGGGGCCGGGGTGCGGGTTTCCGGTGCCGCTGCCGCGGTCAGGCCGCGCCGGTGCCAGGGCGCGGGCGACCCGGCAGGCGCCAGGTCCAGTTCAGGCTGACACCCGCGGCGGCCAGGAAGATCATCGCCACGCCTACGACCTGCGTGGCATCCATCCGGTGGCCGTAGACCAGGAAGTCCAGCATGATGGCCACGGCGGGGTAGATGAAACTGAGCGCGGCGGTGGACGTGGTGGGCAGCTTCTGGATGGCCGAATACATCAGGATGTACATCAGGCAGGTGTGGATCAGGCCCAGGGCGACCAGGTAGCCCCATTGCAAGGGCGCAGCGGGCAAGGCGTTGAAATCTGCCATGGGCAGCAGCATGATGGCGCCAAGCGTCACCTGGACCAGCGCCAGCATCTGAGGCGGGATGCCCTTGAGCCGCTTGACGATGATGGCGGTGATGCCATAGAGGGCGGCGGCGCCCAGACCCAGCATCAGCCCCGACAGGTATTCGCTGCCCCCCGCACCGCCGGTTTCCGACAGGCGCAGCACCAGCAGCAATCCGGCAAACGCCACGACCGACCAGGCCAGCTTGCCGCGTGTAGGGCGTTCGCCCAGGAACAGCACGCCTAGCCCGATCAGGAAGAAGGGCTGCACGTTGTAGACGGCCGTGGCCAACGAGATGGACGCCAGCCGGTAAGCCGAAAACAGCAGCACCCAGTTCAGGACCAGCGCTGCGCCGGCGGCCAGCGCCAGGGCCAGCGTGCGGGCCGTGAACAGGCCGGGCCGGAGCAGCCCGCGCGCCCAGCAATACAGGAACAACGACAAGGCGCCGAACACGCAGCGGAAAAACACGACGTTCCAGGCGCTTTGGCCGGACTCGATGACAAACACGCCCAGTGTGCCGGACAGGGTCATGGCGGCGGCCATTTGCGCCAGGCCGAGGCGTTCTGATGCGGGATTCATGAGGTTTCTCCGGGCGGGCTGTCCGCGATGTACGATGGAGAAATTATCCCAGGCAGATCAAGGTGGTTATATGATGTAAGTGTGGTGCTTTTAACGTCATACCTTCTTTTAGGTGGAATTTATGCAAAACGACCTAAAAAACGAAAGCCCTGTTCTGGATGGCATCGACCGTCGCCTGGTCGAGACCCTGTCGGCCAACGCGCGCACCACCACGGCCGACTTGGCCCGGCAGGTGGGCATGTCGGCGCCCAGCGTGGCGGACCGCCTGCGGCGGCTGGAGGAATCGGGCGTGATCCGCGCCTACACGCTGGATGTGGATCCGGTGGCGTTGGGCTACACGTTGGAGGCCATCGTGCGTATCCGGCCCTTGCCCGGGCAGTTGCGGCATGTGGAAGGGCTGATCCAGGAGATCCCGGAATTCGTGGAATGCGACAAGGTGACGGGCGATGATTGCTTCATCGCCCGCGTGGTGCTGCGGTCGATTTCGCACCTGGACGGAATTCTTGAGCGCGTGACGGAGTTCGCTGAAACCAATACCGCCATCGTCAAGGCGCACACGGTGCGTCGGCGCCTGCCGCCCTTGCGCTAGGGCGCTTCAGGCCCAGGCCGCGAGCCGACTTAAACCGGCGCGGAGAGCGCCCGGACGATATCGTCCTTCAGGCCCGCCGGCGTGTCCGTCGGCGCGTAGCGCTTGATGACCTGACCGTCGCGGCCGACCAGGAATTTGGTGAAGTTCCATTTGATGCCTTCGGTGCCGAAGACGCCGGGCTTTTCGCCCTTCAGCCAACGGTACAGCGGATGTGCGTCCGCGCCGTTGACGTCCACCTTGGCGTAAAGCGGGAAGGTGATGTCGTATTGGGTCGAGCAGAAGTTGCGGATCTCGGCTTCGTCGCCGGGTTCCTGGTGACCGAACTGGTCGCAAGGAAAACCCAGCACCGTCAGCCCGTCGTCGCGCAGCGACCGGTAGAGTTCTTCCAGGCCCGCGTATTGCGGCGTGAAGCCGCACTTGGAGGCGACGTTCACCACCAGCAGCACGCGGCCGCGGTAGATGTCCAGGGATTGGTCCTCCCCGTTGATGTCGCGGGCAGTGAAATCGAAGATATTGCTCATGCGGGCTCCTGTGTCAGGCGTCTGGACGCGAGGGCGCCAGTGCGCTGGCTTGCCCGTCGAGTGTAGCGCCTGGCCCGGCGCCGGCGCAGGAACTCAAACCAACTTCAAGTCCAGTGGGGCCACGCCGGGAAACACCTGCGCCAGGCGCGCCTTGTCCAGCCCGTACAGCCGCGAGAACAGGCCGGCGAAGACCGCGCGGTATTCGTTCAGCACGGGATAGTCGCGGTCCTGGAACAGGGTGTCGCGCTTGACCGCGACTTGCCGGCCCGCGATGCGACCACCGCGCACGTTGCCGCCCATCACCCAATACACGGTGCCATGCCCGTGGTCGGTGCCCTTGTTGCCGTTTTCGCGGAAGGTCCGGCCGAATTCACTGATCACGACGACGGTGGTCTGCTGCCAAGCAGGGCCCATCTCGTCGGCGTAGGCGGCAAGCGCCCGGCCCAGTTGCCCCAGGCGGTTGGCCAGCGCGCCGGTGGCGGCGCCTTGGCCCACGTGCGTGTCCCAGCCGCCCACGTCGACAAAGCCCAGGTTGTAGCGGTCGGTCATGAAGCGGGCGATGCGGCGGATTTCCAGTTCAAGCTTGTCGGTGGAGATGGCGTTGCCGTTGGCCGCCTGCATTTCGGCGTCGATCTCTGCGCGCGCGGCGCCCATGACGCGTTGGCCTTCGGTGACGGCTGCGTGCAGGTCCGTACCCTCGTAGAGCGAGGCGATCACCCGGGCATCTTCTTCGTTCAGGCGGGATTTGCGTCCGGCTCCCAGCAAGTCGATATTGGGGATGCGCGTGTCGCCTCGGAATATCTGCGGGACTTCTGAGGTGAAGGCGGCGGGTTGGGAGCGCTTGGCGTTCAACGCGGTCGTCAGCCGATTGAGGAACCCCGAGCGGTAGTCGCCGCCTTTCCCAGAGGCCTGTCCCCGCTCGATGCTGTTCTGCGTTTCGAAATGGCTGCGGCTGAGGTCGTCGGTGCCGGCAAACGCCACGAAGGCCAACTGCCGCTTTTCATAGAACGGCAGCAGGCTGTCGGCCAGGGCCGGATGCAAGGCCCAGCCGTCGGCGAGCGGCAGGGCGGAACCGGGCCCGCCGCCCGGCCGGGGAATCGCGATGGTGGGCCGGGATTCATAGTAGAAATCGCTGCTTGCGGGAACCAGCAGGCTGGCCGCGTCGTACGCGCCGCGCATGAAGACCACCAGCAAGCGGTTGCCCGACACGGCAGGCGCGGCATAGAGCCGGCTGCCGCCCAGCACCAGCGGGGCGGCAGCCATCAGTTGAAGCAGTCGGCGTCGATCCATGAGGGGGCTCCTAGCGGCGCATGAACTCTGGCGAGGCCAGCAGGTAGGTGTTGGCGACAGGTGTCGATTTGGCTTGTTCCACGGCCTCTTGCGTGCGGCGCGACAACGTCGAGAAGAGGCCATTGCCCGCGTTGGCTTTCAGCAGGTTCGGCGGGCGCGGTACGCTCGGCGGCTGCTCGTCGGGCTTTTCCCGATAGAACACGCGCGGCGCACCGGCAATGGTGCTGGCGATTTCAAAGCGCGCCGTCATCTGGCCAGACCCGGCCCAATCCGATTGGGACAGCGGGTAGCCGTCCGGGGTCAACCGCTGATTCAAGGGTTGCCCAAGCTGCTTGAGCAAGTTGATGCTGCCCCGGGCATTGACGATGGGCGGCAAGCCGTCGTACGTCAACCGCAAGGAAGAATACAGGTAGTGGACCGGATCCTTGAAGACACCCGACTTCAGGGATGCGGCGAATTCGGGCGAGGAGAACAGGGTGTGCAGGGTGGCGGAGATATCGCCGTCCTTGTCCAGGAAGGTCCGGCTCATCTTGTCGATCAGGGAGGGGGGCGGCGCGTCACCGACGAAAAAAACCGCCAGCTTGCGGCTGATGAATGTTGCGGTGGCCGGCTGGCGGGCCAATAGGTCGGCCGCTTGTTCCACTTCCCGCATGCCAGCGCCAGCGATGGTGTGCCCCAGAAATACTTTGGTGCCGTAATCGTGGCGAGCCGGGTTGAAAAGGAAATAGCCCTGCTGCACGACTTGCCCGCGCAACGCCGCCTTGACCTTGGGCGGCTCAAGGCTGTTGCCCAGCCCCAGTCCTGTAAGGATGCGGGCCAACTCCTGCACGTCGTTCTGGGAATAGCCTCCATCCACGCCTAACGTGTGCAGCTCCATCAGTTCGCGCGCGTAGTTCTCATTGATCTTGCCCGCCACGTTCTGCGTATTGTCCAGATAGATCAGCATGGACGGCGACTGCATGGTGGCGGCCAGCAGATCGCGGAACTTGCCCAGGGCATGCGGACGGATCGCGCGGTCTTCGTACTGGGAAAGGAATATGCCGACGTCGCCTTTCTCGCTGTCCACGTTGAAATGGTTCATCCAGAACCAGGTCATCTGGTCTTGCAATTGATTGGGAGAGTAAAGCGCCCGCCACAAGGCGCGTTCGCCGACCTCGGCGCCGCGTTCACGCGCCATTTTCCTGGCTTGGCGGTTGGCGCTGAGCTTGTCCTCTTCGGAACGATCTTTGGCCTTTTGCCGTATGTCTATCTGGGCTGCGCGCGCCTGCTCGTCCGATTGCTGCGAAATGGACAAGGCGTCGATGCGTTGCTGCACCTCGGGCGGCAATGGCGCCTGAGCCGCGGGATGCAATTGCGCAAGCAGATAGCGGTCGATCCCCATCGTCTGGGCACGCGCCAATTCGGTCGGCGTGGCGCCCCAAGTCACCCGATTGACCAAGGCGGCTTCCCGCGCCTGCTGTGGGGAGGCTTGCTGGGCGAGCGCCCCTGCGGCCAGCGGCAGCAGTAGCAAGGGGGCCAAGCGGAAAAGCCAGGAGGTCAGCCGTGCCATAAAGCGGTTTCCTTCAACCAGGACACTTGATGTCAGACAGAGTATTTACTGAAGCATTCCCCGTCGGCGTATTCTTGAAACGCAAGGAAACGGATCGTTTGTTCCTGACGAGCCTATCCCCGCGCGGGCGAGGGGCCATTCAGGCGGCAACGCAGCCGCCGTCCTATCATGTCGCAACGATATTCAAGTGCCAGCAGGAGCGCCGCGATGGAAGGAATGATTGAACGCCTGGAGGCCATGCTGGCCAAGGGCACCGACAACATGCTGCTGCGGTTTTCGCTGGGCAAGGCCTATGCAGAGCAGGATTGCTTTCGCGAAGCCGAGCCGCACTTGCGGGCGGCCCTGGCGTTCGACCCCGCTTACTCGGTCGCCTGGAAATGGCTGGGCAAGGCCTGCCTGGGCCTGGGCGACGTGGAAGGCGCACGGGCGGCGTGGAACTCGGGCCTGGAGGCCGCGCAGGCGCGTGGCGACAAACAGGTCGAAAAAGAATTGCAGGTTTTCATCAAGCGCTTGGACAAGCAGGCGGCGGCCGGCGCCTGAGCCGGCCTCGCGTCGTCGTCAGGCCTGGCCTTTCAGCAACGGCCGCGCGCTGGGCGTCGCGATCAATCCCGCCGGCACAGGCGGGGCGGCACGCTTGGGCAGCACCGTCTGGCTGCCGGCCACGCGGAACACTTCGATGGCGTGGCGCAATTGCGCGCCTCGGGTGCGCAGGTTGTCCACGGCCAGCGCGGCCTGCTCGACCCGCACCGCATTGCGTTGGGCCGCTGTATCCGTTTCCGAAATGGTGCGGCTGACGTTGTCGATGCCGGTGTGCTGTTCGGTGGAGGTGGCCGCGATCTCATTCATGATCTGCGTGACCTGCTGCACGGAATCCACGATGTCCAGCATGGCGGCGCCCGCACGCTCCACGTGCCGCACGCCATCGTTGACGCGCTCGTTGGACGCTTCGATCAACGCTTTGATTTCGCGGGCAGCGGTGGCGCTTTTCTGCGCCAGGCTGCGCACTTCGGTGGCTACCACCGCGAAGCCCTTGCCGGATTCGCCGGCGCGCGCGGCTTCCACAGCGGCGTTCAGCGCCAGGATGTTGGTCTGGAACGCGATGCCGTCGATGATGCCCACCACTTCGGTGATGCGCGAGGAACTCTCGACGATCCCGTGCATGGCGGCTACGGCTTCGTTTACGACCTGGCCGCCGCGCTTGGCCACGTCCGAGGCCTGGCTAGCCATCCGGTCTGCGCCGTGCGCGTTCGACGCGTTCTGCTTCACCGTGGCGGCCAGCTGTTCCATGCTGGCCGCGGCTTCTTCCAGCGACGCGGCCTGGCGCTGCGTGTGCGCGGACAGGTCCTCGTTGCCGTCGGCGATCTCCGAGGCGGAGTGCAGCGCGCTTTCAATGCCGTCGTGCACGTCGCGCGTGATGCTGACCAGGCTTTTGCGCATGACTTCCAGCGAGAACTTCAGGGCGCCAATCTCGTCGCGCAGGCTGGCCGAGGGCAGGGGCGTGCTGAGGTTGCCCGCGGCGATCTGCCGCGTGAAGTCGGTGGCGGTCGCCAGCAGCCCCGAGATGCTGCGCGCGAATCCCCAGCCTGAGGCGAAGATGAGGACCACGCCTGCCGCCAGCACGGCCGCGGCGATGGCGAGTTCTTCGGGCTGCATGCGGTCGAACATGCCATACAGCGCGACGCCGGCCGCGCCCAGGAACAGAGTGGACGCCAGCATGGCCCAGGCCAGCATGCGCGAACGCACGCCGGTCAGGCGCCACAGCTTGCCGCGCGCCAGGATGCCGGCGATGCCCGTTGGCCGTGCCTGGCCACGCACGAGCCGCACGCCGCGCGCCGTGCCGTCGCGCAGTCTTCTATAGAGCTTGTCAGCTGCGTCGATCTGCGCTTGGGTCGGCTTGACGCGAACCGACGCATAACAGACGGTTTCCCCGCGCTCGATGATGGGGGTGACATTGGCCAGCACCCAGTAGTAGCCGCCATCCTTGCGGCGGTTCTTGACGACGCCCGTCCAGGATTCGCCGCGCTGGATGGTGCGCCACAAGTCCTTGAAGGCGGCTTCGGGCATATCCGGGTGGCGCACGATGTTGTGGGCGGCGCCCACCAGTTCCTCGCGAGAGAAGCCGCTGACTTCCACGAACGCGGGATTGGCGTAAATGATGCGGCCACGGGCGTCGGTGCGGGAGATCAGGTACTGCTCGTCGTGAAGCGTGTATTCCTTGTCGTAAACCGGCTGATTGTTGCGCATGCGTCTGTCGTCCTGTGATGGGCGGGGGCGTGGTGCAGCCGGGGATCATCGGGGAGGGGCGCGTGCGCGGGGTTGATCTACATCAAGATATTGGAATGTTATGCAAAACGTAAATTCATGCGATGTGGGTCATACGGCAGGCAGGTTGCCGAATGCTTCCAGCGCGCGCAGCCGGCTTTGCGCCAGGTCCACGATGGGCGCGGGATAGCCGGCGGCCGCGCGTTCCATGGGGCTGGGGTCATGGATGGCTTGATCGTCCAGGTGCGCCAGTTCAGGCAGCCATTCCCTCAGGAAGACGCCGCGAGGATCGAACCGGCGGGATTGCGACAGAGGATTGAACACGCGGAAGTAGGGCACCGCGTCGGCCCCCGTGGAGGCGCTCCATTGCCAGCCGCCATTGTTGGCGGCCAGGTCGCCGTCCACCAATTGCGCCATGAACCAGGCTTCGCCCAAGCGCCAATCGATCAGCAGGTTTTTGGACAGGAACATGGCGGTCACCATGCGCAGCCGGTTGTGCATCCAGCCCAGCGCCAGCAGCTGCCGCATGGCGGCGTCGACGATGGGAATGCCCGTTTTTCCCTGCTGCCAGGCATGCAGGTCTGCAGGCGCGTCGCGCCACGGCACGGCGGCGGTTTCGGGTTTCATGGGCTGGTGCATGGACAGCGACGGGTAGGCGGCCAGCAGGTGCTGGTAGAACTCGCGCCACAGCAGTTCGTTGATCCATGTGGCGGCGCCGGCCTTGCCGCTATCCAATTCGCCGTGATTGGCTGCCAGCGCCGCACGCAGCGCTTGCCCGGGCGACAGCACGCCGGCCGCCAGATAAGGCGACAGGCAACTGGTGCCAGGCAGCGAGGGGAAGTCGCGCTCGTCCTTGTAGGCATCGATGACGCCGTCGGCAAAGGCGGCCAGCCGGTCGCTGGCCGCGGTTTCGCCGGCGGGCCACAGCGCGCGCACGGCATCGCTTGCAGGCGGGAATCCGTCGAAGGCATCGGGCAGGGCGTCGGCCTTCCACGCCGGTGCGGTTTGGGCCCGGGGGGCGAGCACGGGGCGGATCGGCGCGGTGCGCAGGCGCTCCCGGCACGTGCGCGCATAGGGGGTGTAGACGCGGTAGCACTCGCCTTTGCCTGTCAGCACCGTGCCGGGGCGCAGCAGCGAGGCGCCGTGATGCAGCGTCCAGTCCACGCCGCTCGCTTGCAGCGCGTCGGCCACGGCCGCATCGCGGCGGCGTTCGTTGATGGCCCATTCGGTATTGGCGTGGACTTGCCCAATGCCGTGTTCCTGGCAGAAGCCGGTGATGGCGCCGGGCGCCTCGCTCCAGTCCGCGACCGTCAATAATTTGAGGGGAATGCCCAGCTTGCCCAGGTCGGCCGAGAGTTCGCGCAGGTTGCGCAGCCAGAAATCCACTTTGGCCGGCGCGTCGCCATGCAGGCGCCATTGGCGGGGCGACGCCAGGAACAGCGCAGTGACCGTGCCGTTTTCGGCGGCGGCGGCCAGAGCGGGGTTATCGTGCAGGCGCAGATCGGTGCGTAGCCAGAGCAGCGTGTTCATCTAGGGCAATCCAGGACGGAAATCGGCGGACAGGCGCGCCCGGCCATTGAGGCTGGCATTCTATCGCGCGGCCCGTCCATGGAAGACGATGTAAAAACTACGAGTAGATGTGTCCGGGGCAATGCGGCGAGGGGACGGGTGGGGCCCTGGGCCAGATCCGAGGTTTCTACGACAGCACGCGGTCAAACCATGAAACACGCTGAGGCCGCATACGTATTGACGCGCTTGTCCCCGCGCCATGTAATTCACTTAACGACGAGAGCAAAAGTGAACGCTATGGGAAATCTGATGGACCTACGCCCGTCCTTTCTGAGGGGACGCACACCCGCCGGCAAGACGTCGCTCGATGTCCTGCAAAAACTGTGGCGTTCACTCGACCTTCCCGACGAGTCGCTGGATCACGTGTTGCTGACCGGCGCGGACCCTGTGCTGCCCTCGTCCTTTGCGGTTGGCGCGGCGGCGCAAGCCAGCATGGCCGCTGCCGCCCTGGCTGCGGCCGAACTCTGGCATCTGCGCGGCGGCGCGCGTCAACAGGTTTCGGTCGACATGTTGCACGCCGCTCAGGAATGCCGCAGCCATTTCAAGATCAACGGCGTGACGCCCAATCCGTGGGATCCCGTCAGCGGTGTGTACCGCTGCGGCGACGGGGGCTGGGTGCGCATCCACGCCAACTTCGCGCATCATCGCGACGGTGCGTTGGCATTGCTGGGGTGTCCGACCGGTGAGGGCACCACGCGGGAAATGGTGGAGCGCGCGCTGAGCCGCTGGAAGGCGCTGGACTTCGAGCAGGTCGCCGCCGATGCCGGCATGGTGGTTGCCGCCATGCGCAGCTTTGACGAATGGGACCGCCATGCGCAGGGCCAGGCAATCGCCTCGCAGCCCCTGATGACCATCGAACGCATCGGCGAGGCCGACCCGCGGCCCTTGCCCAAATACGGGCACGACGCGCGGCCGCTGAAGGACATCCGGGTACTGGACTTGACCCGCATCATCGCCGGGCCCGTCTGTGGCCGCGCGCTGGCCGCCTATGGGGCAGACGTGATGCTGGTGAACTCGCCGCAACTGCCCAATATCGACAACATCATCGACACCAGCCGCGGCAAGTTGTCGGTGCTGGCCGACCTGGATACGGCCGACGGCCGCATCGCGCTGGGCAACCTGTTGCGCAGCGCGCACGTGTTCGTGCAGGGCTACCGGCCGGGCGGCATGGCCGCGTTGGGCTTCGGGCCGCAGGACGCCGCGCGCATCCGGCCTGGCATCGTCTATGTGTCGCTATCGGCCTACGGCACTACCGGCCCCTGGGCCAACCGGCGCGGGTTCGATTCGCTGGTGCAGACGGCCACGGGCTTCAACCACGCCGAGGCGCAGGCAGCAGGACAGGAAGCGCCCAAGCCCCTGCCCATGCAGATTCTGGATCATGCGTCCGGGTACCTGATGGCATTCGGCGCGCAAGTCGCGCTGGCGCGGCAGGTGACCGAGGGTGGCAGCTGGCATGTGCGCGTGTCGCTGGCGCAAACCGCGCATTGGCTGCGCAGCCTGGGCCGGGTGGACGGCGGGCTGGCCTGTCAGATGCCGGAATTCGAGGGTTTGCTGGAAACCGAGCCGTCGGGCTTCGGCGAATTGCTGGCGGTCCGTCATGCCGCCCGGTTCTCGGAAACGCCGGCGCGGTGGACGCGCCCGTCCAATCCGCCCGGCACGCATCCGCCGGTCTGGCCTTTCAATTAGGCCGCAAGCGCCGTCGTAAAAAAGCCCGGGCGAATACCCGGGCTTTTTACGTTTTACTGCTTCGCCTTCCAGTCGCGCAGCGCGCGCATGGTGTTGGCCACGTGCGAGTCCGGATTCATGTCCGTGAATTCATACAGGATCTTGCCCTGCGGCGAGATCACGTACGAGATCCGTTGTGCGTAGTCAGGGCGCTTGTCGTGCACGGCGTCATAGGCCTTCATGATCTTGCCGTCGCCATCGGCCGCCACGGCGAACTTGCTGCGGCATTCGCTGACCGAAAACTTGTTCAGCGTGTCGATATCGTCCGTCGACACGCCAATGACGGTGGCGCCCAGCGACTTGTATTCGTCCGTGGCTTCGGCGAAGTTGTGCGCTTCGATCGTGCAGCCCTTGGAGAACGCGGCGGGGAAGAAATACAGCACGACGGGCCCTTGCTTTAAGGCCTCGGTCAGTTTGAATGTGAAGACGTTGCCGCCCAGCGAGGCCTGGGTGCTGAAGTCAGGCGCGGGCGCTCCCACGTTCAAGGCGGCCTGGGCCGACGTGCCGGCCAGCAGGCCGCAAAGCATCAAGCAGGAGACAAGGCGTTTCATGGGAGGCTCCGATATCCAGTGTGGCGCGCGGGCGGGCGCGGCAAAGTGCCTACTGTAGTCCCGCCGTTGACAGGGGTCCAGTTCAGTCGCGGTTCGGCCCGCCGCGACTCTCGCCGCGCTGCGCTTCACGGTCTCGGCCGCCGCCCTGCTGCGGGTGTCCTTCCGGACGCGGCGAGGCCTGTTGGCGCACCTGCTGCTGCGCTTGCTGACGCTGTTGATGCTGCTGTTCGCGCGCCTGTTGCTGCTGCTGGTGCTGCTGGTTATCGCGGGCCTGCTGCTGACGCGCCTGCTGCTGGGCGTCCCTGGCCTGCCGCGCCTGCTGTTGCTGCTCGCGGTCCTGATGCTGTCGCGCCGCCTGCTGGTCGCGGGCCTGTTGCTGTCGCACTTGCTGGTCGCGCGCTTGCTGTTGCTGCGCTTGTTGCTGTGCTTGTTGTTGCGCTTGCTGCTGCGCACCCCTGGCTTGGTCCCGCGCCGCGTCGCGGGCCGGGTCCCGCACCTGCTGCGGCGCTGGCGATTGTGGGGGACGCGCCGTGCCCGTGACGGTTTGTCCCGGACTCTGGCCGCCAGCGAAGTTGGCGGCGGGAGCGCCATTGCCGGCGCCAGGCCCCGGGCGATTGTCGCGACCGTGGTCCCGTCCATTGCCGGGGTTGTTTCCTGGGCCATTGCCCGGTCGCGCGTCGCCGCCGGGCCGTGGCGCGTCAGGCGGGCGCCCGTTGTTGTTGGGATGGTCGACGAACGCCTGGGGCGGGCGGCCTTTGTTGTGATCGTAGAACTGCGCGCGGTTGTTGCCCGCATCGCGCACGAACCCGCGCTGCATGTCGGTGGGCGGCGCGTGCCGGTCGTTGCGGGCGGCCAATTCGCGGGGGTCGGCGTCGCGGCGGATGCCATCAGGCCCGCCGTGGTAGCTCACGCGACGGTTGTCGACGTTGTTGACGACGACGGTGTGGTTGTAGACATTGGTGACGCGGGTCACGTTCACGTTCGTCACGGACCGGTTGTAGTAGAAGCGGTCGCGGTTCCAGTAGCCGCCGACGTAGCCGATGCCGACATAACCGAAGCCGTAGTTGATGCCGCCATAGAAGCCCACATGAGGGCCCCAGTAGCCGGCGTTCCAGACATACAGCCCGTTCACGAAGCCCCAGTAGCCCGGCGTCCAGAGCGCGCCGTGGTAGGGGGCCATCACCCATGCGCCGGGCACCCAGAAAAAGCCGTAGCGATTGCGGCTCCAGTAGCCGGGCACCCACATGTAGCCGTCTGCCGGTGCGGGCGGCTGCACATAGACGGGCAGGGGCGGCGGTGGTTCCGGGCTGCGGTCCACCAGGGCCAGGTTGGCGTTGGCGGGGTCGCCGTTGTCATACGCCGGGGCAGCGGGCGCGGGGGGCGGCGCATAGGTCTGCGCGGCCGCGCCGGCACAAATCGCCAGCAAAGCTGCGGTGGCCAGGGGCCGAAAGCGGGAAATCCGGACGGACGGTGTCATGGCTGTTCCTGATCGCCTCGGGTGCGAGGATCAATATCCGCGGTAGTAGTAATGCGGAGCGGGGTACGCCGGGTAATAGTAGTGCGGCGTGTAATAGACGGGGGCCGGGCGGTAGTAGGCCGGGCGGGCCGGCACCACGACGCATCCGGTCAACGAACTGGCTATGGCCAGCACCAGCAGCAGACGCTTCTTCATTTGAGTCACTCCCAACCAGCGCCAGGTGTGTGGCTTACTTCCTAATGCGCTGATACGGATTAGGCCATACCCTCAGGCGGGAGTTCGCGGCTGTAATCGTTCCGAAACAGCTTTCAAGTGACGGATGTTTGCGGCTGCGTGACGGCGCATGTCGTTCGTATCAATCTCTGCGGAAAAAACAACGGGGCCGCCTGAGCGACCCCGTTGTATTGCATCGCGCCGGGTAAGGGCGCAACGCCAAGCCAGGTGGTTAGTTCCAGCGGCCGCCGTTGCCGGCCAGGCTGAAACGGCCGGCACCCATGAAGGCGATGGCCAGGGCGGTGAACAGGAACATGCCTTGCAGTTCCAGGGCCCAGCCGCCGGTGTTGGTGATGGTGCCCAACTGGCCGGTGTGGGCCAGCAGGATCGCAACCACCATATTGATGGCGATGATCAGGCCGCCCAGGCGGGTGTAAACGCCGATGATGAGCAGCACGGGGGCGATGATTTCGCCCACGTACACGCCATAGGCCAGAAAGCCCGGCAGGCCGTGCGACGACAGCATGCCGCTGATGCCGGTGACGCCGCCGCCCATCAGTTTGGACAGGCCGTGGAGCAGAATCAGAATGCCGAGGGTCAGGCGCAGGATCAGCTTGCCGGTATCGTCGGACTTGATCATGGTGAGTTTCTCTTGTGATGGTTAAGGGGACAGCGGCTCGTTGGAGCGCGCTGTTTACCTTTGGTTCCGCGTCCGGCGCGCCCCGATTGAGGCGGCAACGCCGGGCCAGGCGGGGCCATTATGGCAAAACCCGAGCAAAATCATCAAGCTTTCATCGCGGTCTTTCGACCGGTCGACCAGAAAAATTCCCTGTCCCGGCAGCAATCAAAATTCTTCGAGGAACCGCATGCGGAACCGGCGGCCCTTGATATTGCTGTTGGATACGCGCGAGAACACCTGCTTGGCGATCTGGCGGTCCAGCGCCACATAAGAGTTGAACTCGGTGATGTTGATCTTGCCGACCTGTTCGAAGGTCAGCCCGCCGTCGCCGGTCAGGGCGCCCAGCAGGTCGCCCGGGCGCAGCTTGTCCTTCTTGCCGCCCTGGATGCACAGCGTGACCATCGGCGCGCGCAGGGGGCGGTCAGCCTTGGGTTTCAAGGACTTGATGTCGCCCCACTTCAGCGGCGAACCCTGGTATTGCTCGACCAGGTTGGCCCAGCGCATTTCGTCGGGCGAACACAGGCTGAGCGCCAGGCCCTTCTGATCGCCCCGGCCGCTGCGGCCGATGCGGTGCACGTGGACTTCAGTGTCCTTGGTGACGTCCACGTTGATGACGGCGCCCAGGTTCTGGATGTCCAGCCCGCGGGCGGCCACGTCGGTGGCGACCAGGACCGCGCAGCTCTGGTTGGCGAACTGGATCAGGATCTCGTCGCGTTCGCGCTGTTCCAGGTCGCCGTTCAAGGCCTGGGCGCTGATGCCGTCGGCCTGCAGCCGTTCGACCAGGTCGTGGCTGCGAATCTTGGTGTTGCAGAAGGCCAGCGTGGAGACGGGGCGGAAGTGCGCCAGCAGGCGCGCCACGGCGTCCAGGCGGTCCTTGCCGTCGATTTCGTAGAAGATCTGTTCGATGCGGCTGGCGTCGTGCTGCGCTTCGACCTTGACTTCGGCCGGGTTGCGCAGGAACCGGGCGCTGAGCTTGCGGATGTTGTCGGGGTAGGTGGCCGAAAACAGCAGCGTCTGGCGTTTGGCCGGGCAGTGCGAGGCGATGGCGACGATGTCGTCATAGAAGCCCATGTCGACCATGCGGTCGGCTTCGTCCAGCACCAGCGTGGTCAGCCCAGCCAGGTCCAGGCTGCCGCGCGTCAGGTGGTCCTGGATGCGGCCGGGCGTGCCGACGACCAGGTGGGCGCCGCGCGCCAGCGATTCGGCCTGGGGGCGGGCGGCGGCGCCGCCGCACAGGGTCAGGATCTTGACGTTGGGGATCAGGCGCGCCAGCCGGCGCAGTTCCTGCGCGACCTGATCGGCCAATTCACGGGTGGGACAGACCAGCAGCGCCTGGGGCGTCAGGCGGCTCGTGTCCAGCTTTTGCAGCACGCCCAGGCCGAACGCCGCGGTCTTGCCGCTGCCCGTCTTGGCTTGCGCGATGATGTCGCGGCCTTCCAGGATGAGGGGCAGGCTTTGCGCCTGGATGGGCGTCATTTGCTCGAACCCCAGGCTTTGCAGGTTGTCGAGCAGGGCGGGCAAGAGGGGCAGGGAGGAGAAGGGCGTGTTGGTCACAATAGGAGGGATCGCAAAAAATGCGAAAAACAGAGTCGACCGACAGTGTAAGCCCTGGGCATGGCCAGACCTTCGCCCGGGCGGGCCGGGCGCCCAGATAAATCAAATCAGGGACGTAGTGCGCATGCCGCCGCAGGCTACGGCTGCGGTTCGTATGTGCCCGCCAGCGCTCGGGCCGCTTCCTGCATGCGGGGCAGCCAGGCTCGCGCGCCGTCGATGGACAGGCGGGCGACCGGCGCGTGCAGGGCCACGGCGGCGATGACGCGCGGCCCATGCAGGATGGGCACGGCCATGCAGACGATGCCCAGCAGGAATTCTTCGCGGTCGAAGCTGGCGCCTTCTTTCTTGATGGCGCGCAGCTCTTGCTCAAGCGCGGCGACGTCGCACAAGGTGTTCGGCGTGTATCGCGGCAAGGGGGCGGCCGCCAGCAGCCGGGCGCGCGGCTCGCGCCGCATATGGGCCAGGAACAGTTTGCCGCTGGCCGAACAGTGCAGCGGCACGCGCGACCCGGTCTGCAGGTTCACGCGCAGCGGCCAGGCGGTTTCCACGCGGTCCAGGTAGATGACTTCGTCGCCGTCCAGCATGGTGCAGTTGCAGGTTTCGCCGATTTCATCGACCAGGCTGTCCAGGATGCGGTGGCGTTCGCCGCGCAAGGGCGAATTCAGCAGCGTCTCGCGCGCCAGCGCGCTCAGCCGCGGGCCGCTGACGTAGCTTTTGCCGGCCGGTTCGCGCAGCAACATGCCGGCCTCGACCAGGCGCGTCAGGATGCGCAGCACGGACGGCTTGGGCAGCCCGGTGGCGTCGGTCAGCGCTGCCAGCGACACGGGTGATTCGGATCGGGCGACCTGCTCCAGCAAGGTCAGCGCGCGCAACGCGGCGGAGGATTCGTCTTTCATCTTTCAATATTTGAAGATTCGGCGGCCAATGACCCATCGTCGCACGGATTTTGCAGAAAATGAAACGCAGAGGGGTGGGACGGGCGGGTTTTCTCCGGCAGTATCGAATCACCCCGGCCACGATGCAACCACACAAGCGCCGGCCTGCCAGGAGAGAGACCATGAGCAGCAAGCAACACATGACCCCCAGCGAAGCGTTTGTTGAAACGCTGGTCGCGCAGGGCGTCAAAGACGTATTCGGCATCGTCGGTTCGGCCTTCATGGATGCGCTGGACTTGTTCCCCGCCGCAGGCATCCGCTTCGTGCCCACGGTGCACGAGCAGGGCGCCGCGCACATGGCGGACGGCTATTCCCGGGTGACGGGCCGCCACGGCGTATGCATTGCGCAGAACGGCCCCGGCATCACCAACTTCGTGACCGGCGTGGCCGCCGCGTATTGGGCGCACAGCCCGGTGGTGGCGATCACGCCCGAGACCGGCACGTCCGGCATGGGGCTGGGCGGCTTCCAGGAAACCGAACAACTGCCCATCTTTTCGCGCATCACCAAGTATCAGGCGCATGTGAACCGCCCGGACCGCATGGCGGAATTCACGGCCAAGGCCTTCGACAATGCAATGGCCGAACGCGGCCCCACGCAACTGAACATTCCGCGTGATTACTTCTACGGCGAAATCGATGTGGCCATCCCGGAACCACGCCGCATCCGCCGCGGGCCGGGCTCGGAAGAAGACCTGGAAGCGGCGGCCCGCCTGTTGGCCGAGGCAAAGTTCCCGGTCATCGTGGCGGGGGGCGGCGTGCTGTTCTCGGAAGGCCAGGCTGAATGCGTGGCGTTGGCCGAACTATTGGGCGCGCCGGTAGTGACCAGTTATCTGCACAACGATGCGTTCCCCGCCAGCCACCCGCTGTGGTGCGGGCCGCTGGGCTATCAGGGCGCCAAGGCCGGCATGAAACTGCTGTCTCAAGCCGACGTGGTGCTGGCGCTGGGTACCCGCCTGGGGCCGTTCGGCACCTTGCCGCAGCACGGCTTGGACTACTGGCCGCAAGGCGCGCGCATCATCCAGGTGGACGCCGACCACCGCATGCTGGGCCTGGTGCGTCCGGTGTCGGTAGGCATCTGCGGCGACGCGCGGCCGGCCGCGGCGGCGTTGACCGCCAAGCTGAAGGACCGCGAGGTCGCCTGCACGCGTACCAGGACGGCTCGCGGCGACGAGATCGCCTCGCAGAAGGCCGAATGGGAAAAGGAACTGGACGGGTGGTCGCACGAGCGCGACGACTGGAGCCTGGACATCATCGAACACGGCGGCGGCCGCATGCATCCGCGCCGCATGCTGCGCGAGCTGGAACGCGCGATGCCCAAGCAGGTGATGGTATCCACCGACATCGGCAACATCTGCTCGGTCTCCAACAGCTATCTGCGCTTTGACGAACCGAACTCCATGCTGGCCGCCATGAGCTTCGGCAACTGCGGCTATGCGCTGCCGGCGCTGATCGGCGCCAAGCTGGGCCGCCCAGACCGGCCGGCGGTGGCCTACGTGGGTGATGGCGCCTGGTGCATGAGCTTCCAGGAATTGCTGACCTGCGTGCGCGAGAAGATCCCTGTGACGGCGGTGGTCTTCCATAACGGGCAGTGGGGGGCGGAAAAGAAGAACCAGGTGGACTTCTACGGGCGTCGCTTCGTAGGCAGCAACCTGATCAACCCCAACTTCGCGGAACTGGCCCGTGCGATGGGCGCGGAAGGCATCCGTGTTGAGCACGCCGATCAGGTCGGCGCCGCGTTGCAGGCCGCCTGCAAGGCGCAGTCGGAAGGCAAGACCACGATGCTGGAGATGATGGTCAGCCAGGAACTGGGCGACCCGTTCCGGCGCGACGCGCTCAAGCAGCCGCTGCGCTTGCTGGACAAGTACAAGCAGTACGTGAACCAACCGTTCCATTCGGGCGAAGTGCCGCTGTCGATCGATCCCGTCAAGGGGTGACCGATGCCTGCGGCGCGGCCGGTGCCGAGCCGCAGGCATTCCATTTGACCTTGCGGACATCCGCGGCAGGAGCACGTACCCATGGCAATCGACCGATTGTTCGAACCCCTGCGCGATGCCGCGCTATCGGCCGGGCGGCTGCGCACCGCGGTGGCCTATCCCCTTTGCCCGGCAAGCCTGGGCGCGGCCGTTCAGGCGCGGGACGCCGGCTACATCGAGCCGGTGCTGGTGGGCCCGGCGCGCCGCATCGCGGCCTTGCTGGCTGAGATGGGCGTGCGTGCCGGCGAACTTGAGATCGTGGACACGCCGGATGACGAGAAGCTTGCCGCGCGGGCCGCCGCCGCCTTGGCGCGCGATGGCGCGGCCAGCATGTTGATGAAGGGCAGCCTGCACACGGACCATTTCATGTCGGCCGTGGTGGCCCGCGAATCCGGGCTGCGCACGGACCGCCGCATCAGCCACGCATTCGTCATGGCGGTGGCCGCGTATCCCAAGTTGTTCATCCTGACGGACGCGGCCGTCAACATCGCGCCGACCTTGCAGGAAAAGGCGGACATCGCCCAGAACGCCATCGACCTGGCGCGGGCGCTGGGCGTGACGCGCCCGAAGCTTGCGGTGCTGTGCGCAACCGAGTCCGTCAATCCGTCGATGCCGGCCACGCTGGACGCCGCCGCGCTGTCGAAGATGGCCGACCGCCAGCAAATCCGGGGCGGCGATATCGATGGGCCGCTGGCGTTCGATAACGCGATCTCGCGCGACGCGGCGGACCAGAAGGGCATCGTGTCGCGCGTGGCCGGCGACGCCGACATCCTGCTGGTGCCCGACATCGAGGCGGGCAACATGCTCTACAAGGAGCTGACCTGGCTGGCCGGTGCGGGCACGGCCGGCCTCGTGCTGGGCACGCGTGTGCCGGTGCTGCTGACCAGCCGCTCCGACTCCATGCAGGCGCGCGTCAGCAGCTGCGCGGTCGCCGTCCTGTATGCACGCGCCTGCGCGGCAAGCGCCGCCGTTTCCGCATGACCGTCTCGCTGGCGTCGCTGGTACCAAAGACTCTGCCTGTTTGGTACTAAGGCCTGGTCCATTGGATGGCTACGCTTACGCGAAAGCCATCCAACGAGTGGCCCGTGTAGCAAACACATCAAGGGAAAAATCATGCGCAGCGCACGACAAGGCTTGGCAACGATTCTGGCGGTGATGGCGATGGCGGGCGGGGCGGTGGCGGCGGATGCGCCCAAGCCCGGCGGCACGCTGGTCGTGGGATCGACGCAGGTGCCCCGCCATCTAAACGGCGCGGTGCAATCGGGTACGGCAACTGCGCTACCCAGCGCGCAGCTCTTTGCCAGCCCCCTGCGTTACGACGCGGACTGGAAGCCGCAACCCTATCTGGCCGAATCGTGGGAATTGGCGCCGGACGGCAAGTCCTTGACGCTGCATTTGCGCAAAGACGCCGTGTTTCATGATGGCAAGCCCATTACGTCCGCAGACGTGGCGTTCTCGGTCATGGCGGTCAAGAACAATCACCCGTTTCAGACCATGTTTGCGCCCGTGCAATCCGTCGAGACGCCCGATCCCTATACGGCCGTGCTGCGCATGAGCCAGCCGCACCCGGCGATCCTGCTGGCCTTGTCGCCGGCGCTGATGCCCGTGTTGCCCAAGCATATCTACGACGACGGGCAAGACATCAAGACGCATCCCCGGAATTCGACGGACGTAGTGGGGTCGGGCCCGTTCAAGTTCAAGGAATTCAAGCCCGGCCAGGAGATCGTGCTGGAGCGGTTCGACAAGTTCTTCCTGCCGGGCAAGCCGTATCTGGACCGCATCGTGGTGAAGATCAATCCGGACGCCACCAATCTGTTGATCGGGCTGGAACGTGGCGACATCGGGGCCTTGCCCTTCATGACCGAGCCGACCATCTTGCGGCGCGCCAAGGACAATACCGCCATCGTCATGACCAATCGCGGCTACGAGGGCATCGGTGCGCTGAGCTGGCTGGCCTTCAATACGGCGCGCAAGCCCTTGAACGACGTGCGCGTGCGCCAAGCCATCGCCTACGCGACCGACAAGGGCTTCATCACCAAGGCATTGAACGCGGGGTTCGCCAAACCCGCAGACGGCCCGATCGTGGGCACCAGCCCCTACGCCACGCCGGACGTGAAGAAGTACCCGCTGGACCTCAAGAAATCGGAGCAACTGCTGGAGGAGGCCGGTTTCAAGAAGGACGCCAAGGGCGAGCGCATGACGCTGACGGTGGACTACATGCCCGGCTCGGACGTGCAGGGCAAGAACGTGGCCGAGTACCTGCGCAGCCAGTTGAAGAAGGTGGGCATCGCGGTGCAGGTGCGCGCATCGCCTGATTTTCCGACCTGGGCCAAGCGCATCGCCAGCCATGATTTCGACATGACGACCGATATTGTCTTCAACTGGGGAGACCCGGTCATCGGCGTGCACCGCACCTACCTGTCCAGCAACATCCGCGACATCATTTGGACCAATACGCAGTCCTACTCCAACCCGAAGGTCGACGCGCTGCTGGCGCAGGCGGGCATGGAGACCGACGTGGAGAAGCGCCGCGCGCAATACGCCGAGTTCCAGCGCCTGGTGACCGAAGACGTGCCGATCGATTTCCTGACGGTGATTCCGTACCACACGCTGACGTCCAAGAAGGTGCACGGCATGCCCGAGGGGATATGGGGCATGTTGTCGCCGCTAGACGACGTCTACCTGCAATAAGGCGGAGCCGCCATGCTGCGTTTCATCTTGCGCCGTCTTGCCTACGCGGGCCTGTTGCTGCTGGCCGTGGTGACGCTGAATTTCCTGCTGATCCATATTTCGCCCGGCGATCCCGTCGAGACCATCGCCGGTTCCATGGGCGGCATCAGCGAAGACCTGCGGGCTCAGTTGCGTACGCAGTACGGACTGGACAAGCCCTTTCTGGTGCAGTTGGGCCTGTACCTGGCGCAGGTGCTGCGCGGCGACCTGGGCTATTCCTACTTCTTCAACGTACCCGTCGCCCACCTGATCTGGGATCGCGTGCCCGCCACGCTGCTGCTGGTGGTGACCTCGGTGTTCAGCGCCTTCATCGTGGGCACGCTGCTGGGCACGCTGGCCGCCAGGAAGCCCAACGGACCGCTGTCGCAAGGCATCACGCTGCTGTCTGTGGTGGGCTATTCGGCGCCGGTTTTCTGGACGGGCATCATTTTGATCATCCTGTTTGCGTCGGTGCTGCCGGTCTTCCCGGTGTCGGACATGCGGTCGGCGGGTGGGCCGCAGGACGGCTGGGCGGGTGTGGTGGACGTACTGCATCACCTGGCGCTGCCGGCGTTCACGCTGGCGTTCGTCTACCTGGCGCAGTACAGCCGCCTGGCGCGCGCCAGCGTCATGGAAGCGCTGTCCGCCGACTACATCCGCACCGCCCGCGCCAAGGGGTTACCGGAGCGCTCGGTCCTGTACAAGCACGCTTTGCGCAACGGCGTGCTGCCGGTGGTGACCATGCTGGGCCTGCAGTTCGGCAACGTGTTGGCAGGCGCCATCCTCGTCGAGACGGTCTTCAATTGGCCCGGGCTGGGGCGGCTGGCGTTCGACTCTGTGCTGCGGCGCGACTACCCGACATTGCTGGGCATCCTGCTGTTCGCCTCGCTGCTGGTGGTGGTGATGAATCAGCTAACCGATCTGGCCTACCGCCTGATCGATCCCCGGATCAAGACATCATGAGCCAAGCGCCTTCCGTGATTCCCCTGCCTGCCGTAGCCGCCACGGCGTCGCGTGCACCCGCGCGGCAGTCCTACGAGGCCTTGCGGGTGTTCGTCCGCAATCCGTCGGCTGTCTTCGGGGTGCTGTTGCTGGCCGCCATCCTGGCGGTGACGATCTTCGGTCCGATGCTGATGCAGGCGGACCCGTTCGAGATCGCCAGCGCGCCCATGGAGCCGCCCGGCGGCGAGATGCTGCTGGGCACGGATTACCTGGGGCGCGACGTGCTGACCGGCATGGTCTATGGCGGCCGCGCCACCTTGCTGGTCGGCGTGGTGGCCGCGGTGCTGTCGATGGCCATCGGCCTGACCGTCGGCGCGCTGGCGGGCTACTACGGCGGCTGGGTCGACGAGACGCTGATGCGCATCACTGAATTCTTCCAGGTGCTGCCCACCTTGCTCTTCGCGATGGTGCTGGTGACGTTGTTCACCCCGTCGCTTGCGACCATCGCGGTGGCGATCGGCGTGGTCAGCTGGACCGGCACCGCGCGGTTGGCGCGGGGCGAGTTCCTGCGCCTGAA
Organism: Achromobacter sp. 18P8.1.1; assembly: GCF_057799415.1. NCBI lineage: Bacteria > Pseudomonadati > Pseudomonadota > Betaproteobacteria > Burkholderiales > Alcaligenaceae > Achromobacter > Achromobacter sp. 18P8.1.1. The sequence continues at coordinate 40,232 of NZ_JBYOKH010000029.1, read as the reverse complement.
ACGGCGGGAATACGTGCTGGCCGAACGCGTGATCGGCGCGGGCGACGCGCGGATCATCTGGCGCGTGATCCTGCCCAACGCGCTGGCGCCGCTGATCGTGTCGGCCACGCTGGCCATCGGCACGGCGATCCTGTTCGAAGCGGGCCTGTCGTTCCTGGGGCTGGGCGACCCGAACATCATGAGCTGGGGGCTGATGATCGGCAGTAACCGCCCCTACATCCTGACGGCGTGGTGGGCGGTGACGCTGCCCGGCGCGGCCATCTTCTTGACGGTGCTGGCCGTCAGCCTGATCGGCGATGGACTGAACGACGCATTGAACCCCACGTCGCGGGGGCGCTCATGAACGCGCGCCTGGAAGTTCCCGCCCTGGAAGTCGAGGCGCTCAGCCTGGAGTTTCGCTCGCGTGGCCGCGTGGCGGAGGTATTGAGCCAGGTCAGCTTCGAGTTGCGTGCAGGCGAAACCCTGTGCCTGGTCGGGGAGTCGGGCTGTGGCAAAAGCATGACGGCGCTGGCCATCATGCGGCTGATCCCGGCGCTGGGGCGGATCGGCGCCGGCCGCGTTCGTTTGTCGGGCGCGGACCTGGCGTTGCACGACGACGAGGCCATGCGGCGGGTGCGCGGCAACAAGATTTCGATGATCTTCCAGGAACCCATGACGGCGCTGAATCCCGTGTACACGGTGGGCGACCAGATTGCGGAGCCTTTGCGGCTGCACCAGGGCCTAAGCCGCGCCGACGCCCGCGCGCGCGCCATCGACATGCTGAAGTCGGTGGGCATCCCGGTCGCCGAGCGGCGCGTGGACGACTACCCGCATCAGATGTCCGGCGGCATGCGCCAACGGGTGATGATCGCCATCGCGCTGGCCTGCGATCCCGACGTGCTGATCGCCGACGAACCGACCACGGCGCTGGACGTTACCGTCCAGGCGCAGATCTTCGACCTGCTGCGCGAGCAGCAGGCTCGGCGCGGCACTGCCGTTCTGCTGATCACGCACGACATGGGCGCAGTGTCGGAAATGGCCGATCGCGTCGTCGTGATGTACGGCGGGCGGGTTGTGGAGCAGGGCGGCGTGCGGCAGATCCTGGCGCATCCCCGCCATCCCTACACACAGGGGCTGATCGCCTGCCTGCCCGAACTGGACCGGGAACCCGACGATATCCGGCCGGACCTGCCCGAGATACCGGGCGTGGTGCCCTCGGTCTGGGACCGCGGCGTGGGGTGCCCCTTTCTGGACCGCTGCACCCGGTCGCTTGCGCGTTGCCGCAGTGAATTCCCGCCCTTGGTGCACGTGGACGAGGGCCAGGACGTGGCCTGTTGGCTCTATCAGGAGGCCGCATGACGCCGCAGCTGCATGTTCCCGCATTGCTGTCCGTCCGGAACCTGGCCGTGCACTTTCCCGTGGGGGGCAAGGGCGCCGATGGCAAGCCGGTCGTGGTCAAGGCGGTGGACGGCGTGTCGTTCGACCTGGCGCGTGGCCGCACGTTGGCGATCGTGGGCGAGTCCGGCTCCGGCAAGACCACCACGGCGCTGTCCGTACTGCGGCTGGCGGATCCAACCGCGGGCTCCATCCATTTCGACGGCACCGACCTGACCGCCCTGGGCGGCGCCTCGTTGCGGCAGATGCGACGCCGGCTGCAGCTGGTGTTCCAGGATCCGTATTCGTCACTGAACCCGCGCCAGCGCGCCGAAGACATTGTGCGGGCGCCGCTGGACTTGATGCGCATCGACCCGCCCGGCGGGCGCGAAGCGCGCGTGGCCAAAATGTTTGAACTGGTGGGTCTGCGGCCAGAACAGCGCCAACTGTTTCCGCACCAGTTTTCCGGTGGGCAACGGCAGCGCCTGAACGTGGCCCGGGCGCTGGCCAGCGCGCCGGACCTGATCGTGTGCGATGAGCCGGTGTCGGCGCTGGACATCGCCATCCGCGCGCAGATTCTGAACCTGCTGCGGCGGATCCAGCGGGAGCAGGGGCAATCGTTCCTGTTCATTTCGCACGACATGGCCGTGGTCGAGCACATCTGCGACGACATCGCGGTGATGTACCTGGGCAAGATCATCGAACAAGCTTCGCGCCGCGCCTTCTTCACGCGCCCGCTGCATCCCTACAGCGTGGCGCTAATGTCGGCGGTACCGACCGTCAAGGGCGGGCGCGAATCGGCCGCGCGCCGCGTGCGGCTGATGGGAGACCCACCCAGTCCGGTGAACCCGCCGCCGGGTTGCCGGTTTGCCGGCCGTTGCCCGGCCGCGCAGCCCGCCTGTTCGACGCGCGAGCCCGAACTGCGCGAAATCGTGCCGGGCCACCGCGTTGCCTGCCATTTCGTAGAGGTCCGCGACGGCGCCGTGGTGGCGCCGTTGCAGGGCTGAATCCAACCGTCACAAGGAACTCTCGATGACCCGGCCTGAAGGCAAGACGACAATCTACGCCGCCCGCAGCATCCTGACCATGAACCCGGCCCAGCCGCGTGCCACCCACGTCGCGGTGCGGGACGGCCGCATCCTGGGCGTGGGCAGCAGGGAAGACCTGGCAGGCTGGGGGCCGGCGGACGTGGACGACCGGTATGCCGGCAAGGTGCTGATGCCCGGCCTGGTGGAAGGGCATTGCCATCTGCCGGAAGGCGGCATGTGGAAATTCGTGTACGTGGGCTTTTACGATCGCCGGGGGCCCGATGGCCGCCTTTGGGAAGGCCTGAAAAGTTTCGATGCGGTGGCCGACAGGCTGCGCGAGGCCGAACGCAGCCTGCCGGCGGGAGAAACCCTGATCGGTTGGGGCTTCGATCCCATCTTCTTCGACGGCCAGCGCATGGGCGTCCAGCATCTGGATCGTGTGTCCGCGGCGCGCCCCGTCGTTGTCATGCACGCCAGCATGCACCTGATGAACGTGAACACGCCGATGCTGGCCCGGGCCGGCATCGACCGCGATACCGACATCGAAGGCGTCACGCGGATGGAAGACGGCCAGCCCAGCGGCGAGCTGTGCGAATTTGCGGCCATGTTTCCGGTCATGCGCCTGATCGGCAGCCCATTCCGCACGGTTGGGCTGTCGGAAGACGGGCTGCGCATGTTTGGCAAGGTGGCGCAATGGGCGGGCGTGACCACCGCCACGGACCTGGTCAACGAACTGGGCGACGAGGGCGTGGCGACCTTGGCGCGCATCACGGCCGAACCCGACTATCCCGTGCGCATCGTGCCCGCCGCCTCGGCGCTGACGTATGCCGGTGATCCCGCGCGCTGCCTGGAAAAACTGGCAGCCGCCAAGCGCTTGAATCACGACAAGCTGCACCTGGGCATGGTCAAGCTGGTGGTGGACGGATCGATCCAGGGCTTCACCGCCCGGGTGCGCTGGCCCGGCTATTACAACGGAGCCCCCAACGGCATCTGGGTCATCGCGCCCGCCGAGCTCGACGCAACCGTGCAGGCCTATCACGATGCCGGCGTGCAATTGCACATCCACACCAACGGCGATGAAGCCACGCAACGTGCGATCGAGGCCGTGGACCTTGCCCTGCGCCGCACGCCGCGCCGGGACCACCGCCACACGTTGCAGCACTGCCAGATGGCCGATGCGGCGCAGTTCCGGAAAATGGCCAGCCTGGGCATGTGCGCCAACCTGTTCGCCAACCATCTCTACTACTGGGGCGACGCCCATTACGCGCTTACCATGGGCCCCGACCGCGCCAACCGCATGGACGCCTGCGCGTCGGCGGCGCGCGCGGGGGTCCCGTTCTCGATCCACTCCGATGCGCCGATCACGCCGCTTGGACCTTTGTTTACCGCCTGGTGCGCGGTCAACCGCCAAACGGCCTCGGGCCGCATTCTGGGCGAGTCCGAGCGGATCAGCGTGGATGCGGCGCTGCATGCCGTCACGCTGGGCGCGGCCTATACCTTGCACATGGACCATCTGGTCGGCTCCATCGAGGTGGGCAAGTACGCCGACTTCTGCGTGCTGGAAGACGATCCCACGACGGTGCCCGCCGACCGGTTGAAGGACGTCGCCGTGCTGGGAACCGTCGTCGGCGGACGGCCGTTGGCGCTGGAAGGCGCCTGAGATGGCCGCCACCGGCGCGGCGCGCATTCCGCTGACGGTCGTCGGCGGCTTTCTGGGCGCGGGCAAGACGACCCTGCTTAACCATGTGCTGAGCACCAGCCGCCGCCGGGCGGCGGTGCTGGTCAATGACTTCGGGCCGATCGATATCGACGCGGGTATCGTCGCGCAACGCGCGGACGCGGTGATCCGCCTGGCCAACGGCTGCGTGTGCTGCTCGATGGCTGGTGGCCTGGATGATGCGCTGGCGCGTGTGTTGACGCTGGACCCGCTGCCGGAATGGATCGTCATCGAGGCCAGCGGCGTGTCGGACCCCTCGCGGATCGCGCAGGTGGGCATGTGCGACCCCTTGCTGCAACTGGAAGGCGTTGTGGTGTTGGTGGATGTGGCGAACGTACGGGCGTTGGCCGCCGATCACTTGCTGAGCGATACCGTGGCGCGGCAGTTGAAGGCGGCCGATCTGCTGGTGCTGAACAAGACAGACCTGGCGACGCCGCAAGCGCTGGCCGAGGTGCAGGGGTGGCTGAAGGACGTGACGCAGGGCGCGGCCATGATTGCCGCGCGGGAAGGGCGCGTCGACCTGCGCTATCTGTCGGGCGAGGCGATGCCGGGCGCGTCTGTCCACGCGTGTGGGCATGCGGGCTGCGACCACGCCGGGCATCGCGGCGCGATGCCTGGGCAGGACCCCGACCATCCCTTCCAAAGCTGGCTCTGGGAAGCGCCCGGTACGCTGAATGCCGACCACTTGGCGGGGCAGTTGCGGCAAATGCCCCGTCAACTGTTGAGGGCCAAGGGATGGGTCCGCACTGACCGGCACGGCCTGGTGCTGGTGCAATGGGCGGGCCGCCGCGTGCGCTACGACATGCAGTCCGCGCCGCCCGATGGATTGGGCGCGACCGGGCTGGTGTTCATCGGCTTGCGCGACGCGATCGATCCGCGGCAAGTGTCCGCGATGCTTGCGCCCGCCACGGCGTCATGACTGGTGCAAGCGATTTCCCTTTTCTGGTTCTAGACCCTGCGGGACCGCTCACTTACCTTGGATCCTGTACGCGGGCGCATGCCGCGCCGGCGTCTATCGGAGGGTTGGCAATGCACAAGACCGTCACCGTGGAAATGCTGGCCGAATTCGCGGCCGCCTGGAACCGCCACGATATCGATGCCTTGATGAGCTTCATGAGCGAGGACTGCGTGTTCGAGACCGTGGGCGGCCCCGAGGCCTGCGGCAGCCGGCACACCGGAACAGAGGCGGTCCGCGCCGCGTTCGCTGCGGCGTGGAAGAACTTTCCCGACGCGCAATGGAACAACGGCCGGCATTGGGTGGCAGGCGACCGCGGCGTGTCCGAATGCACGTTCACCGGTACCGCCGCGGACGGCTCGCGGGTGGAGGCCGACATGGTCGATGTCTTCACGTTCCAGGACGGCAAGATCCGCGTGAAGAACGCATTCCGCAAGCAGCGCCCGGCGCTGCCGGCCCGTGCCTGAGGCCCGGCCCGTCTCGCCTCGGACACCCCCCGGCACTTTCCCGGACACACCCAGGACTCGGATTCGAAGCATGGATACCCAAATGCCCTTCGACACCTCCCGCCCGCCCCGCGCGGCCACCCCAGGGGCCAACGCCTACAACCCGACCTATGACCCCCTGGTGTCGCCGCCCGGCCGGGGGCAGGACTACGCGCCTACGTACTGGGTCGCCAGCGCCGGCGAACCGCCGGAGGACGACGGCCCCATCCAGGGCGACGTCGACGCCGACATGGTGATCGTGGGGTCGGGCTTCACCGGCCTGTCGGCGGCGCTGACCTTGGCGCGCGACTTCGGCGTGCGCGCCCTGGTGCTGGAAGCCAACCGCGTCGTGTGGGGCTGCACCAGCCGCAACGGCGGTCAGGGGCAGAACGCGTCGGGGCGTCTGTACCGGTCGCAGTGGATTGCGCGCTGGGGGCTGGATACCGCCCGCCGCCTGGACGCGGAGATTCGCGAAGGCTTCGAATACTGGAAGAGCCTGGTCACGCAGGTGGATTGCGATGCGCAGCCGGGCGGGCATCTATACACGGCGCACCGCCAGAAGAAGATGGGCTTTCTGCAGAACGAGGCCCGCGTGATGCGCGAGGTGTTCGGTTACGACGCGAAGATGCTCAGCAAGGCGGAACTGCGCGAGCGTTATGTCGACGACCACGAAGCGGTCGGCGCCATGCACGAGCCCGACGGCGTGGGCGTGCACCCGCTGAAGTTGGCATACGGCTATCTGCGTCAGGCGCGGGCCCTGGGCGTGCGCGTGCACCCGTCAAGTCCGGTGCTGGGCTGGCGTGTGGAAAACGGCGTGATCCTGCTGGAGACCCCGGGCGGCGTGGTGCGGGCGCGCCGCGTGGCGTTCGCGACCGGTGGCTATACCGCCCAGGGCGTGAACCCGTTGCTGGACAACCGCATCATGCCGGTGCTGTCGAATTCGCTGGTCACGCGTGTGCTGTCGCCCGCCGAACGCGAGGCGGCGGGATTGAAAAGCACCGTGTTCATCACCGATACGCGCACCTTGCGCTTCTACTACCGCCTGCTGCCGGACGGCCGCATGCAGATCGGCAGCCGTAGCGCCTTGCGCGGCGCCGATGCGCAGCACCCCAGGCATCTGGCGCTGCTGCGCGAAGGACTGGCGCGCAAGTTTCCGTCGCTGCGGGGCGTGGACGTGGCCTATTCCTGGTGGGGCTGGGTGGACGTCAGCCACGACATGATGCCGCGCGTGACCCAGCCGGATGCCGCGCTGCCGGTGTACTACGCGTTCGGGTACGGCGGCAACGGCGTGGCGTTCTCGGCGCACGCGGGTAAGCGCCTGGCCGAACGAATGATGGGCAAGGACGGGCTCGCCTGGGATCTGCCCATCTACGATTCGCCGTTGCCGGGGCACTTGTTCGCACCGTTCCGGCGGATCGGGCAGGGCTTGCTGTACCGCTGGTACCACCTGCGGGACGAACACCTGTAGCCGGGCATTGCAGCCCAGACCAGGAGGCAGGCCCCGAAGTCAGCCTCTACGCCGCCGCCCGCATGCGGTAGCGGCGCACTACCTGCGCCAGCTTTTCGATGCCCGGCCCGATATGTTCGGGCCGGATCGACGTGAAGCCCACGCGCAGGTAGTTGCGGGGCGCCTCCGTGCCGTTCATGAAGAACACGTTGCCGGGTTCGACGACGACGCCTTCGGCCAGCGCGGCCTCGGACAATTCGGCGGCGTCCAGCCAGGGCGGCCCGGCCAGCCAGCAGGACGAAGAACCTGTGATGGGGATCGCCTTGAAGTCGGGCAGGTGCCGGGCCAGCGCCTGGGCAAGCTCGGCGCCGCGCTTCTGGTAGGCCTGCGATTGTTTGCGCAGCAGCGAATGGTGATGGCCCAGCGAAATGAACAGCGAGAAGGCGCGCTGGATATAGGCGGATGGGTGGCGCAGCATCAGCCGGCGCAACGCCCGCAGTTCGCGCGTCAGTTCGCGCGGCGCGACGATGTAGCCAATGCGCAGGCCCGGCGCGAACGACTTGGCCAGGCTGCCGACGTAAATGACGCGGCCGTCGCGGTCCAGGCTTTTCAGTGCCGGAATGGCGCCTTCGCCCCAGCGGCTTTCGCTTTCGAAGTCGTCCTCGATGATCATGCTGTCGGCCTGGCGCGCCAGCGCCAGCAGGTTTTCCCGGCGCTCCATCGCCAGCGTGACCGTGGTGGGACATTGATGGCCGGGCGTGACGAAGACGTAGTCGCAGCCCAAGAGGTGCGTGCCCGTGCACAGGCCGCGTTCGTCCACCGGCAGCGGCAGCAGGTTGCGCGTGTGGCTGGCGAAGATGTTGCGGGCGTCGGGGTAACCGGGGTCTTCCATGCCGACCACGGTGTCGTCGTTGACCAGCAGATCAGCCAGCAGGTAGAGGGCGTGTTGCGCGCCCACGGTGATGACGATTTCCTCGGCGTCGGCCCAGACGCCCCGGCGGGGCAGCACCTGGGTGCGGATCTGTTCGATCAGCGTCGGGTCATCGTGCGTGATGAGGTCGGGCGCCCAGCTGCGGATATCCAGCACGGACAGGGCCTTGATGCAGCACTCGCGCCACTCGGCGGTGGGAAAGAGGTCGGGGTCGAACTGGCCGTACACGAAGGGGTAGGGCTGCTTCTGCCAGTCTTGCGGCTTGGTGATATTGCGTTGCCGCGACGGGCGGAAGCGCAGCCGTTCGTCCCAACGCACGCGCTGCGGGTCCGGCACGGTATCCGGCGGCGCCGCGTGCGCGGCATCCGCGGCCGAACCGGAATGCCCTTGCATGACGGAATCGCAGACGAAGTGGCCGCTGCGTTCGCGCGACACCAGATACCCTTCGCTGACCAGTTGCTGGTAGGCGAACACGACCGTATTGCGGGCGATGTGCAGTTGATCGGCCAGTTGCCGGCTGGAGGGCACTGGCATGCCGGGCGGCAGATGGCCGCTGAGGATGGCCGACACCAGCATTTGGCGCACCCGGCCCTGCAGGCTGAGGTTGGGTGCGCTTTCCCTTTCGAACAGGCGTTCCCACAACACAGGCTTGAGCATCGAGGCCTGGCTGGACATGACGGCTCCTTGTGACGGCGATGCGGACCCCGCCGCACGCTGCGGGCGGGGTCCGGATCTGTGCCTCAGGATAGAGGAGCGGCCAGGGGGAAGAAATGGGGGATTGCCCTGTTGGAAAACGTCCTAGATGCGTCCCTTCCAGGGGATGGCGAATTTCTCCAGGTAGCGCACCAGCAGGTCGAAGGCAAAGGCGAACACGCCGATCACGATGATGCCCATGATGACGGTGTCGCTGGCCAGGAACTGGGCGGCGTTCAATACCATGAAGCCCAGGCCCCGGTCGGCGGCCACCATTTCGGCTGCGACCAGCGTGGTCCATCCCACCCCGATGCCGATGCGCATGCCCGTGAAGATTTCGGGCATGGCTGCCTTCAGGATCACGTGCCAGACGATCTGCATCCGCGTGCCGCCCATCGCGTAGGCGGCATGGATCTGCTCGATAGAGACCGAGCGCACGCCGGCCCGCGCGGCGATCGCCATGGGTGCGAAGATGGCCAGGTAGATCAGCAGGATCTTCGGGAATTCGCCGATGCCGAACCAGATGATGATCAGCGGCAGGTAGGCCAGCGGCGGCAGCGGGCGGTAGAACTCGATGGGCGGGTCGAAGATGCCGCGCGCATAGCGGTTCACGCCCATCAGGATGCCCACGGGAATCGCCGTCAGGCAGGCCAGGAAGAACGCGCTGAAGACGCGCGTCAGGCTGGCCAGGGCATGCTCGGCCAGGGTGGAATTGGCAACACCGTCCGTCATGGCCGAGACGAACTTGTCGTAGACCGCAATGGGGGACGGCAGGAACAGCGGCCGCACCCAGCCTGCACTGGTCACCAGGAACCACAGGGCGATCAATGCCAGGCTGGTCAACAGGCTGATGTGCCCGCTGTAGCCCGCGCCCGGGGCGCCGTAGACCATCCCGGGCGTCGCGGGCTTGTGCCCCGACCGGTTCCTAGACATGGACGGCTTCGGGCGAGGCGGCGGCGCGCTCGTCGCCGTAGATGATGCCAAGGACTTCTTCGCGCATGGCGATGAAGTCGGGACTGGATTTGATGCCACGTCCATCGCGAGTCTCCAGGTAGCGCCGGTTGAAGTCCGGCGTGAAGGTGTGCGTGATGCGGCCCGGGCGGGGCGACATGACGATCAGCCGCGAACCCAGGAAGAGCGCCTCTTCCACGCTGTGGGTGATGAAGAAGAACATCTTGCTGGTCTGGCGCCAGATATCCAGCAGCAGTTCCTGGATGGTTTCGCGCGTCAGGGCGTCCAGCGCCGCCATCGGCTCGTCCATCAGCAGCATGGCGGGGTCGCAGGTCAGCGCGCGCGCGATGCCCACGCGTTGCTGCATGCCGCCCGACAGCTGATAGATCATGTGGCGATGGAAGTCCTGCAGCCCCACCAGTTCCAGGTTACGGCGGGCCCGGGCGCGTCGCGTTGCCTTGTCCACGCCCTGCAGCTTCAGGCCGAATTCCGTGTTCTCCAGTACGTTCAGCCAGGGCAGCAGGGCGTGCTTCTGGAAGACGACGCCGCGGTCGGCGCCCGGCCCCACGATGGGGCGGCCCCCCAGCGTGATTTCCCCCTCGGTAGGTGACAGGAACCCGGCCAGCAGGCTGAGCAAGGTGGTCTTGCCGCAGCCCGAGGCGCCCAGCGCGACGACGAATTCGCCCGGCTGGATGGTCAGGTTGACGTTTTGCAGCGCAACCACCGGCCCGCTGTCGTGCAGGCCGGGATAGGTGACGCTGACTTGTTCCGCGCAGAGCCGCTGCGCGGTGGAGGTGGACGGCATGGTCATGCGGGCTCCCCTTGTAGCGCGCCGGGCCGTTTATTTGGCCGCGGCCTTCGCGTATTGGTCCGTGACGTGCGGGCTGTAGTCGGTCAAAGCGCGGTCGATCTGCTTCTGGTCCTTCAGAAAGGTGGCGCTGGCCGCGAAGGCCCGCGCCGCACCTGACTCCTTGCCGCCGCCCAGCCATTCGTTCGAGGCCTGTTCCTGCGCGGTGGGGAACACCAACAGGCCCAGCGCTTCAACCACGTCGTCGGGCTTGCCGCCGATCAGGCGCACGATGCCCTTGACCTGCGGGGACTCGGCCGTCCACTTGGCGCCGTTGGCGCGGTAGTCGGCGTAGGACTTGGCCAGCACGCCGGTGAAGGCGGCCATGAACTTGGGGTTCTTGGCGGCCCAGGCGCGGTCGACCACGATGCCGTCGAAGGTGGGCACGCTGGCCGCCCCGATCTGCTGGGAATCGGCGATGATCTTGCCGCTCTTGGCGATTTCCGTCAGCGCGGGCGGCCAGACATAGGCGGCGTCGATGTCGCCGCGCTGCCAGGCGGCCACGATCTGCGGCGGCTGCATGTTCAGGATGCGCACGTCGCGCGGCGAAATCTTCCACACCTGCTCCAGCCCGACCAGCAGGTGGAAGTGGGAGGTCGATACGAAGGGGGTGGCGACGCGCTTGCCCTTCAGGTCGGCGGTGCTGTTGATGCCGGAGCCGTTGCGCGCGACCAGCGCTTCGGACTTGCCGATGTTGTCCAGGACCCAGAACAGCTGCATGTCCACGCCCCGGGTGGCGGCCGAGGTGATGCCGGTGGACCCCAGGACGCCGACCGGAACATTGCCGGAGGCTAGCGCCGTGGAGATGTCACCGCCGGACGTGAACTGCCGCCAGTCGACCTGGTAGCCGGCTTCCTTCAATGCGGAATCGAAACTGCCGTCCGCGATGGCGGACAGGAACGGGCCCACGATCAGCTGATATCCGACCACCAGCTTGGTCTGGGCATAAGCGGGTGCGGCCAGCAGCGCGGCGGCCAGGCCGGCAAGGGTGCAGCGGCGGATGTGGCGGAATATCGCGTTCATGGTGGTCTCCGGGAGGGATCGGCCGCGCCCCGGCGCGGCCGGCTTGCTGGATGTCAGTTTGCCCGGATGGGACCAGAACGCTAGGGCCAGATGCCTGGATCAGTAGGAGCCAAAAGCCGGGAGCCCAAAGCGGCGGGGCCCGCCTGCCGCGCCGGCGCTGCCATGTCTGGCATCGTCGTCGCAGCGGGCGGGCCCGCGATATGCCCCAAAAGAGGGGGGCGTGTCCTGCTATCGGATGAGGCTCAGGAATTCGGCCCGGGTCGACGGGTTGTCGTGGAATTCGCCCAGCATCACGGACGTGACCATGGACGAGTTCTGCTTTTCCACGCCGCGCATCATCATGCACATGTGCTGGGCTTCGATGACGACGCCCACGCCGGCCGCGCCGGTGACGGTCTGGACGGCCTCGGCGATCTGGCGGCTGAGATTTTCCTGGATCTGCAGGCGGCGGGCATACATCTCGACGATGCGGGCGACCTTGGACAAGCCCAGGACGCGGCCGGCCGGCAGGTAGGCCACGTGCGCCTTGCCGATGAAGGGCAGCATGTGATGCTCGCACAGCGAGTACAGCTCGATGTTCTTGACCAGCACGATTTCGCGGGTGTCGGAGGTGAACAGCGCGCCGTTGACGATTTCGTCCAGGTTCTGGCTGTAGCCGCGGCACAGGTGGCGCATGGCCTTGGCCGCGCGGGCGGGCGTATCGGCCAGCCCTTCGCGGGACGGGTCTTCCCCTAGTGCTTCGAGAATGGCGGTGTAGTTCTTTTCCAATGACATGGGGGGACTCCTGGGGCAGCGCGCTCGTCGTGGCGTTGTGTCGTGTGGCGTCGGGACGCCGGAATGCAGGCAAGTCTACCGCAGCCGGGGCGGCGGGTCAGGCGCCCGGGTCGAACTTCGGGGCGTCAGACGCCTCGGTTCTCCACGGCGTACTTGATCAGTTCGGCCTGCCCGTCGATGCCCAGCTTGCGCTTGATGTTCAGCCGGTGGGTCTCGACCGTGCGCACGGACAGGCCCAGCGCCAGGGCGATCTGCTTGTTCGCCTGGCCGTCGGCGATGTGGCGCAGCACGTCGCGTTCGCGCTGCGTCAGCAGGGTGGCGGGGGCGCTGGCCTGCGACAGGCGCACGGCGGCGGCCGCGCTGAAATAGCTGCGGCCCGCGACGACGGCGCCGATGGCGGTGACGATTTCTTCCGCGGGCTCGTCCTTCAGCAGATAGCCCCGGGCGCCGGCCTTCACCGCCTGCACCATGTACTCGGGGTTGTCGTGCATGGACAGCACCAGCACTGCGATCTGCGGATAGCGCTCGTGCAGCAGGGCCGTCAGCTCCAGTCCGCCCACGCCCGGCATGTTCAGGTCCATCAGCACCAGATGGGGCAGGGTGTCGCCCTGGGGGTCTTGCGCCAGGCACGCGGCCAGGAAGGCCAGCGCCGCCTGCGCATTGCCGGCTTCGCCCACCACGCGCAGGCGCGGCACGGTTTCCAGGCGCAGGCGCAGGCCGTCGCGCACCAGGGGGTGGTCGTCGACCAGCAGGAGTCGGATGGCGTCGGGGGTGTCGGTCATGCTTGGGTCGTCGCGGTAGGGGCAGCCGCGCCCGGCAGGGGCAGCCAGGCCTGCAAGGTGGTGCCTTGGGCGGTGGAATGGAAGCTCAGGTTACCGGATAGCGCGCTCATGCGTTCCCGCATGTTGCGCAGGCCGATGCCGCGCCGGGGGTCTTGCTGGACCGCGGCGAAGTCAAAGCCGCGGCCGTCGTCTGAAATCGTCAGGCGCAGGTCGTGCGCGCTGTAGGCCAGCGTCATGTCGGCGCGGGTGGCGCCCGCATGGCGCATCACGTTGGTCAGGGCTTCCTGGGTGACGCGGAACAGCGCCGTGGCGTAGGCGTCGGGCAGCTTGACCGGGCGCCCGGTGGTGCGCAGGCGCACGGCCAAGGGCGGCGCCCCGTCCGTGCTGGGAATGGCGAATTCCCGTCCCAGGTGTTCCAGCGCGGCGGGCAGGCCCAGGTCGTCCAACAGCGTGGGGCGCAGGTTGTGCGAGATGCGGCGCACTTCGCCCACGGCGCTGTTCAGGCGGTCCAGTGCGCCGCCCAGCGGGCGGTCGATGTGGGCCAGCGCCTGCGGTTGTTCCGGCAACGATTGCCGCAGCCGTTCCCGCGCGGCTTCCAACGACAGCTTGATGGACACCAGCACCTGGCTGATGCCGTCGTGCAGTTCGCGCGACAGCCGGGCGCGTTCGTCTTCCTGCGAGCGCACCAGTTGCTGGGCCATCAGCCGCAGCTTGGCGTCGGATTGCCGGTGATCGCTGATGTTCAGCGCCAGGCCGCAAGCCGCCACCCCCAGGATGGAAACGGCCGCAATGCCCGCCACCCAGGCGAACATGCTGCGGATGTTGGCCTGCGCGGCGGCGTCGATGCGCACCAGGGCCTGTTCCACGTCGTCCAGGTAGATGCCGGTGCCCAGCATCCAGCCCCAGCGGTCCAGCACCACCACGTAGCCCAGCTTTTCCACGGTCTGGTGCGTGGAGGGCTTCTCCCACAGGTAGTGCACCACTTCGCCTTGCTGGCCGCCGCGGCGGGCGGCCGTCAGCAGGTTCTGGATGACGGACTGGCCGCGCGTGTCGCGCAGGTTCCAGAGGTCTTGCCCCACCAGCTCGGGCTGGCGCGGGTGCATCAGGTTCTTGCCGTGCAGGTCGTAGACGAAGAAATAGCCGTCGTGGCCGAACTCCATTTGCGCCAGCAGTTCCAGCGCCCGTTGGCGCGAGGCCTCGTCGTCGCCCGCCGCCTGCAGCGGGGCGACGGCGCTGTAGGCCAGGCTGACGTAGTGGCGCAGTTCGCTTTCCTTGCTGGCCAGCCAGGCGCTTTCCACGACCTGCTTTTCGCGCTGGGCCAGCTGCAGGCCCTGCACGTAGACAGCCACGGTAATGGCGGCCACGGCCACCAGCAGGGGGACCGCGGCAAGCAGCAGGATTTTCAGGCGCAGCTTCATATTGTGGGGTTCAACCCGGATAGCGATTGGTGCGATGCATCACGGCCGGCTCCGCGGGGAAACGGCCCGTTTACCTACCGGATTTTACGATTCCCGGCGATTTATGCTGCGGCGCATTGCGTAGTAACACGTAGCTCGTTTGCGTAGTTTCGCGCTTGTTGCCAGGGGGGCAAAACGAAATACTAACGCCCGCGTCCCCAGGACGCAGTGCGGGCGCGTGCGCGTCCGCCACCCCACAACAATGAGTCTGCCTTCCGCGGGACGAAAAAAGCGTTTCACGCCACAAGCATGGCGGGAGGCAAGAGGAGCACTTATGCATACCAGCAGTAAGGGACTGGGTCAGCACCTGGTCTGGCTGGCGGTTGCGGTACTGGGCGCATTCGCGCTGGGCACCGTGGCGCTGGCCAGAGGGGAGACCATCAACGCGCTATGGGTGGTGATCGCCGCCGTATGCGTCTATTTGATCGCATACCGCTATTACAGCCGTTTCATCGCAAAGAACGTCTTCCAGCTGGACGCCTCGCGCATGACGCCGGCCTGGAAGCACAACGACGGCCTGGACTACGTGCCCACCAACAAGCACGTGCTGTTCGGCCACCACTTCGCCGCCATCGCCGGCGCCGGCCCCCTGGTGGGTCCGGTGCTGGCCGCGCAGATGGGTTATCTGCCGGGCATGCTGTGGATCCTGGCCGGCGTGGTGTTCGCCGGCGCCGTGCAGGACTTCACGATTCTCTTCATCTCGACCCGCCGCGACGGCCGTTCGCTGGGCGATCTGGTCAAGTCCGAGCTGGGCAAGATCCCCGGCGTGATCGCGCTGTTCGGCGCCTTCATGATCATGGTGATCATCCTGGCCGTGCTGGCGCTGATCGTGGTGAAGGCGCTGACGCATTCGCCTTGGGGCACCTTTACGGTTGCGGCCACCATCCCCATCGCGCTGTTCATGGGCGTGTACCTGCGCTACATCCGTCCGGGCAAGATCGGCGAAGTGTCCATCATCGGCTTTGTCGGCCTGATGGCCGCCATCACCTTTGGCCAGGACGTGGCCGCGCATCCGGTCCTGGGCCCGATGTTCGACTTCGATGGCAAGGGCCTGACCTGGATCCTGATCATCTACGGTTTCATCGCCGCCGTGCTGCCCGTGTGGCTGCTGCTGGCCCCGCGCGACTACCTGTCGACGTTCCTGAAGATCGGCACCATCCTCGGTCTGGCGATCGGCATCGTGGTCGTGGCGCCTGAACTGAAGATGCCCGCGCTGACGCAGTTCGTGGACGGTACCGGCCCGGTCTGGTCGGGCAACCTGTTCCCGTTCCTGTTCATCACCATCGCTTGCGGCGCCGTGTCGGGCTTCCATGCCCTGATCTCGTCGGGCACCACGCCCAAGCTGATCGAAAACGAAACCCAGGCCCGCTATATCGGTTACGGCGGCATGCTGATGGAATCGTTCGTGGCCATCATGGCATTGGTGGCGGCTTGCGTGATCGAGCCGGGTATCTACTACGCCATGAACAGCCCGGCGGCCGTCATCGGCACCACGCCGGACCAGGTGGCCCAGGTCGTGTCCAGCTGGGGCTTCGTGGTCACGCCGCAAGACCTGATCCAGACGGCCAAGGACGTCGGCGAAAGCACGATCATCTCGCGCGCGGGCGGCGCCCCGACGCTGGCCGTGGGCATGGCGCACATCCTGCACCAGGCCATCGGCGGCCCCGGCATGATGGCCTTCTGGTACCACTTCGCCATCCTGTTCGAAGCGCTGTTCATCCTGACCGCGGTTGACGCCGGCACGCGCGCCGGGCGCTTCATGCTGCAAGACCTGCTGGGCACCTTTGCCCCGTCGCTCAAGCGCACGGATTCGCTGCCCGCCAACCTGATCGCCACCGCCTTGTGCGTGGCGGCCTGGGGCTACTTCCTGTATCAGGGCGTGGTCGATCCGCTGGGCGGCATCAACACCTTGTGGCCGCTGTTCGGCATCGCCAACCAGATGCTGGCCGCGATTGCGCTGACGCTGGGCACCGTCGTGCTGTTCAAGATGAAGCGCGACCGCTACGCGTGGGTCACGATCCTGCCCACGCTGTGGCTGCTGGCTTGCACGCTGACGGCCGGCTGGCAGAAGCTGTTCGACGCCGACCCGCGCGTCAGCTTCCTGGCCCACGCCGCCAAGTACAACGCGGCCATCGCCGAAGGCA
This sequence comes from Achromobacter sp. 18P8.1.1, assembly GCF_057799415.1. Lineage (NCBI taxonomy): Bacteria > Pseudomonadati > Pseudomonadota > Betaproteobacteria > Burkholderiales > Alcaligenaceae > Achromobacter > Achromobacter sp. 18P8.1.1. Next base: position 23,645 of record NZ_JBYOKH010000029.1, on the reverse strand, counting down.
AGGTGCTGGCCCCGGCCAAGTCGCTGGGCGAGATGTCGCGCGTGGTGATGAACGACTACATCAACGCCGGCCTGTGCGCGATCTTCATGTTCGTGGTGGTCAGCATCGTGGTGTTCGGCTTGAAGTCGGTGCAGCGCGCCCGCGCCGAGAACAATCCGACCTCGCGCGAGACGCCGTACGAAACGCTGCCCGTCGCCGCGGGCGCCGACTGACCGCCAAGGAGGCGCCGCATGCTGTTTGGCAACATGAGTTCAGCCGCCGGCGCCGCCGGCCGTTACCTGGGGCAGACGCTCCGGTTGATGGTCGGCGTGCCGGACTACGAGACGTATGTGGAACACATGCGACGTACCCACCCTGACCAGGAGCCGATGACGTACGAGGCCTTCTTCCGCGAGCGCCAAGACGCGCGCTACGGCGGCAAGAAACGGATCGGCTGCTGCTGACGAAAGCCCCTTCGGGGGCTTTTTCTTTGGTTGTGGGATTGGGGCGTATGAGAGGACGTGGGATTGGGGGCGTACGAAAGGACGTGGGATTGGGGCGTACGCAAGGCGGGATTGGGTGTACGCACGGACGTGGAATTGGGGCGTAGGCAAGGACGTAGGATGGGTGGAGCGCGCCAATTCCGCCAACAGAACGCCGCCCTCGGCCGCGCGTAACCCATCAAGCAGCGATAGTTCCCTGGCCGAAGGGGAAAAGAACCCATCATGCAGCGATGATTCCATGGCTGCGTTGTCCAAGAATCCGCCGCTGCTTGATGGGTTACGCGCGTTCTGCAGTCGGGTTCTTCCTCAAGGATTCTCGCGCTTCACCCATCCTACGAGACCCGTCGCAGCTTTTCCGAATAGATCACCAGCGGTACCGCGCACAGCGCGCACACGGCCATCACGATGAAGCCGCCCGGTGCATAGCTGCGGTACAGCGCGCCGCCCAGCTGGATGCTGCCGAACATGAACACGCCGCCCGACAGCAGCGCGTAGAGCGCGATCGCCGAGGTCTTGCAGGCGGCGGGGACGTGGCGGGTGATGTACCACATGATCGCGGCGTTGTTGCCGGCCAGCGTGAAGCACTGCAGCAGTTGCAGTGCAGCGATCAGCGCCGGGTCGGTGGTGGCGGACAGGCCTGCCCAGCGGATCGCCGTCATGACGGCCGACATCAGGATCAGCCATTGTGCCCCGGTCCGGGCCAGCACCTTGGGCGCCAGGAAGAAGAACAGCACTTCGCTGCTGACGCCCACGACCCACAGCAGCGAAATCAGTGCGGTCGTCAGGCCGTTGGCGGTCCAATACAGCGTGGAATAGGAATACAGGAAGCCGTTGCTGGCCTGGACCAGCGACGCCGCCGCGATGCACATCAGCAGCGGCCGGTCGCGCAGCACCGCCAGCATGGGCAGGCGCACGCGTTCGACGGGGGCGTCGTCGGCGGCAGGGCGCGCGGCCTGTGGCAGCAGCCGCACGCAAGCCAGGCAGGCCACGATCAGCAGGATCGACAGCCACATCACCCAGTCGGCGTCGAAGGTCTTGATCAGGTAGCCCCCGATGACGGTGACTGCCGCAAAGCCCAGCGATCCGCAGGCCCGCATGATGGTGTAGGCGTTTCCTTGCTTTCTGCCGCTGGCGATCGCCATGCGGTCCATCAGCGGCAGCACGGCCGGAAAGACGGCGTTCAGCAGCAGCGTGATGGCCAGCATCCAGCCTGCCGTTTGCGCAAACGGATAGCAGATGAACAGCACGAGCGACGCCGCCAGCGCCGAGGCGATCAGCGCGTGCGCGCGGCCGCTCTGGTCGGCCAGATGGGCAACGACCGGCGTGGACAAGATCTTGGGCAGGAAGGAGGTGGCGACGATCAGCCCGATGACGGCGGGATCCACGCCGCGGCTGGCGAACCACAAGGGCAGGAAAGGGATGCTGACGCCCTGCAGGCCGTAATACAGGAAGTAGAACCCGTGCAACGCGATGGCGCCTTGTCTGGCGTCGGGATTGCCGCGCATAGCGATGGTGTGAATCTGGCTGAGACGAAGGCGCGTAGCATACTCCTTCCCGCGGCGGGCGCTACCAGGGCAGCGGGGCCTTTTCACCGTTGGCGTGTTCGCCGTAATAGATCGACGGCAGGAAGCGCGACAGGTAGGTGAATTCGGTATAGCAATGCCGCAGCAGGCTCAGGCCCAGCGCATCGGGCACGTCGTGTTCGGGTTGCGCGCTGGACTTGCCCAGGTAGAAGCGGCTGCGCAACACGCAGCCGAACGGCGTGTCGCGCACCAGATGGATCATGTCGCCGTCCAGCGGATCACCGTCGGCGTCCAGCGTGATGTGTTCGCCGAATCCGATGCGTGCGTAGACCGCGGCCGACACGTCCTGGCGTTCGCGGGCCGCCTGCAGCCGCAGCGGATCGAAGCATTCGCGCGGGTCGTGGAATTTCAGCTTCGCGGCCACGGGCGGGATGTCGGCCAGGGATTCCACGGCGTGGATCGATGCGCCGATATAGCTTTCGCCGCGCCGCCATTGGGCGTCCCACCCGCGATGCTCGACATGGTCCTGCGGGTGCCACCATTTGATGTGCTGGGTGGTTTCGAAAAACGTGAACCACCAGTCCAGCATGCGGCCCTTGCAGCCGTGCAGGTCGGTGCGCGCGGCCACCACCAGTCCGCCGCCGGGCAACCGGGTGATGCCCGTTTCCAGGCGCAAGGGGGAGGGGTCCAGCAGGGTGTCGATGTCTGCCAGGATGTGGGAATCGTCGGGGTGCGGGGTGGCCATGGAGAGGCTCCGAGTTGGGGAGCATCTATTCTATAATAGAGAAACGTTAAACGTTTCCTAAATAAACGGACGTGTAAGATCGCATCCGGAACACTCAGGAGGACGGCGTCGATGCCGCAAACATCCCCGACCGCCGCGCCCCGTGCGCGCGGGCGTCCGGCCCGGCCGGAATCGGAACAATTGGCGGCGGCGCTTGAAGCCGCCACGTGGCTGCTGTTGAACGCCGGCTATGCCGCGACCACGCTGGAAGCGGTTGCCAAGCGCGCCGGGATGGCCAAGAAAACTGTCTATCGGTATGCCGCCAATCGAGAGGATCTGGTGGCGCAGGTGGTACGCGGCTGGACGGATGCCTTTGAACCCGTGATGGCCCAGGAAGTGCAGACGTCCGCCGAGGTGTTGCCCGCCTTGGCCCGCGTGTTGGACGTGATTGCAGCGCGTGCGCTGTCGGCCGACGCAGTGGGCATGTTTCGATTGCTGACGGCGGACTTCCCGGCGCGCGAGGCGCTGCTGCCCGTGTATCAGAAGAACGGCATCGAACGGGGCACGGCGATGTTGGGCGATTGGCTCGCCGGGTTGGGCGAACGCGGCCTGATCCAGATCCGACAGCCGCACGTCACCGCTGGCCTGTTGCTGTCCATGGTGATCGCCGAGCCCCTGCGGCAGATGGCGTTGGGCCTGGCGCCGCCGTTGCCGGAGGGTTCCGTCAGCGACCGCATCCAGGCGGCGCTTGCGCTGCTTGCCGCAAGCCGCACCGGCGACGGGCCCGGGTTTGCGCTGAATGGCTGAGGGGGCAGGGCGGCCTCAGGCGTTCAGCTTGCCGCCAGTTGATTCAAGCCATTGGCAAAGGCCGCGTGCGGGATTACCCTGGGGTATCTCGCATGGCGTAGTCCATGCCGAGACTGCGTACTTTCTATCATTCCAAGGAGCGGCAATTCATGGCCAAGAAACTGAATGAGAAGACCACCAAGACGCTCAAAGAGCGGCGCAAACTTCCGCTGGCAACGCCTACCGACCTGGCGGCTGTTGCCACCCGCGACATCTCCGCCGCACTGAACCAGCTACTGGCCGACGTGTTCGCGCTGTATTTGAAAACCAAGAATTTCCACTGGCACGTCAGCGGTCCGCACTTCCGCGACTATCACTTGCTGCTTGACGAGCAAGGCGACCAGTTGTTCGCCATGACCGACCCCATCGCGGAACGCATCCGCAAGATTGGCGGCACCACGCTGCGTTCGATCGGGCACATTTCGCGCACGCAGCGCATTTCGGACAACGACGCCGATTACGTCCAGCCCCTGGACATGCTGGCCGAGCTGCGCGAAGACAACAAGGTGCTGGCGGCCTCGCTGCGCGAAGCCCACAATATCACCGACGAGCACCGGGACATCGCCAGCTCCAGCCTGATCGAGAACTGGATCGACGAGACCGAACGCCGCACCTGGTTCCTGTTCGAAGCCAGCCGCCAGGGCGACTCCACGGGCCATTGATCCCGGCGTTCACCCGGCGCGCACGAACCACCGCCCAGCCATGACGGCCTGGGCGGTTTTTTATGCCCCCGGCTTGTTCATTTTCTGGCCCATGAACGTTCACCCGTATCGGCCTGGCGAGACTACCGTAGCCGGACCCTAATTCGGGACGCATGGCCTGCGGCGCCCGCGTTTTCCCGCCGCGACTAAGGCTTTTATCCAATAGGCGCAGGCGGCGGGAAGCAGTAAAAGAACCGAATCATTTGCGGGCATGTTTGCACTGACCAAACGAAGGCAACTCGCCAACGCGAAAAGGCACCGTCGATATTGACCGCCAGGCGCAAGCGCCGCCGGCAGCAAAGGGCTGGCACGCATAGACGCGGGGTGTAAGGGCGTTCACGCGGCACGCGCCGCAGTACGCGCGGCAGCTTGAATTGTTGCGGTTCGGCTTTTGATCGAGCTTTAGCCCAATGTCGCTGCTGACTCGTTACCGTCGTCTGCTGCTGGCCGGCGTGCTCTGCCTGCAGGGGTGCGCGAAGCTTGGCCCCGACTTCGAACCTTCGCGCGAGGCGTGGACCGGCCAATGGGACACGCCGGCGTTGCAGCTGGCCACCCAGGCGCGGCCGCAACCAGATGCCAGAGAATGGTGGCGGCTTTTCGACGACCCGGTCCTGGAATATGTCATCGCGCAGGCCGATGCGAACAATCCGGGCGTGCAAATCGCCGGGCTGCAGATCATGGAAGCCCGCGCGCAGCTTGGCATCGCCCGCAGCGGCCTTTATCCCCAAACCCAGATCGTGGGTGCTGACGCCCTGTATCAGCGCCGGTCTTCGCGCTCGGCCGAGGGGAACCCGCGCCCCAGCAGCTTCTGGCAATACAGCGCGGGATTCGATATTGGCTGGGAACTGGATTTCTGGGGGCGATTCAGTCGCGCTATCGAGTCGGCGGATGCGTCATATTTTGCGGCCCAGGCGCATCGTGAAGATGTGCTGGTTTTGCTGCATGCCCAAGTCGCCGAAAGCTACTTCGCCCTGCGCACGACCGAGGCGCGGTTGCGCATTGCCCGCGACAACGCCGTCATCCAGAAGCGCAGCTACGAAATCACCGAACGGCTGTTCAGAAGCGGCGAGACCGATGAACTCGACCTGCAGCAGGCAAAGACCCAGTATCTGAGCACCCTGGCCACCATCCCTGAATTTGAAAGCCAGATCGCGCGGACGCGCAACGCGCTGGCCATTTTGATTGGCCGCCCGCCGGGCCCCATGCCGGAACTGCCGGCGCAGGCGGAAAAGGCGGCCGTCGTGCCGTTGATCGACCGGGCGGTCCTGCAGGACGTTCCCGCCAATTTGCTGTTGCGGCGCCCCGACATCCGTTCCGCGGAATTTCGTATCGCGGCGCAGTCGGCGCTGGTCGGCGTGGCCGAGGCGGACCTCTATCCCTCGGTGGCCCTGTTGGGCAGCATCGTCTGGTCCGCCACGTCGCTGGCGGGGACGTCGGGCGGAATGGCGCTGCTGGGTGGCCCCACGCTGAGCTGGAACGTATTCGACCACGGCCGCCTGAAGAACAACGTGCGCGTGCAGGACGCCCGACTTCAGCAACTGATCGTCGCTTACCAGGACGCGGTCCGGCAAGCGGCGCGCGAGGCCGACGACGCCGCCAGCGGGCTGATCAAGGCGTTGGAGCGTGATGGCATCCTGCATGACTCGGCACAGGCTGCCGGGCGCTCGCTGACGTTGGCCAACGCGCTGTATCGCGAGGGCTATTCCGACTTCCAGCGGGTGCTGGACGCCCAGCGTGCATTGGCCGCCCAGCAGGACGCCTACGTGGTGAACCGGGGCGCCGCCGTAAGCGACTTGATTGCCTTGTACAAGGCGCTGGGCGGCGGCTGGCACAGCGACGCGCCCGTGCTCGACCCGGCCACGCGCGACCAGATGCGGCAGCGCACCGACTGGGGCGATCTGTTGTCCGAGCCGACCGGCCCCCCCGCGGGTCCTTCCCTGCAGAAGGTGCGATCCGATGAGTGACACGCCCCGTCCCCCCGCCGCTCCCGCGACCCCAACGCCCTCAGCGCCACCCGCGGCTCCGCCGCCACCTCCTTCCGACCCCTCCCGGAAGGGCGTCAAGTGGGTCGGCCTGCTGATCGTGGTGAGCCTGGTGTGGTATCTGCTGGCCGACCGGTTCACGCCTTACACGCAGCAGGCGCGCGTGCAGGCCTTTGTCGTATCCGTGGCCTCGGAGGTGTCGGGCCGCGTGGCCAAGGTGCATGTGCGGAACAACCAGGACGTCCAGGCCGGCGCCATCCTGTTCGAAGTGGATCCGGAGCATTACCGGATCGCCCTGGACCGCGCCCGCGCAGACCTGGAGGCGACGCGCCGGCAGATCGGCGCCAGCACGGCCGGCATCGATTCCGCGCAGGCGTCGTTGCGCGCGGCGCAGGCCAATGAGGTCAGGGCGCGCCAGGACAGCAGTCGACTCGAGCGCCTGTACCGCGACGACCAAGGCACGATTTCGCTGCGCCGGCTGGAGATCGCGCGGGCGAACCTGGCGCAGGCCGTCAGCCAGGTCGCGGCGGCGCGGGCGGAAGTGCAGCGGGCGCGCGAACAGGAGGGCGGCAACGAGGAAGACAACGCCAAGCTGCGCAGCGCCGCGTCCGCCGTGGAAAAGGCAGAACTGGATCTGGCCAACACGCAGGTGCGCGCCCGAGCGGCGGGCCTGGTCACCGACCTGCGCACCGATGTCGGTCAATTCGCCGCCGCCGGTAACCCGGTGATGACGTTGATCGCCATCCACGACGTCTGGATCAACGCGGAAATGACGGAAAACAATCTGGGCCATGTCGAAGCCGGCACGCCTGTGTCGGTGGTGTTGGATGCGCTGCCCGGCAGAATCTTCGAAGGCCGCGTGCGCAGCGTGGGGTATGGCGTCAGCGTCGGGCCCGGCACGCCGCCTGGCAGCCTGCCGACGGTGCAAAACAGCCGCGACTGGTTGCGCCCGGCGCAACGCTTTCCGGTCGCGGTCGAGATCAATCCGGGGGAATTGCCCCATTTGCGCGGCGTGCGCGTAGGGGGCCAGGCAGAGGTCATGGCGTTTCCTTTTCCGGGCAATCCGCTCAACCCGCTGGGCCGCGTGTACTTGCGCCTGATGAGCTGGCTTTCCTATGCCTACTGACGCTATGCCCTCTGACGCTATGCCCTCTGACGCTACGCATGCTGATCCCGACCCACGTGCCCGGCGGGCGCTGCGCCTGGCCATCGGCACCGCGCTCTGCCTGGCCATCGGTTTCGGCCTGGACCTGCCGATTCCCATGGTCGCGCCGGTGCTCGGCCTGTTCCTGCTGGCCTCGATGAACCGCCCGCTGTCGTTCAAGGCCGGCCTGGGCCTGATCGTCGTGGTCCTGGTGACCACGGCCCTGGGCCTGTTGCTCAGCCCGGTGCTGCGCTACTACCCGCTAAGCGGCGTGCTGCTGATCGGCCTGGGGCTCTTTCTTGCCTTTCGCTTCGGCATGCGCGGTGGCAACAACCTCGTGTCCCTGTTCCTGGCCATCGGCCTGACCATGATTTCGGCCGCCGGCACCATCGATTTCAGGCTGGCTGCGATCGTGATCGAGGCGCTGGTCAAGGGCTTGTTTGTCGCCGTCCTGGTTCTGGGGTTCTGCCACTGGCTGCTTCCTGAACTGCCCAACGCGCCGGTGCCGCCGCCGCCTCCGGTCCTGCCCGACAACGAGGCCAGCCGGCTGGCGCTGCGTGCGTCGCTGGTCGTACTGCCCGCTTTTCTGCTGGCGCTGACCGACCCGCTGGGCTACATGCCCATCATCCTGAAATCGATCAGCCTGGGCCGACAGAGTGGTGTTGCCGCGGCGCAAGGCGCTGCGCGCGAGCTGCTGGGCTCGACGCTGTTGGGAGGCGCGCTGGCGATCGTCTTCTGGTGCGCGCTGAGCCTGTTCGTGAATCTGTGGATGTTCTTCCTGTGGATGCTGCTGTTTGGCCTGGTGGCCGCGCGCAAACTCTATCGACTGGCCCCGACGCGGCATCCGCCCAGCTTCTGGTTGAACACGCTGGTGACGCTGATCATCCTGCTTGGCCAATCGGTGCAGGACAGTGTCGCGGGCAAGGACGTCTACACCGCCTTCGCGGTGCGCATGGGATTGTTCATCGTCGTCACGCTCTATGCCTGCCTGATGCTGCGCCTGCTTGAACCGCAACCCCGGACGCCGCGCAAACCTGGCCTTCTTCACCGCTATTCGCCTGGAAGACTCAAAAGGAGCCCGCCATGACCCCGCAAGACACTCAACCCCCTGCTGCCTCCACCGCCGGATGGCGCTTCAAGTGCGGCATCGGAATGTTCATCCTGGCCTTCGCGCTGTGGCTCCTGATTCCGATCGCGGCCTCGATGGACACGCCGGGTTCGCGCATCGCGGCCCTGACGGGCGCGATCTTCATCGCCAACAAAGTGCTGCTGATCTCGTGCATCGCCGTCATGGGCAAAGAAGGATTCCAGCAGCTCAAGGCGATCGTCTTCGGCCACGCCAAGCGCCTGGCGCCGGTGCAGAAGGTTGGTCCTGTCCGCCACGCCATTGGCTTGGTGATGTTCGTCCTGCCGCTGCTGACGTCGATGCTTGAACCCTACATCGACCAGATCTGGCCCGGGCTCAGGCCCAACCTGTGGCAGCTGCAACTGCTGGGAGACGTCATGCTCATCGCGAGCTTTTTCGTGCTGGGCGGCGACTTCTGGAACAAGCTGCGAGGCCTGTTCGTCCGCTCGGTGTAGGCAATGGCATTTTCATGCGACTGGCTACTTCGCCTCTGCACGGGCCGTACGATGACGAGCCGCATTGGCCAAGTCAGCGATCGGCGCGAGCAACCCGCGATCGAACGTCTCGTGCGCCTGGCCAGCGCGCAGCCGCAGGGGCCAGTCGGCGTGCGTGAGCGCGCCGCGGCCCAGCGACACGAAGTCCGCCTCATGCCGCGCCAGCATCCCGGCGGCCTGCGTCGCGTCATGGAGCGACCCGTTTGCCAGCACCGGCACCGAAACATGCCGACGCGCCAGCGCGGCGAGGCTTGCGCCTGGCGCGCCGAAGGCGGCGTTCCAGGCTTCGAACTCGGTCGTGTGCAGGTAATCGATGGGTAGCGCGCCGAGCGTGCCGAAGATCTGCGCCGCATCGGCCTCGCCGCCTTCCCACTTGTGCGTGAAGTCGTTGACCTTGCCCTGCGAGCTGCGCACGCCCACGACAAAGGGCTGTGTCGTCGATTGCCGGACGGCCTGGATGACTTCCGCCGTCACACGCAGGCGGTTCTCCAGGCTGCCGCCGTAGCGGTCCTGGCGCAGATTCGTGTGGGCGGTGAGGAACTGGTCCAGCAAGTACCCATTAGCGCCGTGTATCTCGACGCCATCGAATCCTGCTTCCTGCGCTCGACGCGCCGCCTGCGCGAAACCTTCGATCGCTTGGGCGATGTCATCGGCGGACATCGCGTCGGGCCAGCGGTACGGCCCTTCACCCCGATAGAAGGCCATTTGCTGCCCCGCCGGCAACACGGCTGAGGGGCCCTTCGTCCCGGTGCAATAAGGATTGCCCTGCGACAGCGCACCGGCGTGCATCAATTGCGCGATGATGCGGCCGCCGTGCGCATGCACACGGTCCACCACGGTGCGCCACGCATCGCGCTGCGCGTCATCGGCCAGGCCGGGTTGGAAGAGATAGCCCTGCGCATAGGCTTTGTCCGTATAGATGCCCTCGGTGATCACCAGGCCGAAGCCGCCGGCGGCAAAGGCTTCGTAGTAGTCGGCCATCAGCGGGGTGGCGTGGCCGTCCGCCGTGGCGCTGACCCGGGTCATGGGCGCCACGGCCAGACGGTTGGCCAGGCGCAATTCCCGTCCCACCTGCAGCGGCGTGAACAATCTGGCGTGCGCAGTGTGCGCATCGCCGGTCGAACGATCGAAAGTCGTGTCCATGTCAACGGCCCTCCGGGTGGCGTACTGCGGCGATGGCCTCGATCTCGATCATCGCGGCCGGGTCGTACAGCGCCTTGATCTCCGCGATCGTGTCGGCCGGGTAGGGCGCCGAGAAGAAGCGGCGGCGCAGCGTCACCACGTCCTGGAAATGTCCCATGTCGGTTACGAAGATGGTGACCTTGATCACGTCCGCCAGGCTGGAGCCGCCGGCTTCCAACGCGCGGCGCAAATTCGAGAAGGCCTGCTCGCCCTGGGCCAAAAAGCCGCCCGAGACGATCTTGCCGTCGTCGGCGGCGCCGGCTTGCCCGGAGATGAAGAGCAGATTCCCGTACTGAATGCCTTGCGACAGCAGGAAAGGTTCGTAATTGTCGGGTTGGGTCTTGACGCGTTGCAGCATGATGCGATTTCCTTCACTTGTAGGGGGAGGCGGGTCAGCCAGGGAATGGCCGGTTCAGGCCTCAAATGTAGGCACCGCCATCGCTCGTGACAAAGGTTCATTTGTCAGCTATAAGAAGAGAAATTCTCATCTATAGGTCAGGCTCTACACATGCAACGCCGATTTCTTCCGCTCTCTGCGCTTCGCGCATTCGAAGCGGCCGCGCGCCTGGGCAGCTTCAAGGCTGCCGCCCACGAACTGTCCGTGACCCCGACCGCCGTCAGCCACCAGATCCGGGCATTGGAGGCGCAGACCGGTCTTGAACTGTTCGATCGTCAAGTGCGCAAGGTGACGCTGAACGATGCGGGGATGCTGCTTTACCCGGTGCTGCGTGACGGGTTCGATGCGTTTGAAGCGACGCTGACCCGGTTGATGCAACAGCGAACGCGGACCCAGGTCAGCATTTCCGCGACGAATGCCTTCACCGTGAAATGGCTGGTGCCGCGCATGAGCGACTTCCGGGCCCTGCATCCCGGCATCGACTTGCAGTTGCTGGCCAGCGACGATCTCGTCGACCTGCGATCGACGGCGGTCGATATCGCAATTCGCTATGGCCGCGGGCCGTATCCCGGTCTGGTGACAGAACCCCTGTTCAACGACCGGTTCGCGCCGGTGTCAAACCCGCGCCTGGGCGTCACGTCCCCGGAAGACTTGGCGCGCGTGCCACTGATCCGTTTCGACTGGAAGCGGCCGCAGCCCGACAACCCTACGTGGGAACGTTGGTTCAAGGTCGCGCAACGGGAAGAACCGTCTCAGGCAAGCGGCCTGCGCTTTTCGGACGAAGGCCATGCCATACAGGCGGCCGTCGCCGGCCATGGCATCGCGCTGGTCAGCTTGGCGTTGGTAACAGACGAACTGCAGGCCGGCCACCTCGTGCAGCCCTTCGGCCCGGCGATCGACGGGCACACCTATCATCTGGCCACGCACGCCGACCGGCCGCGCTCGGCGCCGGTCCAGGCGGTGGCGCAATGGTTGCGGGCACAGGCGGCGCAGGCGAAAGGGGAATAGGCCCCCGTCCCGAAAGAAGCAGCGTGCCCGTTCTACAGCCCGAATGCCGCCTTTTCCTCGCTGCTCAACTTGGCCAATTGCGACGCGCTCAACGCGCCGTCGCCTACCACCTGGACCATATTGTTGGGCCGGTACGCCGAGGCGTTGGCGGGCTGGCCGTCCTTGGACGGCGTCGGCTCGGCCCCGGAAATCGGTTCCGCGCCAAAGCCCAGGATCTGCACATTGATGATGGACGGCTGATTCTGGCGCGCCTGTTGCTGGGCGCGTTGCGCGGAGTCCTGGGCGGCGCTGGCGGCGGAGGTCGCCGCACTGCTGGCAGAGGTCAGCGCGCCCGTGTTGACGGTGGCGGCAACCGGCACGCCGATGCTGTCGCCTTGGGTTTTGATGTTGGCGGCATTCAAGACCGTCTGGGCTCCGATGTACACGTTGCCCGACACGCGGATGCCGGCTTCGCCCGCATCGATCGTGCCTAGTGGCGCATACAGATCGACGTCGCCGGCGGGCACTTCCGCCAACGGCGCCAAGGTGGCGATACCTGCTCCGCTGGACGGCGCGGCGGGCGACAGCGTGATGTTGCCGACGCTGTCGTAGACGCGACGCGGCGGGGTGTACACGACCGTGGTTTTGGAACCCCGCCCCGCGTTGAGGTCACCTTGCGCCGACCACGCCAGCACGTCGCCGCCAAACGTCGTCATGACGCGGCTTTGGCCCAGCAGGATGCTGTCTTGCGCATACAGCTGGATATCGCCACGGCCTTGGGTCAGCACGCCCGCGGAACCCGGCGGCGCCGCACCTTCCACGCCATAAACCTGCGCGCCGCCCGGTGTCAGCACCTGGACGTTGCCCCCGTTGCGGGTTTGCACTCCCGCTCCGCCGTACATCGTGATGCCGCCTTGGTAGGACTGCGCCTGGCCGTCAGCGCCCTGGGAGGGGAAGAGGGCGGCGATGGCTTGCCGGCCGCGCAGGTAGCTGCCTTCGCGGGGGCTGCTCTTGTCGTTGTATTCCCGGCCGCCCGCGCGCAGTTCCGCAAAGTACACCTGGCGTGCAAACACCCGTTGCTGCTCTGGCGGCAGGGCGTTGAAGAAGGCTCGCGCATCGTCGGTGCTACCGGCAAAGTCATACCGTTGCGTCAGCCACAAGAGCAGTTCCGCGTCATAGGCCTTGAACGGCTTGCCTTGGTCGGTCAGCGGCCGGCTGGGGTCCGCCAGGTTGCCGGCATCCAGGTAGCGGCCCAGGAAACCGGCGTAGTCGGGCCCCTTCGCGCCCAGCCCGGCCAGTATTGCGATGGTGGCACCGGGGCGAGTGTCACCCGGCACGATAGGCCCCAGGCTGACGATGGCGGCTTTGTCTTCCATCAGGATATTGCGGCCTGCATTGATCTCCAGTGTGCCGGGGCCCGCAACCGTGAAATTGCTGTACAGGATGTCGCGGCCCGCCTGAACGACGGAGACATCGCGCGCGTCGCCATGCACGAAGTAGTTGTTGCTGTACTGATGGGGAAACGGGTCGTTCAGCGTACCGTTGAATCCCAGGGGGCTGCCGCTGCCCACGATGTCGCGGCCGGCAATCATGCGCACCGGGCCGCCCGCCGCATACCAGTTGGTGCCGGTCAGCGTCGTACCGCTGCTGATCAGTTGCAGCAGCCGGCCGCTGCTGACGCCGATCAGGTCGCCCTCTTTGGCGTAGATGCGTGAAGGGGCGACGACGCCGGACGTGGCAGCCGAGATCGATTCAAAGGCGAACAGGGCCAGGTCTTTGTATGCGCCATCCGGCGATAGTGTGTTGGGTCCCCAGATGATGCTGCTGCTTGTCGCAGCCTGCACCCTGCCGACAAAAGCGGGCCGGTAGATCGAGGCCAGGGCGCTGGTATTGGCGCTGGTACGTCCGAACGAAGCGTCGTTGCCGTAGATGGATTTGCCTGCCAGGAGGTCCAGGCGTGCAAGCGCGCCCGGTGCCAGGGAGGTATTCCGGGAATACTGGATGCTGCCGCTGGCGGCCACCGCAGAGAATTGCGACGGGTAGATGATGACGCCGTCGCCGTCCACCCCTAACGCGGAAACCGGCGACACATTGCCGCCTGCGCTGAACAGGTCGATGGCGGTGTTGGTGGTCCACAATGAGAACCAGGTGTTGGCGCCGTACACGCCCGGTGTGGCGTCCGACTGCAGATAGGGCATGGACACGGGCATGAACACGCGTCCAGGATCCCGGGCGGTCACGATGGCCTGATCGCCCAGGCTTTGCACGTGGAACGCGCTGTCGCCGGGTGTCAGGGTGAGGCCCCCGTTGACGTTGAAGGAGGCTGCGTGGAAGCGGTCCAGGGCGCGCGTGTCGCGGACGGCCCGTACGTTGTAGAGCGGATCCAGCCGTCCGATGGCTGCGGCTTGCAGCAAGGTCTGGCCGCGCAGGTTGGTCACCGCGCCAGTGGATTCATAGTAGCTGGGCAGCGCGGGATTCAGGCCGCCGCCCACACGCAGGGTGATGTCGCCGCCGCCGGTCAGCGCCAAGGTGCCATCGGCCAACATGCGGCCGGTGCTGCCCACCGCCAGCACCAGCCCTTGGCTTTGCGCGTTGATCTGGCGTTCGCGGTCGCTGATGGGGCGCGCCATGATGATGCCCGCATCGCCGCGAACATCGATGTCCAGGTTGCCGCCGCCCAAGGTGCCAAAGCCCGTGAACCCCCGCAGTTCGTCGGCCTGCATCGCGTCACTGGAGGTGTAGGTGCCGAAGTTGAGCCACCAGGCCGTGGGCTCGGCCTGGCCGATCGCCGCGTCGCCGCTGCCCTGGCGCCAAAGCCAGTTTCCGACTTGATCGGAGTTGTAGCCGGTGGACCGGGGCTGGGGACGGCTATTCGACCCCTCCGAGCCTCTCAGCAGGTCTCCCGTCAGGCTGACGCCGGCGCGCAGTGTGACGTTGCCGCCACCATCCGGATACCAGGCGCGATAGACACTTTCCGGCCCGCCGTTCACAAACGCTTCAAAGCCCTTGCTGGGATCACGCAGCACAGTGCCGTCGGCATTGATCAGGCGGGGCTGATTGTAGGGGTCGCCCGAATACGTGCCGGCCGACGATGTCCCGGCGGTGTAGACGCCATAAAGCGACTGCATGCGCAGGCTGCCGCCCGCCAGCAGGTCCAGGTCGCCCGTGCCCGTGCGCACAACGCTGAAGCGCGCGGTCGCGGGGCGGGCGACGAAGGTTCTTTCGCCCATGGGTACGCAAAAATCGGGGTTGTCCGTGCAAAGCGCGGCGGCGTCGGCGTAGCCGAAACTTTGGGCCAATTCGTCGTCCACGGGCTGTCCGATCAGTTCGGGCATGCCCAGGATTTCGGCGACCAGGTCGCCCCAGACGAAGGGGCGGGGGCCGTCAAAGCCATACATGCCGTAGTGGTTGTCGGCCAGCACCAGATTGCCTGGCTTGTTGGCGTCCTTGTCGCCAAACCGTGTGGTTCGCGTGTCGGCCGCGCCAAGATCGGCGCCGCCGGCCAGCCGCATTGACCAGGATTGCGACCCTTCGGGCAGCATGGGCGCCACGGCCCACACCTGGCCCTGGGCGCCATCCACACGCGGGCGCAGGTCGATGTATTCCACGCCCTCCCGCAACTTCACGTTCGTGCCCGACGGAATCAGCGCGCCGCGCGGCAGAATGACTTCGCCTGCCAGCTTGACCTCGTTGAAGACGTTGCCGCCTTCCGGGTTCGCGTTGTTGGGCAGCGGGATACCCGCGGGCCAGGTGACGGGGCCAATGAAGGTCTTGGTCAGCAAGCGGGTGCCGGCGCCCAGGCGCATGCCGGGCGCCAGGGTCAGATCCTGCCGCAGCACGGTACCGGCGGCCTGGGCCACGCTGCCGTCCGGGTGGTAGATGGGCGCCGACAGCACCGTGCCGGCGGGCAGCAACAGCTCCCGCGCCAAGGGCGCGGTAACGGGCAGCACGACGTTCTCGGACAGGGTGCCGCCTTGCAGCATGACGTCGTAGTTCAGGGCGACGCCACCGGGGAATGCGGTGCCGGCCGCCAGCACCACGCCGGCATGCGGGGTGACCATGTCGGCCCCGGTGAAATCAAAGCCCGGCAGCAGTCGCCAGCCGTTCAGATCCTGCTTAACCTCGGGAGGCGGTGCGAAGCCGTCGTTGATGCTGCCATGGATCTGCAAGTCGCCGCCGGCGCGGATGACCAGATTCCCGACTTCACCGGAGCCATAGGCGCCCGGGCGCAGCGGCGTATGCGGGTTGAGGCTGGCGTAGCGATAGCCGGACAGGTCCAGGTCGCCTTGCACCACCAGATTGCCGTCCGGAGTGGCGCTGCGGATTTCGACGCCGGGGCGCAGGTGCAGCGCGTCGCCATAGGCGCGCAGGCCGGCCAGCTTGGTATTGACGAGGTTGCCATTGGCCAGGGCATGGTTGATGAATCCGGTGCTGTCCTCGTGCAACTGCTTCAGGTAGGCCTGGTCAATGACCTGATAAGGTTTCCCGTCCGCCGTGGGCTCGGTGCCCGGCGTCGCGTCGGTGTAGACCCAGACGCCGTTCACCGAGATGCTGTGCGCGCCGCGAATATCCAGCGGGCCACGCGTGTCGATGTCGATGTCGCCGGCGGTGATGCCGCCTAAGCGGGGCGCGTTCAGGTCCAGCGTGCCGCGGGGCAGGCCGTCGTGTCGGGTCGAGGCCGTGCCGGCGCGCAGGTCGATCACGGCGCCGGCGTCCAGTTGCAGCAGGCCCTTGCCCGAGTTCAATTCCACGATGGCGCGGTTGGGCGCGTCGATGATCTTGCCGTAGCTGTCCACGCGCAGCGTCGTGCCATGCGTGTCCAGCACGGCGGTGGACGCCAGGCGCAGCCCGTCCCGCGCGGCCAGGCGGATGCTGCCCACGCCTTCGCCACTGGCGTCGATACGGCCGGCCACGGACAGGCTGCCGTTATCCACCGAGATATTCACGATGCGCGCCCGCACCTCGTCGCCCACGACCAGATTGCCGCGCTTGATCTGGAAGCTGCGGCCGCCAAAGACTTGCCCCTCGTTCAGCCGTTGGTTCAGACCGGCAAAATCCACGCGCTGCGCGCGGATGTCCACCTCGCCAAAGGCATAGGGCACCCGCGTGCCGCCAGCGTCGTAATCGCCCGAGGCCGCGCCCAGGATGCGGCCTTGCAGATCGACGCGGCCGGCGTTGTCGTCCAGCGCCACCGCGGTCAGACGGCCTGCGCGGTTGTATTGCGCGGACAGGTCGATGGTGCTGCCCGCAGCCTGGCTGATGTCGCCGCGCCGACTTTCCAGATTGACGTCGCCGCCCCAGCTGTACTTCGTGATGTCATCAAACGGCACGGGGCGGCCGGACACGTCCAGATGGGCGTTGGCGCCCAGGATCAAGGTGTTGTCGGCACTGACGCTCAGCTTGCCCGTGGGCAATGCGATGCGGCCGTCGAGGTGGACCGAGCTGGCGTCAAGCGCCAGCTCGGCGCCCAACCCCTGAGGCGCAGGAGAGGGCGCGCCCGTGGCGGGGCTGCTGACATGGATGGCGTTGCCCGCCTTGATGCGGTTGACGGAGCCGGCCTCGCCCGTCACTAGCGGCGCGTTCAGGTTGAGCGTGCCGCCGCTGTATTGCCACCCGCCGATGGGGTCGAAGGCCCCGCGCGACTGATAGACGCCCAGGCTGCCTCGGTGATTGGCGGTGATGCGGTCACTGGCCGTCAGGTTGACTTCGGCAAAGCCCAGTGCCAGGCGCGCGTTGTCGGCGTCGCCCAGGGCTTGCGTGTAGGGGCCGTACCCGAATTCGATGCGCTCGGCCTGGATGTCCAGCCTGCCGCTGCCGGTGCCCGCGCCGTTGTCGACGATGCCGACGGGCGGCGCGACCGATCCGTTCCAGATCAGGTTGCCGGCGCGCAGCAGGGCCACGTCGCCCGACTGACCCAGACCGTAGATGGCCGGGGTGGTCAGGGCCAGGGTTTGCAGACGGGACTTGCCCGTGGCCGGATCGGTGGTGTCCAGCGTGACATTGCCCACGAAGTTGAACGAGTCGCTGACGGCGAGCGTCAGCATTTCCAGCGCCGGTGCGCCAAAGCGTCGATCGCCCGCCATCAGGCGGTTCAGCAGGCTCTGGTTCAACGTAAGCCCGTCAGGCAGGCTGCCGCGTGCGGCGGCGGCCGCCAGCGCCGGTTCGCTGCCGGCGTTGACGGCGCCCACGCCCAGGGTCAGATACCGTGCGCCATAGCTGACGGCGGCGCCCAGATCAAAGATCTTGTTGGTGACGGCGGCCAGGGTGCCTTCGGTGTAAAGCAGGGCTTGGCCCGAGCAGGGGGCGGTGGCGCAGGTGCCGATGCGGATCGGGCCGGCACCGCTTGGGGGCTGGTCCGCGGTGGGCGGAAGCATGTTGATCCAGCCGTTGGACAAGGCCAGGATGCTGCTGGCCGCCGCGCCATAGTTGTAGCCGGCGGTGGAGTCGAAGGGCGCTTTGCCACGGCCGATGGTGTTGATCGTTGCGCCGCTTTCGACGGTGATGCCTGTGGTCAGGCCGCTGGTTACCATGAAAACTTCGGCGGCCGACAGCGTGGCGCCGTCGCGTATCACCAGGGACGTGAAGTGCGTCCCCGCGTAGCCGAAGTCCACGGTATTGCTGTTATCGGCATAGTCCACATTGGGCAGGGCACCCAGGACGATGCGCGGTGCGCCCATTGCGCTGAGCTGGGCGGAATCCAGCGATAGCCCCTCGAATCCGGCGCTGCGCCCCGCACCGGCTGCCGTGACTTCAACATGGCCTGCGCCGAACCCGCTCGAGGTCACGGCAAAGGTGCCGCCATAACCGGTGGTCGCAGCTGAGAAGTCCGTGCGTCCCGCAAACGAGAACGCCTGGCCTTCGGCACCCGGCGACAGATGGACCCGAAGCGTGCGCGCATCCGCAGGCAGCATCGCGCGCGGCACGCCGCGGCGCACCGCGTCGGCCTGCACGAAGGAGGCGTAATCCATTTCGTTGTACTGCGACATCTGGCGCAGCACTTGCCCGGACGTGATCAGCAGTTGCTTGGGTACGGCACTGGCGATGTCCGTGCCGCCGATGCTGAAACTGCCCGCGAGCGCCCAGGAGCCATTGCGCAACGGCATGGCGCCCCTGGCCGCGACCCCCGTTGCGGCGCCATTGATTTCCACGCGGAAGGCGCCGGGCATCAAGGCGTAGGTCGATGGCATCAGCGTATAGGTGCCGGCGGGCAGCCCCGGTACGCCGCCGCCGATTGTGACCTGTTGTCCGATTTGCGGCGACGTCTGGCGTGCGTCCGCCGCGGTTGGCGCAATAGCGGCTTGCACCCCAGGGACCAGCGCGTAGACCGGATTGGTGGCCAGGCCAGGAAGGGTGAAGCCTTGGCCCTTGGCATTGACCTGGACCAGGGGGCTGAACCGGGCGTCGGTGGAACCGCCGCGCCCGGTCACAAAACCGGCACCCAGCAATTGACCGCCGCCCGACAGGTCGAGCATGGCGTCGTCGCCTACGCGAACCTCTTTGCCGGCCAGTTGCAGGCCCGCCCGCAACTCGCCGCTGATCGTGGCGGCGCCCACGCCTGTCAGTGCAATGTTCTGCCCGGCGTACTGGTAGCTGACGCCGTCCACGGTGCCGCCGTAAGGCATCACCAGCCCCCGACCGCTGACGGAGATAACGCTGCCCGGCAAGAGGCTGACGCGGGATGTGATGCCGCTGGTGTCGCTGACGCCCACTTCCAGCAGGCCCAGCGGCGCGCGCAATACGCCGCCCTGGTCGATGATGTCGGCCGCCAGACGCAGGCTGCCGAATGCGCTGTAGGGCATGGGCGGCAACGTGTCCGTGTTGCGGCGGACGGTGATGGTGCTGCCTTCCTCGTAGGCCGCCACGCCGTCGCGCCTGCTGCCCGCGCCCGCCACGATGCGCGTGACGGCGCCCGTGTCGGGATAGACCTGCGCGGCGGTGAGGGTCAGGTTTCCGGGGGCGTTCAGCAGTGTTGTGTAGGGTTGGTTCGACAGCGCCAGTTGCGACCCGCGTCCGCCAAGGAGGCGGATATCGCTTTGGCTGCGCAGATCGGCCAGGGTAAAACCGGTGCCGATGTGGCTGACCGAGCCGTCCGGCGCATGCAGGGCGCGTAGCGAGCCCAAGTCGACCGTGTCGCGCACATCGATGAAGCCGGCTTGCGTGAGCAGCACGGATTCGCTGTTGCGCTGCGACGGCGGGATGGTGGAAGACGGCCGGGTAAAGCCGTCTTTTGCGCCGTTGTCGGTGGCGCCAGCCAGCATCACATAAGGTGCCGCCAGCAGCACGCGCGCGGTCGATGTGGACGCTTCCGTCATGCCCATCGAAATGCTGAACAGACGCAGGCTTTGCGCCATGCGTACGCTGACATCACCGGCGAAACTGATCGTGCCGTTGCTGAGCAGATTCAGATTGCCGAAGCCGCCAGCCTCGACCTGAGCGGTGCTGAGCGTCCCGCGACCGTAGACGAGCGCATCCGCCACGGCGTCCGCATCCCCAAAGCCGGCCAGGGCGTCTTCCACGGTGTGCTGCGAAACGACCAGATTGCGTCCCTGGTCCGCGCGCGCGGTCAATGCCGCGATGCGATAGGCCGGCGCGTCGAGGGCGACGGAAAGCGTGCCGGCGGGCGCGCCTGCGGCGCCGGCACGCGCGTTCATCTGGCCATCCAGGTACAGACCATTGGCGGAGCTGATGGCGATGGTTCCGCCCGCGCCCGCGAGAGCGGCGGGGGCGCCGTTGGACAGCACGGTCGCGGCGCTGCCAGAGGCTTCGAGGCGGCTGCCGGGGCGCAACACAACGAACAGATCCGGCGCCACCACGACGCCCAGCGACGCGTCGAGCTGGCTGCCCAGCACAATGTTGCCTCCATCCTGCACGCGGCCGTAGGTGTTCCCCTGGTCATTGATGGCCGTGGCGGCGCGCCCCGCGACGTCCAGCACGGCGTGTTCACCCACCCAGATGGATCGGCCATGGCCGGCCGCCGCCACATCGTCAGTGGCACCCGAGCGCACCGCGCGGACCGCAATGGCGCCGCCCCAGGCATTCAGCGTACCGTTTAGCGTAATCTGCCCGACGCCGCCCAGATCGATCTTCTGGCCCGGATCCACCTCGATCCGCGCGCCATCGCCCACGCGTAACACGGTATCGGCGAGCTCCGCCGCGGTGGCTTGCGCAGTACCCGCCTGCAGCGCCAGGCTTGCGCCCTTGCGTTGCGTCAACGTGCTTTTCAGCGGGTCTTCCAGGTACAGCGGGGGCGTCCAGAGGGACAAGGCCTGGGCCTTGTCATGGGCTGCGCGTGCGCCTGGCGCGTAACGCTGCACAGGCATCGTCACTCGCAGTTGCGCGCCGTCGGCGACGTCCAGACCGTGGTAACCGATGACTTCGTACTGCGAAAAACCTTGGCCGAATGCATTGTCGGCCAGGATTGATACGCCTTGTTCGTCGACGCGCGCAGCCGCGACCGCCGCGCGGACCTGATCTGCAGCTACGATGCGCACCTTATCGGCTTGCAGCGTCAGTTTGCCGCCGCCGTCCACACCCTGGCCGGCAAGCGCACCGTCCAGGGTCAGCATGCCGCCTTCGGCATTGACCCCGGCTGCCAGCGTGATGTCGCCGCCTTTGCCGTTGCGCGTCTTGCCGGTCGCAAGCATGGCCGCGCCGCCCGACACGTCGACGACACTGCCGGCTTCCAGCGTGACGCCGGTGCTGTCTCGCAGCGCCACGATGCCCCCGTTGCGGTAGGCCAGGTTGGCCGAGGCATCGGGCGTGGCATTCAAATTGGTCCACAGGCCGCTGGTGTCCAGCACCGCGCCTGCGCCCAGCGTGACGCCGGTGGGTTTGCCGGCAGGGGCGGACACGGGCGTATCTTCATTGCGGCCGTTGGCGTTCCACTGCTTGAGGACGTTGCCTGCCAGGATCCGGCCGCCCGCCGCCTGGATGCCCGCGTTGATATCAACCTGCGGTGCATACAAGACGACACCCGCGCCGGGTGCCAGGTGCAGCGCATCGTTGATGGCCACCTGTTCGGTGCCGGCCAGGCGGATGTTGCCCAATCGGGCGGTATTCAGCCACGACGCGTCCAGGCGAATCTCGCCCGCGTCGGCGTCGCCCGTGCCCGCCGTGACCTGCCGGGCCACGCCGCCAAGGGTCCAGGCAAGCAGGTTGGTGCTGGCGTCAAAGAGCGGCGTGTAGCGTCCCACCACCAGTTGCGCACGGCGCGCTACGGCGGTCTGGGATTGGGAGTAGCCGTCCGCGTCCCACTGCGGCGCGTCGACCTGACGGGCGCCTTGATAGACCTCGCCCGTCAGCGTGCCGGCCAGTTGAGCGGCATTGGTCGACACAATCAGTTGTCCAGCATCGCGGCCCACGGTATAGCCGCTTTCGAACCGTTCGCGAGGGGCGATCAACGGGTTGTAGAACGTGCGCGTGGCCTTGTCGCCCCAGCGCTCGTGGGTCTGTTCATAGCCCTTGTACAGGCCGGTGTAAAGCAAGTCGCCCGGCGCCCGCGAGGCCTCGTACAGGCGGCCGTCCGCGCCCCGCAGCCAGGTCTGCCGGATCACGCCGTCCTGCACATCCAGTGTGCCGCCCGACAGGTTGATGCCGGAACCGGCACGGGTAAGCAATTCGCCACCCGTGAACGTGGCCGTGCCGCCCTGGGCCAACCATTGCCCCACGCCGCGGTTGTCGTTCACCAGATAGCCGCCCACCTCCAGCAGGCCGCCGCTGGTGTACCAGCGGTCGCCGCTATAGCCGTTGGTGCCGCTAGCCACTTTGACAAGGGTCCGGCGGTCCACCCAGACGTCGCTGTTGTTCAGCAGCTTGCTGTCGCGGTTGACGGGCGCGTCGCGCTGTTCGTTGCCTTGCACGTTGATCTGCAGGTTGTTCGATTCCATCGACATCCGCACACCGATTGCGCCCGCCACGTCCAGTTCGGCGCCGCTGTCCAGGACGGCCTGCTTCTTGGCCGACACGGCAATCTGGCCGCCGGTGGCCAGCGTGGTGGACCCCCCTTGGAACGTCGCCAGATTGCCGGTCACGACTTCGATGCGAGACAGGTCCTGCCGGTCGGCAATGGTGCTCAGGTGGTCGAAGTTGCCGCTCGCCTTGTTGGTGGCGGTGCCGTCCAGCGCCTTGATCGCGGCATCTCGCTGGCTGTCCAGACCGGTGACGGCCGAGGCTTCCAGCAAAACGGCCGTGACGCTGTCCGCGCCCAGGGTGACGCTGCCGGTCGTGTCGCTGGCACGGTTCAGCAGGTGGATCGCGCCGCGGGTACCGATGTCGGTGGTGGATACCAGCACGCCATCCTGGCGCACGTCGTGGCCGGTCAGCGTGATGTCGCCGGTGGGGGCGCTGATCAGGCCGGTGTTGCGGACCAGGCCAGCCTGGCTTTCCGGCTTCAGGATGGCGCTGACTTCGTTGCCCGTGGTGGTGGACTTCGGATTGCCGTCCGTGCCATAGCCGCGGCGGATGACGAAGTCGTCGCCGGCGGCCAGCACAGTCTGGCCGCGCGGCGTGGTGATGGCGCCCGCATGGTGGACCTCGCTACCCAGCAGCAGCACGTAGCCGCCGCCCTTGGTGGCGGTGGTGGGCAGCGCGGTGTCGATGCGCGCGCCCGCCTGTACCTGCACCTGCCCGCGTGCATTCTTGAACGTCGCTTGCGTGCCGTCGGCGTCGACGAACAAGCCCTTGTCGCGGAACTGGTCGTCGGTGATGGTGGCGGCGGCCACGACCAGGTTGCGGGTATTGACCTGGCTTGTCCCTGTGAAGATCACGCCGTTCTGGTTCACGACCAGCACGGTGCCGTCCGCCTTGATCGCGCCCTGGATCTGGCTGGGCTTGGCTCCTGCGCCTACCACCCGATTTAGCACGGCATCACTGGCATCCTGCTTGAACTGCACCGTGGTGTTGCGCCCCACGTTGAAGGTGTCCCAATTCAGGATGGCCCGCGACTGCGTTTGCTCGATGGTGACGGTGTGCTTGCCGTCCCGGGCCGTGGCGACGGCGGTGCGTGCGCCTTCCCATTTGGCCATGGTGCCTTGCGCTTCCCATAATCCGCCTTCCACG
>NZ_JBYOKH010000028.1:0-87572 GCF_057799415.1 Achromobacter sp. 18P8.1.1 | reverse complement strand
CGGCGGCGCGCTGGACAGAAACGCCCAAGGGGCCCGCCATGGAACCGGGTTCCCCCTGGCACAGCTCCTTCTCTTATTGTGGCCCCTATATCTTGTGCGGCTTGTCCCGCCTGGGGGTGCCGGGCGTGGACTTGGCGGCCGCAGACGGCGGAGCAGGGGGCGGCGAGGGCGATATCGAGGTCGCCCGGCTTTATTGCGGACCCGAAGTCGCGGCCAGGTTGGCCGCCTGCGTCCCGGCCGGCCGGGCGGACGCCTTCGCCCGGGCCTGGAGCGCGCTGGAGGCCCGGTTGAAAGCCTGCCGCCGCGGGCTGGAGGAATACACGCCCGTGCGGGAACGCCATCTGGCTGCCGCGCGCCTGACCGGCCAGGTCCGCCACGACGGCCTCTGGGCCTCGGCCGCACTCTGTCCCCTAGCAGGCCGGCCGCAGCAAGACGGTTGATGGCCGGCTGCCTGCGCTATACTTTCAAGGTTTTGTTGCCGCGCACCATGCGCAGGCCATCTTCGCCCCGCAGGCCCCCAGCATGCCCTTGCCACCGCCGGATTACCCTCGCCAACCTCTGCACACGCGTTCCATACGCGTGCAGTCGTATGCGCGCGAAGACGGCAACTGGGATCTGGAAGCCGAGCTGATCGACGTGAAGGCGTACGATTTCCCCAAGAGCGACGGCAAGATGTTCAAGGCCGGGCAGCCCATCCACCATATGCATCTGCGCATCACCATCGACGAGAATTTCTCGATCGTGGCGGCGCAGGCTGTCTATGACGCGGCCCCTTACGGCGGTCATTGCATGGCCATCGAGCCCGCTTACACTGATCTGGTCGGCATGAATCTGCTCAAGGGATTCCGCCGCCAGGTCAAAGAGCGGTTCGGGCATGTGGAGGGCTGTACGCACATGACCGAGCTGTCGCAGGTGCTTCCCACCGCGGCGGTCCAGACCATGGCCAACCGCCGGCGGCAGGAAACCAACCCGAACCGGCGTCCATTCCAATTGGATGGCTGTCATGCGCTCAGCACTGGCGGCCCGGTGGTGGCTGAGCACTATCCCAAGTGGTACACCGGGGGTAGCGCTGAGGCATCGGCCGATTCGTCCTCCGATTCACCTTCTCTTTCTCATACGTCCTGACAGGTAACACATGAAAATCCACGAGTATCAAGGCAAGGAACTGCTGAAGCAATTTGGCATCCCGGTGCCGCGCGGGATTCCCGCTCTTTCCGTCGACGAGGCCGTGGCTGCCGCTGAAAAGCTGGGTGGACCGGTTTGGGTCGTCAAGGCACAAATCCACGCGGGCGGCCGCGGCAAGGGCGGCGGCGTCAAGCTGGCGCGCTCGCTGGACGACGTCCGCAAGCTGGCCTCGGAAATTCTGGGCATGCAGCTGATCACGCACCAGACTGGCCCGGAAGGCCAGAAGGTCCGTCGCCTGTACATCGAAGACGGCGCCGACATCCAGAAGGAATACTACGTGTCGCTGGTCACTGACCGCGCCACGCAGAAGGTCGCCTTCATCGCCTCCAGCGAAGGCGGCATGGACATCGAGGAAGTGGCCCACTCCACCCCCGAAAAGATCATCACCGAATATATCGACCCGCTGACCGGCCTGTCCGCCGAGCAAGCCACCAAGATCGCCAACGCGATCGGCCTGCCCGCCGACTCGACCGCCCAAGCCGTGGACGTGTTCCAGAAGCTCTACACGTGCTACATGGACACCGACGCCTCGCTGGTCGAAATCAATCCGCTGAACCGCGACGGCAAGGGCAACATCATCGCCCTGGACGCCAAGTTCAACTTCGATCCGAACGCCCTGTTCCGCCACCCGGAAATCGTCGCCTACCGCGACCTGGACGAAGAAGATCCCGCTGAAATCGAAGCCAGCAAGTTCGACCTGGCCTACATCCAGCTCGACGGCAACATCGGCTGCCTGGTGAACGGCGCCGGTCTGGCCATGGCCACGATGGACACCATCAAGCTGTTCGGCGGCGAGCCGGCCAACTTCCTGGACGTCGGCGGCGGCGCCACGGCCGAGAAGGTCACTGAAGCATTCAAGATCATGCTCGCCAACAAGAGCGTGAAGGCCATTCTGGTCAACATCTTCGGCGGCATCATGCGCTGCGACGTCATCGCCGAAGGCGTGATCGCTGCTTGCAAGGCCGTCAACCTGAACGTGCCGCTGGTCGTCCGCATGAAGGGCACCAACGAAGAACTCGGCAAGAAGATGCTGGCCGACTCGGGTCTGCCGATCATCAGCGCCGACACGATGGCCGAAGCTGCCACCCGCGTCGTAGCCGCCGTCAAGTAAAAAAATTGCCAAGGATTCACAAATGTCGATTCT
Organism: Achromobacter sp. 18P8.1.1; assembly: GCF_057799415.1. Lineage (NCBI taxonomy): Bacteria > Pseudomonadati > Pseudomonadota > Betaproteobacteria > Burkholderiales > Alcaligenaceae > Achromobacter > Achromobacter sp. 18P8.1.1. The sequence continues at coordinate 85,243 of NZ_JBYOKH010000028.1, read as the reverse complement.
GATCAACAAGGACACCAAAGTCATCACCCAGGGCATCACGGGCAAGACGGGCCAGTTCCACACCCGCATGTGCCGTGAGTACGCCAATGGTAAAGCCGCCTTCGTGGCCGGCGTGAACCCCAAGAAAGCGGGTGAAGACTTTGAAGGCGTGCCGATTTTCGCTTCGGTGAAGGACGCCAAGGCCGATACGGGCGCCACCGTGTCCGTCATCTACGTGCCGCCGGCCGGCGCCGCTGCTGCCATCTGGGAAGCTGTCGAAGCTGAACTGGATCTGGTGATCTGCATCACCGAAGGCATCCCGGTCCGCGACATGCTGGAAGTCAAGAACCGCATGAAGGCCAAGGGCAGCAAGACGCTGCTGCTGGGCCCGAACTGCCCGGGTCTGATCACGCCGGACGAAATCAAGATCGGCATCATGCCGGGTCACATCCACCGCAAGGGCCGCATCGGCATCGTCAGCCGTTCGGGCACCCTGACGTACGAAGCCGTGGCGCAAGTCACCGAACTGGGCCTGGGTCAATCCAGCGCCGTCGGTATCGGTGGCGACCCCATTAACGGCCTGAAGCACGTTGACGTGCTGAAGCTGTTCAATGACGATCCCGACACCGACGCCGTCATCATGATCGGCGAAATCGGCGGTCCGGACGAAGTCAACGCCGCCGAGTGGGCCAAGGACAACATGAAGAAGCCGGTCGTCGGCTTCATCGCTGGTGTCACGGCTCCCGCCGGCAAGCGCATGGGCCACGCTGGCGCCCTGATCTCCGGTGGCGCCGACACGGCCGACGCCAAGCTGGAAGTCATGGAAGCTTGCGGCATCCGCACCACGCGCAACCCCTCCGAAATGGGCAAGCTGCTCAAGTCGGTGCTGTAAGTCTTCAGCATTGCGCCAAAAAAGCCCGCTTCGGCGGGCTTTTTTTCGTTCATGTGGCGCCTTCGCGCCCCGGATCTTCGGCGTGCTCTTAGGGAAATCCCGTGTCCATATCGCGGTCGCCAAAACATACGGAAAGCTGAACGAAACTATAATGAAAGAAATTTCGCACGTACCCAGCAAGAATGCCGTCGGGCTCGCACCAAGACGGTCAGTACGATTTTCGTTTTCATCATCCATTCATTTGGTTTGTCCTAGGGGGATCATCACCTGGGAAAGAGAGGCATGGAACTTAGTTCAGCGGCATTCTGGATAGCGTTGCTCCAGATCATTTGGGTCAACATCCTGCTATCAGGCGACAACGCCGTGGTTATTGCGCTGGCAGCGCGTTCGTTGCCGCCGGCGCAACAGAAGAAAGCGATCACGATCGGCTCGGCCGCCGCGATCATCATGCGTATTGTGCTGACCCTGGTGGCGGCCAAGTTGCTGCTGCTGCCGTATCTGAAGCTGATCGGCGCGCTGCTCCTGGTCTACATCGGCGTGACGCTGCTGTTGCCGGAAGGCGAAGACGACGGCGCGGGCAAGACGCAAGGTAATCTGCTGACCGCAATCCGCACTATCATGATTGCCGACTTGGTCATGAGCCTGGACAACGTGGTGGCGGTTGCGGCTGCGGCGATGGGCGACACGACCTTGCTGGTTTTGGGCCTGGCCATCAGCATCCCCTTGGTCATCTTCGGCAGCACGCTGCTGTTGAAGGTCATCGAGCGCTTTCCGCTCATCGTCTGGGTGGGCGCTGCGTTGTTGGGCTTTATTGCAGGTGAATTGCTGGTGGGAGATCCCGCCTTGCAGGAGCCGGTGGCGCGTATCGACGCGGCATTGGGCGTATCGCATCACAGCTTCGAACTGATGATGGGGGCGCTCGGCGCGGTGCTGGTGCTGGCAATTGGTAAAGTTTTGCTGATGCGCCAGAAAGCTGACTGAAAGCTGAATTACAATAATTAGTTGTTTGAATGATCCTGCTGCGCCGCGCGCGGCAGGATGGCCGGCTCGGGACCGGCCTTTCTTTTCATAAATGCCTTCGGGGGTTCATAGTGCTTGAGTTTTTCCAGACGCTGAGTTGGGCAGCGGTATTCCAGATCATCCTCATCGACATCCTGCTGGGCGGCGACAACGCCGTCGTGATCGCGCTGGCTTGTCGCAATTTGGCCCCCAAGCAGCGCATGCAGGGCATCCTGTGGGGCACCGCGGGCGCCATCATCCTGCGTGTCGTGCTGATCGCTTTCGCACTGACGCTCCTGTCGATCCCGTTCCTGAAAGTCGTGGGCGGCCTGCTGCTCGTCTGGATCGGCGTCAAGCTCCTGGTTCCTGAAGACGATGCGCATGGCAACGTGAAGGGCGGGACATCCATCGCCGCCGCGATCAAGACCATCATCATCGCCGACTTCGTGATGAGCCTGGACAACGTGATCGCCATTGCCGGCGCGGCCCAGAACGCCCACGCCGACCATCAGATCGGCCTGGTCGCCTTCGGCCTGATCGTCAGCGTGCCGATCATCATCTGGGGCAGCACCCTGGTGCTCAAGCTGATCGACAAGTACCCGTTGGTTGTTACGTTTGGCGCCGCCTTGCTGGGCTGGATCGCCGGCGGCATGCTGATTACCGACGTTGTTGTCGAACGTCAATTCGGCGTTCAGCCCACTACGGTTAAAATCGCCGCTGAAATTATTGGCGCCTTGCTCGTTGTTGTCCTTGGACGGTGGCTGGCAAGCCGCAAAACCGCTTCCAAGGAATCCCATGAGTCTGCGTAGATCCGTTGATCCCCAGCAATCCGAATCGGGCCTGAGCCTCCTTCAGGGCCTTTTCGTGCTGGCCATCCTCGGGGTAGTCGCGACGGTCATCGTCTCCAATTTCGTTTGATGACGTCACGTGTCTCTTCCGCAACGCCTGGTCATCGCGACCCGCGCCAGCCGGCTTGCCCTGTGGCAAGCCGAGCATGTGCGCGACCGGCTGCGCACGCTGTACCCGGCGTGCGCGGTTGAGCTCCTTACCCTGACGACCCGCGGCGACCAGATCCTTGACCGCACCCTGTCCAAAGTGGGCGGCAAAGGATTGTTCGTCAAGGAACTCGAAAACGCGCTGCTCGACGGGCGCGCCGATCTGGCCGTGCACTCCTTGAAGGATGTGCCGGTCGATCTGCAAGCCCCGTTCGAGCTTTGCGCCGTCCTTGATCGCGCGGATCCGCGCGATGCCTTCGTGTCCAACCGCTATGCGACGCTGGCAGACCTGCCGGCGGGTGCCGTCGTCGGCACGTCCAGCCTGCGCCGCGAATCGCAGATCCGCGCGCGCTACCCGGCCTTGGTGGTCAAGCCGCTGCGCGGCAACCTGGATACGCGCCTGGGCAAGCTGGACAAGGGCGAATACGACGCCATCGTCCTGGCCGCTGCCGGACTGGAACGCCTGGGGCTGGGCGGGCGCATCAGCAGCCTGCTGGACCCGGCCGACAGCCTGCCGGCAGCCGGGCAGGGCGCGCTGGGCATCGAGATCCGCGACGATCGCGACGACATGCGCGCCTGGCTCGCGCCGCTCATCAGCTCGGCCACCACGTCCTGCGTGCTGGCCGAACGGGCGGTGTCGCGCAAGCTGGGTGGCTCCTGTCAGGTGCCGCTGGCGGCATTTGCCGAGATCTCGGGCGACACCCTGTCGCTGCGCGCGCTGGTGGCATCACCCGACGGCACGCGCATGGTCCACACGACCCGCAGCGGTCCGGCGGTCAACGCCGAGGCGCTGGGCGAAGCCGCCGCGCAGGAGCTGCTGGATGCTGGCGCTGCCGCCATCCTCCAGGAACTGCTGCAAGACGACGCCCGGCCGGACTGATGTCCACGCCACCGCGAGTCGCTGTCCTGACACGGCCCGCGGGCCGCAACGAGGCGCTGGCCGGCCGTCTGACCGACGCCGGCTGGTCTGCCTGCATCCTGCCTGCCCTTGAAATCCACGCTTTGGATGTCGCCGCCGCAGACCTGCCGCGGCCGGCCGACTTCGACATGGTCGTGTTCGTCAGCGGCAATGCGGGCAAGCAATACCTGGACCAGTTGGCCCGCGCCGACGGTCCGTCCGTCTGGCCGGCGGCCACGATCGCCGCCACCGTCGGGCCCGCCAGCGCCCAGGGACTTCGTGAATCGCCCGGTTTTGGCGCGAATACAACAGTCCTGCATCCTGGCGCAGACGCGCCCAGCCACGACTCCGAGGCCCTGTGGGACGTGCTTTGTGGTCTGCCGCAACTGCCGGCCCGCGTGCTGCTGGTGCGCGGCACCCAGGGCAGGGACTGGCTGGGAGACCGGCTGGAAGCGCACGGCGTGGCCGTGACGCGCCATGCGGCCTATCTGCGCCGTCCGGCAGACTGGGACGCCGCGCAACTGGCGACGCTGCGGGGCTGGGCAGATGCCGGTGTCAGCGCCACCTGGCTCATCACCAGCGGCGAAGGGGCGGACGCCGTGCGCGCCTGCCTGGATGCCGCAGGGCTGCTTGCCTGGTGGGGCGCGTGCCGCTTCGTGCTGACGCACCCTTCGCTGGCGCGCCGCGTGCCGCCGGGCTGTCATGGCGCCGAGCCATCAGCAATGGTAAAAATCTGCTTGCCCAACGACGAGTCGATATTCCAGGCTTTTGTTGCTGCTTGATTCGTTGCATCGGACAGACACCGAATACAATCGCGTCATGACAGACAAGACTCCCGCTACCGATCCGGTCGTTAACACGGCCGCCCCGGGCGCAAGCGCGCCCGCATCGGCCCCGGCCGATTCCGTCAAGGCCCGTCCGGCCAAGCGCGGCAGTGGCCCGTTGGTCACCGCCCTGATAATCGTCATCCTGCTGGCCGTTGGCCTGGGATACGCGCTGTGGAAACAGCGCACGCAGTTCGTGTCCGCCGGGCGCGAGGTCGCGTCGCGCATCGACACGCTGACGGCCGACGTGGCCCAAGCCCGCAAGGACACGCGCGAAGCCCTGGCCCTGGCGCAAGCCCAGGCCGGCCGCGTGGGCGAGCTTGAAGACACCGTGCGCGAAACGCAAAGCCAATACAACGCGCTGCAGCAGGCCTGGCAGAACTTCAACGACAGCGCCAGCGACGAATTGCTGGCCAATGACGTCGAACGCCTGCTGACCATCGCCAATCAGCAATTGCGCCTGGCCGGCAACGTGTCCAACGCCATCGTGGCGCTGGAAACCGCGCAGTCCCGCCTGGCCCGCGCCGACCGTCCGCGCTTCTCCAGCCTGCAACAGGCCATCAACGGCGACCTGGACCGCCTGCGTGCCGTGTCCACCGTAGACATCCCCGCCCAGTCGGCCCGCATCGAACGCCTGGTGTCGCTGGTCGGCAAGGCCCCCTTGCTGGTGCCGGATGCCGCCGCCCCGGGTGTGGCTGCCGCTGGCGAAAGCCGCCCGGCCGTGGCCCCTGCGCCCGTGGTTGACCCCCAGGCTGGTTTGCCCGCCGATGCCCCGTGGTGGCAGCGCTGGCGTGCCGAAGTGGTGTCGTGGCCCGGCCGCGCGGGTTCCGCGCTGGCGCAGGAACTGGGCGGCCTGATCACCATCCAGCGCGTGGACGAGCCGGCCGCCTTGCTGCTGTCGCCCGAACAGGCCGACCAGGTGCGCGGCACGCTGCGCCAACGCCTGCTGACCGTCCAGTTGGCCATGCTCATGCGCCAGCCCGCCGTCTGGAAGAGCGAGCTCGACAACATCGGCGTCACGCTGTCCAAGTACTTCGACAACCGCTCCCCCGACACCGTCGCCGCCCAGACGCTGGCGCGCGAACTGGCGCAGACCGACATCGCCGTGCGCATGCCGGAAGTGGCCGACAGCCTGAACGCCGTGGCTGCCTTGCGCGCCGCGGGTTTCAAGACTAGCGGGCAGGACTGAGCCTTATGCGTACCTGGTTCTGGACTCTGCTGCTTGCCGTCATCGCCGTCGCTCTGGCGGTGGTGCTGCGCTCCCATTCCGGCAACGTGCTGTTGCTGGTCTGGCCCTGGCGCATCGGGATGTCGCTGACGCTGGCGGTCCTGCTGATCGTCGCGGCCTTCATCGTGCTGTACATCGGCCTGCGCCTGCTGGCGTGGCTGCTGGCCATCCCCGACCGCGTCCGCGTCTGGCGCGGCAAACGCGCCCAGGCGCGCGACCACGAATTGCTGGAGCGCGGCTGGATCGGCCTGCTGGAAGGCCGCTATACCCATGCCGAAAAGGATCTGACCAAGCTGCTTGAGCAGACCAAGGTCCAGACTCGCCGCGTGCTGGCAGCCCTGTCCGCGGCGCGCGCCGCGCATGGCCTGGGCGAATTCGACCGCCGCGACCGCCTGCTGGCCACCGCGCAAGAACACGCCGGCACCGAGCCGGGCCTGGTGGAAGCCACGGCCACGGTCTCGGCCGATATGCTGCTGGACCAAGGCCGCGCCGAACGTGCGCTGGCAGTGCTGGCGCCGCTGGCCGATGGCGGTGCCCGCCACCTGCACACCATGCGCCTGCTGCTGCGCGCACACACCGCGCTGCATCACAATGAGCAGGTCTTCACGCTGGCCCGCGGCCTGGTGCGCCGCAACGCGCTGGCCCGCAACGAGGCCGATGCCCTGATCGACGCTTCCGGCGCGGCGCGCTTGCGTGCCGCGGCCAACAGCGAAGCCTGGCGCGCCATCTGGAAAGACCTGAAGGCCGAAGAGCGCCTGCTGCCCGACATCGCGCTGGCTGGCGCCGCCGCATTCGACGCGGCCGGCGAAGCCAACGAAGCCGCCCGCGTGCTGGAAGCCGCGGTCGCCGTGAAGTTCAATCCGACGCTGGTGGCGGCCTATGCCCGGTGCGAAGCCGAGCAGGTGTCGCGTCGCTTGGCCAAGGCTGAAACCTGGCTGCAACAGCGTCCCACGGATCCCGACCTGCTGACCGCGCTGGGCATGCTGTGCCTGAACGGCCAGCTGTGGGGCCAAGCGGAACGCTATCTGCTGCGCAGCCTCAGCCGCCGCAGCGATGCGCAGACGCATGCGCTGCTGGGCAGCCTGTACGACCGCCTGGACCGTCCGGCCGATGCCGTGCGCCACTGGCGCCTGGCCACGGCGGCCAGCATGGCGTTGCCGGTGCTGGCGGCGGATGCGGCACTGCCGGCCGCGGATACCGGTTCGGACCCTTACCGCGTGGACGCCGAAGGCGGCTATGCGGTGGGGCTGTCGGACGCGGACGGCGACGCCGATATTGGCGGCGACTACCCGGCGCTGCCGCCTTCGGTGGCCGCGTCGGCCTCCGACTACGTGCTGGATCCGGATGCGCGCGTGAAGAAGGACCAGCGCGACCGCGCGCTGGCGCCCGAAGACGCGCCGCTGGCTGGCGGCACGTCCGACATCGACGAGTACTTCGACAGCGCCCCGATTCCGGCGGCGGCTTTCGACGAGCCCGTGCCGACGTACTCGCCGGCGCCTCCCGCCAGCCCGAAGCCCGCGCCTGCCGCGGTGCCGGTGCCGGCCACCAAGCCGCCGTTCAAGGACGACGGCTCGCTTTGAACATTTCTTCAGACAAACAACAAGGTTGAATCATGAGTCTTGATCGCGTCTCCCCTGGCAAGAAGCTGCCGGAAGACTTCAACGTCATCATCGAAATCCCCATGAACGCCGACCCGGTCAAGTACGAGGTCGACAAAGAAACGGGTGCGATTTTCGTTGACCGCTTCATGCTGACGGCCATGCACTACCCGTGCAACTACGGCTACATCCCGCAGACCCTGTCCGACGACGGTGACCCCGCCGACGTGCTGGTGCTGACTCCGTTCCCGATCCAGATCGGCGCCGTCGTGCGCTGCCGCGCCATCGGCGTGCTGGAAATGGACGACGAGTCGGGCGGCGACGCCAAGCTGTTGGCCGTGCCGATCGAAAAGCTGTACCCCCCGTACCGCAACATCAAGTCCTACGAGGATCTGCCGACCGAAGACGTCGCGCGCATCCAGCACTTCTTCGAGCACTACAAGGATCTCGAGAAGGGCAAGTGGGTCAAGGTCAAGGGCTGGAAGGGCGTCGACGCTGCCCACGAAGAAATCGTGAACAGCGTGGAACGCTACAACAAGGCCTGATCAGGCTTTGGGCCGCGCCGGTGCTGCACCGGCCGGCGCTCTGATGCGGCGCGGCCGCGACGGCATAATGCCGATCGCCGCCGCGCCGTTGCTTTGCGGAGCCTGCAAGTTCTGGGAAACCTCGGCTGCCGCCACCTGGATCCGCGCCTGCAGGATGTCCAGGCGCGCCGCTGAGGTATGGGCTTGCGAGGCGATGAACACCAGGCTGCCGACCACTTTCTGTTCCCCGCTGAAGATCGCCGCGCCGATCCCCATCAGGCCGCGGTCGACCTCGCCATGCGAGACGCACACGCCCGCGGTGCGCAGCCGTTTCAGGTTTGCGCGGAACGCATCCCAGTCTTCCCCCAGCCCCGCTTCGCGGATTTCGGCCGCATGCCACAGCATCAGGTTGCGCAACTGGTAGGGCGGCAGATTGGCCAGGATGGGCTTGGCGGTGGCGCCCCGGAACATCGGGAACGGACGGCCGCGCGCATAGCTGGATTCGATGGAGTTGTCCGTCCAGTAGCGGTCCACGCACAGCACCTTGTCGCCGTAGTAGCTGCACAGCATCAGGTTGGCGTGAAGCTCGTCGCCGGTGGCGCGCATCACGTCGCGGGCGGCGCGCATCAGCGGATCGTGCTGGCGCAGGTGCCGGTCCAGTTCGATGATGCGCGACCCCAGCACGTAGGCGCCGCCGGCGGTTGGGGCCAACAGGCCGCTTTCGGTCAGCGATTTCAGATACCGGTAGGCGGTGGCGCGCGAGCACTCCAGATGCGCCATGACGTCTTCCTGGAACGCGGCGGTGGTGCCGTCGCGAAAGAGGTCGAGGATGGACAGCATGCGGTCGGGAGTGCTCATTGCTTCTGGGAATGCCTAGTGAATGTGGAAGCCGCCGTTGACGTCGACCACGATGCCGGTTGAGTAGGAGGACAGGTCCGAGGCCAGGAAAAGGATGGCTTGGGCGACGTCGGCGGGTAGGCCGAAACGTTGCAACGGAATGCCCTGTTTGAGTTCTTGTTCCCAATTTTCGCCGAATTTGCCGAGCGTCATGTCGGTTTCGATAATGCCCGGCGCCACGCAGTTGGCGCGCACGCCGCGCGGCCCCAGCTCGCGGGCCAGCGCCTTGGTGAAACTGATGACGCCGCCCTTGGAGGCCGCGTAGTGCGATCCGCCCAGCAGCCCGCCGCCGCGCAAGGCGGCGGTGGAGCCCAGGTTGACGATGGCGGGGCGCCGGGTGCTTTCCAGCAGGGCCGGCAACGCTGCATGCGTGACGTTGTAGGTCCCGGTCAGGTTCACGTCGATCATGCGGCGGAATTCGTCTTCTTCCAGATCCCAGATGCGCGTGGCGGCGACGATGCCCGCATTGTTGACCAGGATATCCACGCCCCCCAGCACTTGCGCCGCATGGGCCAGGGCCGCTTCGCAGGACGCGGCCTGCGACACGTCGCAATGCAGGTCCACGCGGCCCTGCGCCAGCGCGGGGGCGGCGCTTTCGGGATAAGCCTGGTCCAGCACGGCCACCGTCGCGCCTTGCGCAAGAAAGAGTTCGACGACGGCCGCGCCGATGCCACGGGGGTTGGCGCCCCCCGTGACCACGGCGCGCTTGCCGGCCAGAAGCCCAAGCGCGCCGGCCATCACGACTTCACCAACGCGCAGCCGCCGTCCTTCAGCGGGCGGAAGGCCTGCTCGGCGGGGATCTTGCGCACCAGGTTGTAGTAGTCCCAGTCGCGCTTGGACTCGGACGGCTTCTTCACCTGGAACAGGTACAGGTCGCGCATGACCCGGCCGTCTTCGCGGATGCGGCCGTTTTCCGTCATGAAGTCATTGATGGGCGTGTCGTGCATTTTCTTGAGCACGGGTTCGGACCCGTCGGTGCCGGCGGCTTTGACGGCGTTCAGGTAATGCATCGTGGCGCTGTAGTTGCTGGCCTGCACCATTGAAGGCATGCGGCCGGTGCGCTTGAAATAGCGTTCGGACCATTGGCGCGCCTTGTCGTCCTGATCCCAGTAGAAGGGTTCGACCAGGTTCAGGCCCTGGGCATATTCCAGGCCCACGCTGCGTACGTCCACGATGCTCATGAATAGGGCGGCCACGCGCTGCTTGCTGCCCATGATGCCGAACTCGAACGCCTGCTTGATGCTGTTGATGGTGTCGCCGCTGCCGTTGGCCAGGCCGATCACCTGCGCCTTGGAGGCCTGCGCCTGCAACAGGAACGACGAGAAGTCCGAACTGGCGATGGGGTGGCGTACGCTGCCGACGACCTGGCCTCCCTTGGCCTTCACCACCGCCATTGCGTCGCGCTCAAGCGAATGGCCGAACGCGTAATCGGACGTGATGAAGTACCAGCTCTTGCCGCCGTCCTCCATCACGCCGTTGGCTACGCCCGTGGCGTAGGCGTAGGTGTCGTACGTCCAGTGCATGCCGTTGGGCGAGCAGGCCTTGCCCGTCAGATCGGCCGACCCCGCGCTGGTGAAGATCACGACGCGTTTCATCTGGCGGGTCAGGTCCTGCACCGCCAGCGCGATGGCCGAGTTGGGTACGTCCAGGATCAGGTCGACCTTGTCGTTTTCATACCAGCGGCGCGCGATCGACACGCCGATGTCCACCTTGTTCTGGTGGTCGGCGGAAATCACTTCGATGGGCTTGCCCAGCACGGTACCGCCGAAATCCTCGACGGCCATCTTCACGGCTTCCACGCCGAATTTGCCGGACAGGTCGGCCATCATGCCGGACTGGTCGCCCAGCACGCCGATCTTCACGACATCGTCCGACACCTGCGCCTGGGCGGACAGGGACAGGGTGCCCAGCACGCAGGCGGCAAGGCTGTTCTTGATACGGGTCTTCATGGGGTGTCTCCTCGGGGGCTTGGTTCTTTGCGCGCCGCCCTGTGCCGGGCGGTCATGCGGGGTCTTGCACGGCGGGTCGGCCTACTCCAGCGTCTGGCCGGCGTAGGCGTCGATGAACAGATTGGGTTTCAGGAAGAAGCTCAACACCAGCGCGCCGTTGGGCGCGCGCGCCACGTGCTGGTTGCCGCGCGGGCGCCAGACGTAGTCGCCTGCGCACACTTCGCCTTCGGCATCCACGATGGATCCCTCCAGCACATAGGTCTGCTCGACTTCCACGTGCTCGTGCAGCGGCAGTTCGGTGCCGGGCTGCCAGCGGAAGAGGGCGGTGAGCAAGCCGGACTCCTTGTCCTGCATCAGCACCTTCATTTCGATGCCTTCCACCTGGGTGGGTTTCCAGGGCAGATCGGCGACTTTCAGGAAGCGCGAGGCCAGCGGCGGCAGCGCATTGGCCGCAGGGCAGCCGGGGGTTTCGAGGGCCATGGTTGTCTCCTAGCCGTAACTCGTTATTGAAGATAAAGTAAAAATCTTGTTATTGAGTGTTTAAAAATAGTCGCGTATATTGAGATTGATGTCAACTTTGTTTTTGCATCGACGAAGCAAAGGCGACACAGGCCGGACCCAGAGATCCGGTGCATATAAAACAAGGAGACAAGCTTGAAACACGACTATCTGGACCAGACGTTCGGTCTGGCGGGGCGCGTCGCGCTGGTGACGGGGGCAGCCAGGGGGTTGGGCTTCGCCATCGCGCGGGGCCTGGGGATGGCCGGCGCGGAGGTCGTCGTCAACGACCTGTCGATCGAGGCCTGCGATGCCGCCTGCGCGCAGCTGGCCGCGGATGGCATCAAGGCGCGCAGCGCACCGTTTGACGTGGCGGATGGCGAGGCGGTGGCCGCAGCTGTCGCCCAATTGGAGGCCGCCGGGTTGGCCATCGACGTGCTGGTCAGCAATGCCGGCAACCAGAACCGCAAACCCGTGGTGGAGATGACGCCGGCCGAGTGGCAGGCGCTGCAGAACGTGCACGTCAACGGCGCGTTCCATTGCGCCCGCGCCGTCTTGCCCGGGATGGGCAAGCGCGGCTTCGGCCGCATCATCCTGATGTCGTCGGTGGCAGGGCAGGCGACCATGCCGAACATCGCCGCGTACGCGACCGCCAAGGGCGCCATCGCGGCGTTCACGCGGGCGCTGGCCGTGGAATACGGCGCCAGCGGCGTGACCTGCAACGCGCTTGCGCCGGGTTTCGTCCGCACGGATTTCACGCAAGGGCTGCAGGACAATCCGCAATTCCAGTCGTTCCTGTCGTCTGCCGTGCCGACCGGGCGCTGGGCCGCGCCGGAAGACATTGCGCCTGCCGTGGTCTACCTGGCGTCGCCGGGCGCGTCGTTCGTCAACGGGCACGTCCTGGCGATTGACGGCGGCCTGTTGGCCCGCATGTAGGAGCGCCCCCATGAGCACCCAAGCGGTTCTGTCCGCCCAGGGGCTGGTCAAGCGGTTCGGCGGCTTCAATGCCGTCGATGGCGTGACCCTCGCCCTGCAAGAAGGCTCCATCCACGCGCTGATCGGCCCCAACGGCGCCGGCAAGACCACCTGCTTCAACCTGCTGACCAAATTCCTGACGCCGGATGCGGGCGTCATCCATTACCGCGGCCGCGACATCACCTCTCTTGCGCCGGAGCAGATCGCGCGCCTGGGCATCGTCCGCTCATTCCAGATATCCGCCGTGTTCCTGGGCTTGACCGTGCTGCAGAACATGCGCGTGGCGCTGATGCGCCAGCATGGCGACGGCCTGCGCTTCTGGCGCAGCCGGCGCAGCGTCGACCGCCTGAATGGCCGCGCGATGGAGCTGCTGGACGCGGTGGGCCTGGCGCCGCTGGCGGAGACCACGGCTGCGCTGCTGCCTTACGGCCGCAAGCGTGCGCTGGAAATCGCCATGACCTTGGCGCTGGAACCCGAGATCATGCTGCTGGACGAGCCCATGGCGGGGCTGGGCCAGGAAGACGTCGCCCGCATCGCCGCGCTGATCCGGCGCGTGTCGGTGAACCGGAGCATCCTCATGGTCGAGCACAACCTGTCGGTGGTGGCCGACCTGTCCGACACCATCACCGTGCTCGCGCGCGGCGCGGTGCTGGCGCAGGGCGACTACGCAGCCGTCTCCCGCGACGAGCGCGTCATCACCGCCTATATGGGCTCTGACGAGGAGACGCACTGAGATGCTGGCGATCAAAGACCTCAATGCCTGGTACGGCGAATCGCACGTGCTGCATGGCGTGGATATCGACGTGAACCGGGGCGAACTCGTCACCATCCTGGGCCGCAACGGCGCGGGCAAGACGACGACCCTGCGCGCCATCATGGGCATCCTGGACAAGCGGCGCGGCTCCATCCGCCTGAACGGGCAGGAAACGGTGGGCATGGCGCCGCACCGCATTCCGCGCCTGGGCGTGGTGTATTGCCCCGAGGAGCGCGCGGTGTTCCGCAGCCTGAACGTGACCGAAAACCTGATGCTGCCGCCGCGCCTGGCCGCGGGCGGCATGTCGCTGGACGAGATCTACACGCTGTTCCCCAACCTGCGCGAACGCAGTGCCAGCTCGGGCGGCAACCTGTCGGGCGGTGAACAGCAGATGCTGGCCATCGCGCGCATCCTGCGCACGGGCGCTCAGTTGATCCTGCTGGACGAACCCACCGAAGGGCTCGCGCCCGTCATCGTGCAGCAGATCGGGCAAGCCATCCGCACCTTGAAGGAGCGGGGCTTCACCATCGTGCTGGTCGAGCAGAACTTCCGCTTCGCGACCAAGGTGGCCGACCGCCACTACGTCATGGAGCATGGCTGCGTGGTCGACCGGCTGTCGGCGGATGAAGCGCGCCGCGATCCTGCCCGGATCGCGCGTCGCCTGGGCGTCTGAGAGGAGAATGCCTGTGTTCGAAATTTTCGGAGTGCCGTCCACGGCGCTGTTCGGCCAGCTGCTGCTTGGCCTGATCAACGGTTCTTTCTACGCCTTGCTCTCGATCGGCCTGGCGGTGATTTTCGGCCTGTTGAACATCATCAACTTCGCCCATGGCGCGCAGTACACGGCGGGCGCGTTCCTGGCCTGGATGCTGTTGAACTACCTGGGCGTGAACTACTGGGCGGCGCTTGTGCTGGTGCCGCTCATCATGGCGGTGTTTGCCATCGTGACGGAGCGCTTGCTGATCTCGCGCACCTATCGCATGGACCATCTGTACGGGCTGCTGCTCACCTTCGGCATTGCGTTGCTGATCGAAGGCGGCCTGCGCCAGGCCTATGGCGTGTCGGGGCTGCCCTACACCATCCCCAAGGCGCTGACCGGGGGCGTCAACCTGGGCTTCATGTTCCTGCCCTGGTACCGCGGCTGGGCCGTGGCGGTGTCGCTGGTGCTGTGCCTGGCCGTGTGGGTGCTGATCGAGAAGACGCGAGTGGGCGCGATGCTGCGCGCGGCGACGGAAAACCCGACGATCGTGCGTTCGTTCGGCATCAACGTGCCGCTGCTGATCACACTGACCTATGCGCTGGGCGTCGCGCTGGCGTCGGTGGCGGGCGTGATCGCAGCGCCCATCTATCAGGTCAGTCCGATGATGGGATCGAATCTGGTGGTGGTCGTGTTCGCGGTGGTGGTGATCGGCGGCATGGGCTCCATCATGGGCGCCATCGTCAGCGGTTTCGGGCTGGGCATCATCGAAGGCTTGACCAAGGTCTTCTACCCCGAAGCCGCCAACCTGGCGATCTTCATCATCATGGTGCTGGTGCTGCTGTGCAAGCCGGCGGGGCTGTTCGGCAAGCCCCTGCAGGTGCAGAACGTGCTGGCCGCGGAAGCGACGAGGCAACCTGTGCAACTGAGCCGGCGCGCGATGCGCGTGTCGATGGCGGTGCTGGCGGTGGTGGCGTTGATCGCGCCCTGGTTCGTGTATCCCACGTTCCTGATGAAGGTGCTGTGCTTCGCCCTGTTCGCGGCAGCCTTCAACCTGCTGGTGGGCTATGTGGGCCTGCTGTCCTTCGGCCATGCGGCGTTCTTCGGCGCGGCAGCCTATGCCACCGGCATCGTCATGAAGCTGTTCGGCGCCACGCCGGAACTGGGCTTGCTGGCCGGCGTGGTGACGGGCGGCCTGCTGGGCCTGCTGTTCGGCGCCATCGCGATCCGGCGGCAGGGCATCTACTTCGCGATGATCACGCTGGCGCTGTCGCAGCTGGTCTACTTCATCGCGGTGCAAGCAGGATTCACCGGCGGCGAGGACGGGCTGCAAAGCGTGCCGCGCGGCAAGCTCTTCGGCGTCTTCGACCTGAACAGCGTGATGCCGATGTACTACTTCACGCTGGCCGTGTTCGCGCTGGGCTACGCCTTCGTCCTGCGCGTGCTGAATTCCCCGTTCGGCGAAGTCATCCGCTCGGTGCGCGACAACGAACAACGCGCCCGGTCGCTGGGGTATTCCACGTCGCGCTACAAGCTGATCGCGTTCACGCTGTCGGCCTCCGTGGCGGGGTTGGCGGGCGGGCTGAAGGTGCTGGTGTTCGGCGTGGCCTCGCTGACCGACGTGCACTGGCATGCCAACGGCGAAGTCGTGTTGATGGCGCTGCTGGGCGGCATCGGCACGGTATTCGGGCCGCTTGCGGGGGCGCTGACTTTCGTGTCGCTGCAGAACTACCTGGCGCCGCTGGGGTCCTGGGTGCTGATCGTCCAGGGCGCGATCTTTGTCTTGTGCGTGCTGCTGTTGCGAGACGGCATCATGGGATTGGTGTCGCGCGTCTGGCTGGCCGCGACCCGCGTGAAAAAGGAGTCCTGATGTTCCTGCATGTCGTGATGTTGCAACTGTCGGCGGCGGCCGATGCGGAATTCCATGGGCGGGTCCAGGCTTACTGCGACCGGGTCCTGGCGGAATGCGACGGGGTGGCCGGATACGCCTTCCGGCCCAACCAGGCCGCACGCTCTGACGGCCTGACCCACGCGGTCGTGGCCGCCTTTGCGGATGGCGCCGCGCATGATCGCTACCAGGTGTCCCCGGCGCACCAGGAGATGAAGGCCTACATGGCCGATTTCATCGAACGCCTGGTCGTTTTCGATGGGGATATCCCTACGTTTTCCTGAACGCGCAAGGCTCGCGCCTTGCGCCCGGGAAAGCGATAAACTCGCGGATGATTTTCGATATCCGGGCCGCCCCAAGATAAAACTGCCCGCCTCACGTATTTGTCATAGGTTGATCGCTCATGGACTACGTACTACCTCCCCAGCCGCCCGTCGCGGTTCCCGTTGCCGGCAGCGCCGCGCTGTTCCCGGTCCGCCGCGTGTATTGCGTTGGCCGCAATTACGCCGAGCACGCCAAGGAAATGGGTTTCACCGGCCGCGAAGACCCGTTCTTCTTCTGCAAGCCGGCTGATGCCGTGCTGAGCGTGGCCGATGGCGAAACCGGCAAGATGGCCTATCCGCCCAAGACCTCCAACCTGCACTACGAGATGGAACTGGTCGTGGTGCTGGGGAAGGGCGGCCGCAATATTCCGGTCGAAGAAGCCAATGAATGCGTGTGGGGCTATGCGTTGGGCCTGGACATGACCCGCCGCGACCTGCAAGGCGAAATGAAGAAGCAGGGCCGCCCCTGGGAAATCGGAAAGGCCTTCGACGCGTCCGCCCCGATGGGCCCGATCCACCCGCGCAGCGTCGTGGGCACGCTGGACAAGGGCGCGATCTGGCTGGACGTGAACGGCCAGCGCAAGCAGTCCAGCGACATTTCGCAGATGCTGTGGAACATCCCCGAAAGCATCTCGTACCTGTCGGGCCTGTTCGAACTGCAGCCGGGCGACATCATCTTCACCGGCACCCCGGAAGGCGTGGGCGCGGTCGTGCAAGGCGATGTGATCACCGGCGGCGTGGAAGGCCTGGGCGAACTGCGCGTGCAGATCGCCTGATTCCGGCACCGCCTCTTTCTATTGTTCAGGAGTTCCAGCATGCGCGGCAAGATCGTGCTGACCGCCTTTGTCGTGTTCGGATTCGTGCTCGCCGGTTGCAATACCGTCGCGGGCATGGGTCGTGACATGTCCCGGGCCGGCAACGCCATCACCAACGCCGCCGACAAGTAATCGTCGGCGTCGTTGCCACGGCAAAAAAAAGCCCCTTGATGACTCAAGGGGCTTTTTTCATGCCGGTAGCGCGGATGCCCTACAGCACATCCCCCGCGTAGTCGGCCAGGCGGGAACGTTCGCCGCGCTGCAGCGTGACGTGCCCCGAATGCGGCCAGCCCTTGAAGCGGTCGACGACGAACGTCAGGCCCGAACTGCCTTCGGTCAGATACGGCGTATCGATCTGGGCGACGTTGCCCAGGCAGATCACCTTGGTGCCAGGGCCCGCGCGGGTCACCAGCGTTTTCATCTGCTTGGGCGTCAGGTTCTGCGCTTCGTCGATGATCAGGTACTTGTTCAGGAACGTGCGGCCGCGCATGAAGTTCAGCGACTTCACCTTGATGCGCGAACGGATCAGGTCCATGGTGGCGGCGCGCCCCCAGTCCCCGTTGCCCTCGCCATCGCCCATGTTGAGCACATCCAGGTTGTCTTCCAGCGCGCCCATCCACGGCAGCATCTTCTCTTCTTCCGTGCCGGGCAGGAAACCGATGTCTTCACCGACGGGCACCGTGACGCGGGTCATGATGATTTCGGTGTAGCGCTTGGTCTCCAGCACCTGCGTGATGCCTGCCGCCAACGCCAGCAGCGTCTTGCCGGTACCCGCCTGGCCCAGCAGCGACACGAAGTCGCATTCCGGGTTCATCAGCAGGTTCATGGCGAAGTTCTGTTCGCGGTTGCGCGCCGTGATGCCCCAGACGTTGTTCTTGCCGTGGGTGTAGTCGCGCAGGGTGGCCAGCACCGCCATCTTGCCGCTGACTTCGCGCACTTGCGCGTACAGCGGCATCTGGCCTTCGAAGTAGACGAACTGGTTGACGACGAACTGCGAACACAGCGGGCCGTGGATACGGTAGAAGGTGGTGCCGCCTTGCTGCCAGGACTCGACGTCTTTGCCGTGCTTGTTCCAGAAATCTTCGGGCAACTGCATCACGCCCGAATACATCAGGTCCGAGTCTTCCAGGACGTGGTCGTTGAAGTAGTCTTCGGCGGCCATGCCCAGCGCGCGCGCCTTCAAGCGCATGTTGATGTCTTTGGACACCAGCACGACTTCGCGCTGCGGGTACTTTTCCTGCAGAGCCCGGACGACGCCCAGAATCTGGTTGTCGGCCTTGCCCATCGGCAGGTCGGAGGGCAGGGTGCTGTGGATGGCGGTCGTCTGGAACAACAGGCGACCGGTGGCGTCCTTGTTGCCCAGCTTGGTCAGCTCCAGCCCTTCGTCCAGCTGGGTGGTGTCTTGCACCAGCGCATCCAGAGAGCGGCTGACCTGGCGCGCGTTGCGCGCCACTTCCGACATGCCCTTTTTCTGGTGGTCCAGTTCTTCCAGCGTCATCATCGGCAGGAAGATGTCGTGCTCTTCGAACCGGAACAGCGAGCTGGGATCGTGCAGCAGGACGTTGGTGTCCAGCACGAACAGCTTGCGCGGCTCGTTCTGGGCGCGCGGCTTGGCGCGCTTGGAGGCCGTCTGGGCGGGTTTGGCCGCACGCGCTTCCGTGCGGGCGGGGGTGGCGGCAGGAGGTGGCGGCGGCACCTGGCGGGTCGGCGCGGGAATCTGCGCCTTGCGTGCCGGAGACGCCATGCCGTCGAGTTCAGGCTGGACGAGCAGCTCGTCCTCGTCGTCCTCGGCAAGTACGGCTTGGGTGTTGGACCGCGCAGCGGCAGTCTTGGTGGTGCGGGCCTGCGCCCGGGCGGTTTCGCCCGAGGGGAAGGTCAGGATGGCTGCGGGGCGGGTAGGCAACTTCGGAAGCGGCATATGCGTCACTCTCCAGTGTGGGCCGGCTATAGCGCCTGACGGGTGTTCCTGTACGGCTAACCGATACTTTTTGCGGCCTGCAGGACTTCCTTGGCGTGGCCCGGGACCTTCACCCCGCGCCACTCCTGCACCAGCACGCCATAGGCATCGATCAAAAAGGTGCTGCGCTCAATGCCTCGCACCTGCTTGCCATACATATTCTTCTGCTTGATGACGCCGAACAGGTTGCACACGGTTTCGTCGGCGTCGGAGATGAGGGGGAAAGGAAGTTCGTACTTGGCCTTGAAGTTCTCATGCGATTTCAGCGAATCGCGCGAGATGCCGATGACCACCGCGCTGGCTGCCAGGAATTCGGCGTTCAGGTCGCGGAAGTCCTGGCTTTCGGTCGTGCAGCCAGGGGTGTTGTCCTTGGGGTAGAAGTACAGGATGACGGCACGGCCCTGGCATTGTTCAAGGCTGATCGGACCAATGGTGCTTTCAGCGGTGAACTGCGGGGCGGGCTTGCCGATACTGGGCGTCATTTCTGGGATTCTCCATTGGGAGGGATGAGGGCGACCACGACGCGGCGGCCCTCAGCCATCAGGATGTTGTAGGTGCGGGAGGCGGCGTGCGTGTCCATGATCTCGACGCCGATGCCCATGGCCAACAGGGGACGCAACACTTCGGGGCGCAGGAATTGCTGGCGGGCGCCTGTGCCGACCAGCAGCACCTCGGGCGCATTGGCCGGGCGGCTGGGGGCGGCTTCCGGTTCGTCCAGGAATGCCATGGGATCGCGGACGGGCTCGGTCAAGCCGGCCGCCTGGTGCAACAGGGGGGAGGTAATGTCGGCCGGCGACTCAACGGGCCATTCGGTCACTTCGCCTTCGGGGCCAAAGGCCACCGAGGAGGAAAAACGTACCTGGTTGACCTCGATATAACCCTCACCGTAAGCGGTGACGGTGTTCAGAGCGGCCGTCGCAGGATCGGTATGCAGCTTCAATAAAAACTCCGGCTTTGTGGCTTGATAATAGCGCATCAGGATGTACAGATGTTGCTCTGTATCCACTCGGGAAATGGGGGTTTTTCCGCCCCATTTGCCGCCTAGCCGCGCTTGCGCTAGATTACAGGGTTTTGTTGCGCTGCAAACGTGTGCTGGCGCGGCTTTGAGCCGCTTTCCCCTACGCGCGGCCGCGCCCCGGTTTTTGCCTTTCGTCCCTTAAGGATTCCCATCATGAGGAAATTCTCCCGCATCGAGCGTTTGCCCCCGTATGTTTTCAACATCACCGGCGAACTCAAGATGGCGGCGCGTCGACGGGGCGAAGACATCATCGACATGTCGATGGGCAATCCGGACGGCGCGACCCCCCAGCACATCGTCGAAAAGATGGTGGAAGCCACCTCGCGCCCGACCACCCACGGCTACTCGGTGTCCAAGGGCATCCCGCGCCTGCGCAAGGCCATCTGCGACTGGTATCAGCGCCGCTACGCAGTCGAGTTCGACCCGGATTCCGAAGCCATCGTCACCATCGGGTCCAAGGAAGGCCTGGCCCACCTGATGCTGGCCACGCTGGACCGCGGCGACACGGTGCTGGTGCCCAACCCCAGCTACCCGATCCACATCTATGGCGCCGTCATCGCCGGCGCCAACATCCGGTCCGTGCGCATGACGCCGGGCGTGGATTTCTTCGAGGAACTGGAACGCGCGGTGCGCGAGTCCATCCCGAAGCCTAAAATGATGGTGCTGGGCTTTCCCAGCAACCCGACCGCCCAGTGCGTGGACCTGTCGTTCTTCGAACGCGTGGTGACGCTGGCCAAGGAACACGACATCCTCGTCGTGCATGACCTGGCCTACGCCGACATCACCTTCGACGGCTACGTGGCGCCTTCCATCATGCAAGTGCCCGGCGCGCGCGATGTCGCCGTCGAGTTCTTCACGATGAGCAAAAGCTACAACATGGCCGGCTGGCGCATCGGCTACATGGTCGGCAACCGCGAACTGGTCAACGCGCTCGCGCGCATCAAGAGCTATCACGACTACGGTACGTTCACGCCGATCCAGGTGGCGTCCATCGCCGCCCTGGACGGCCCGCAGGACTGCGTGAACGAGATCGTGGCCCAGTACCAAAGCCGCCGCGACGTGCTCGTGCGCGGTCTGCATGAAGCAGGTTGGAATGTGGAGATTCCCAAGGCGTCCATGTATATCTGGGCGCAGATCCCCGAGCCCTACAGGGCGATGGGCTCTTTGGAATTTGCCAAGCGTGTCCTGTCGGATGCGAAAGTGGCCGTGTCCCCCGGGATCGGCTTCGGCGAGTATGGCGACGACTACGTCCGCTTCGCTCTTATCGAAAACGAGCAGCGCACCCGGCAGGCGGTGCGAGGCATCAAAGAGATGTTCCGCAAGGACGGCTTGCTGAAATGATGGGAGCCCACCCCCGCAGCGCTGCGCGCTTCCCCCTCAAGGGGGCATGCCTGCGGACCGGCGGAGCCGGAGCCGCGGCATCCCGATAGGGCAGCAACTGTTTTTGCGTCACCGGTGCTGTACAGCATCGCACAGCAATTTGGAGAACTGAAATGAATTCCCCTCAACGCCCGCCCGCAGATGGCGGCGCGATGAATCCCATGAAGGTGGGCCTGCTCGGTCTGGGCGTAGTCGGTGGCGGCACGTGGACCGTGCTGTCTCGCAACGCCGAGGAAATCGCGCGCCGCGCCGGCCGCCGCATTGAAGTCACGCGCGCCGCCGTGCGCGATGTGGTCAAGGCCCGCGCCCGCGTGGGTGACTCGATCAAGGTCGATACCGATGTGCACGCGCTGGTGCGCGATCCCGAAATCGACATCGTCGTCGAACTGATCGGCGGCGACACGCTGGCGCTGGAACTGGTGATGGAAGCCATCGCCAACGGCAAGCACGTCGTCACCGCGAACAAGGCGCTGCTGGCCAAGCACGGCAACGAGATCTTCGCCGCCGCCTACGAGCGCGGCGTGATGGTCACCTTCGAAGCGGCAGTCGCCGGCGGCATCCCCATCATCAAGGCGATCCGCGAAGGCCTGACCGCCAACCGCATCCAGTGGGTGGCCGGCATCATCAACGGCACCACCAACTTCATCCTGTCGGAAATGCGTTCGCGCGGCCTGCCGTTCGCCGACGTGCTGGCCGAGGCCCAACGCCTGGGCTACGCCGAAGCCGACCCCACGTTCGACGTGGAAGGCGTGGACGCCGCGCACAAGCTGACCTTGCTGGCCTCGCTGGCCTTCGGCGTGCCGGTGCAGTTCGACCGCGCCTACATCGAAGGCATTTCGCAGCTGGCCGCTGAAGACATCGAGCACGCCGAACGCCTGGGCTACCGCATCAAGTTGCTGGGCATCACCAAGCGCCGTCCCGACGGCATCGAACTGCGCGTGCATCCGGCGCTGGTGCCGTCCGAGCGCCTCCTGGCCAATGTCGAAGGCGCGATGAACGCCGTGCTGGTCAAGGGCGACGCCGTCGGCCCCACGCTGTACTACGGCCAGGGCGCGGGCGAAGAGCCCACCGCGTCGGCCGTCGTGGCCGATCTGGTGGACGTCACCCGCCTGCACACCGCCGACCCGGGCAACCGCGTTCCGCACCTGGCCTTCCAGCCGGATGCCATGTCCGACACGCCGATCCTGCCGATCGAACTCGTCAGCACGTCGTACTACCTGCGCTTGCGGGTGGACGACCAGCCCGGCGTGCTGGCGGACATCGCCCGCATCCTGGCCGACCGCTCCATCTCGATCGGGTCGATGATCCAGCAGCCGTCGCACATCGGCGGCGCGGACATCATCTTCCTGACGCACGAAGCCGTGGAAGGCAACGTCAACCAAGCCATCGAGCGCATCGAGTCCTTGCCGTTCGTGCGGTCCAAGGTCACGCGATTGCGCGTGGAGAACTTGACATGAAATACCTCTCTACTCGTGGCGGCATGAATCCCCAGGGGTTCTCCGACATCCTGCTGGAAGGCCTGGCGCCCGACGGCGGGCTGGCCATGCCGGAACAACTGCCCCAGGTGTCCGAGCAGACGCTCGAATCCTGGCGCGGCCTGTCCTACGCGGACCTCGCCTTCGAAGTGCTGTCGCTGTTCGCCACCGACATCCCGGCGGACGACCTGCGCCGCCTGACTCGCGCGGCCTACACGCAAGAGATCTTCAACAGCGAAGACATCGTCCCGCTGCGTCCGCTGGACGGCGGCCTGTCGCTGCTGGGCCTGTCCGAAGGACCGACGCTGGCCTTCAAGGACATGGCCATGCAGTTCCTGGGCCAGGTCTTCGAATACGTGCTGGCCAAGCGCGGCACCACGCTGAACATCGTGGGCGCCACGTCCGGCGACACGGGCTCGGCGGCCGAGTACGCGCTGCGCGGCAAGCAGGGCGTGGCCGTCTTCATGCTGTCGCCGCATGGCCGCATGAGTGCTTTCCAGCGCGCGCAGATGTATTCGCTGCAAGACGAGAACATCCACAACATCGCCGTGCGCGGCGTGTTCGATGAAGCCCAGGACATCGTCAAGGCCCTGGCCGGCGATCTGGCGTTCAAGACGAAGTACCGCCTGGGCGCCGTGAACTCCATCAACTGGGCGCGCATCGCCGCCCAGGTGGTGTACTACTTCCACGGCTGGTTGCGCGCAACCGACAAGCCGGGCCAGCAGGTGTCGTTCGCCGTGCCCTCGGGCAACTTCGGCAACATCCTGTCGGGCCATATCGCGCGCAGCATGGGCTTGCCGGTGCGCCGCCTGGTCCTGGCCACGAACGAGAACAACGTGCTGGAAGAATTCTTCCGCACGGGCATCTACCGTCCGCGTCCGGCCGAACAGACCTACGCCACGTCCAGCCCGTCGATGGACATTTCGCGCGCATCCAACTTCGAACGCTTCGTGTTCGAGCTGGTGGGCCGCGATCCGGCCCGCGTGAAGGCCTTGTGGACGTCGTTGGCCAAGGACGGCTCGTTCGACCTGTCCGACCTGAAACCGCAGTTCGAATCGCGCTATGGCTTCGTATCGGGCGCCAGCTCGCACGAAGACCGCCTGGCGACCATCCGTTCGGTCTACGAAGGGACCGGCGTGCTGGTCGACCCGCATACGGCCGATGGCGTGAAGGTCGCGCGCGAATTCATCGAACCGGGCGTGCCGATGCTGGTCCTGGAAACCGCCTTGCCGGCGAAGTTCTCCGAAACCATCGAAGAGGCGCTGGGCCGTCCTGCCACGCCTCCGGGCAACCTCGCCAATCTGGAATCGCTGCCGCAACGCGTGGAAGTCATGGATTGCAGCGTCGCCGCCGTCCGCCATTTCATTGAGGCGAACGCCAAGGTGTAACCGCTTGCGGTTTATGTAAGCGCAAAACCCCTCGAAGGCCTGGCCTCGAGGGGTTTTTTTACGATGTGGGATGGGTGTATTACGTTCTTATGCATTTTGACCACAACCCGACACGGATTTGGGGCCAGGTTACCGATACAGTGAATCCACCTAATCACACTTGGAGAACACGCCCATGAACCTGAAGACCATGACGTTGGCCCTGGTGGTGACCGGAGTTGGGGTGCTGGCCGGATGCTCGTCGCCCTCGGTCATTCAGAATCGGGACGGAAGCTCGACCGTGACGCCCGACACGCCGTCTTACGACAAGAAGTCCGGCATGTATGAATACGACAAGGACGGCAAGAAGGTCCAGGTCAACAAGGACGACGTGAAGTCCATCGAAGAGGTCAAGTGATCCCCACTGCGCGTCTCGCGCAATGAAAAAAGCCCCTTGAGAAATCAAGGGGCTTTTGCTTTGCGGGAAAGATTTACTTCGCCGCTTCTTCCGCGTGGTAACGGCCCACGCGGTCGACTTCGTTCTTCGATCCCAGGATCACGCTGACGCGCTGGTGCAGCGTGTCGGGCTGGATTTCCATAATGCGCTGGGCGCCGTTGATCGATGCGCCGCCGGCCTGTTCAATCAGGAAGCTCATGGGGTTGGCTTCATACATTAGACGCAGCTTGCCGGCCTTGCCCGGTTCGCGGGCATCCCAGGGGTACATGAAGATGCCGCCGCGGGTCAGGATGCGATGCACGTCCGCCACCATCGAGGCGATCCAGCGCATGTTGTAGTCCTTGCCCAGCGGGCCGGTGGAACCGGCCAGGCAGTCGTCGACGTAGCGCTTGACCGGGGGAGCCCAGTGGCGCATGTTCGACATGTTGATCGCGAATTCCTTGGTGTCTTCCGGCACCTGGATGTTGTCGTGTGTCAGCACCCACGAGCCCATCTCACGGTCAAGCGTAAAGCCCACCACGCCCTTGCCGATGGTCAGCACCAGCATGGTCTGCGGCCCGTAGACGGCGTAGCCGGCCACGACCTGCTTGTCGCCCGGCTGCAGGAAGTCCTGCTCGCAGACGGGAGCGCCCGACACGTTGTGGGGGGCGTGCAGCACCGAGAAGATCGTGCCGATGGACACGTTGACGTCGATGTTCGACGAGCCGTCCAGGGGATCGAACAGCAGCAGGTATTCGCCCTTGGGGTAGCGGTTCGGAATCAGGTGGATGGTTTCCATCTCTTCCGAGGCCATGGCCGCCAGGTGGCCGCCCCATTCGTTGGCTTCCAGCAGGATCTCGTTGGACAGCACGTCCAGCTTCTTCTGCACTTCGCCTTGGACGTTCTCGCTTTCCAGGCTGCCCAGGACGCCGCCCAAGGCGCCCTTGCTGACGGCATGGCTGATGGCCTTGCAGGCGCGCGCGACCACTTCGATGAGCAGTCGCACTTCCGGCGCAAGGGCTTGGGCGGAGCGTTGTTGCTCCACCAGGTACTGAGTCAGAGTTTTACGTTTCAAAAAGGTCTCCCTATGCTGCGAATTCTAAAGCCTTGGATACGATCTCCTGCACGTTGCGCGACAGGCCTTCATGTGCGCGCACGCGTTGCAGGGCGGCCTGCATGGGCGTGCGCAGGGCCGGCACGAAGCGCGACCAGTTGTCCAGCGCGCGAGCCAGGCGCGCCGCGATTTCCGGATTCAGCGCGTCAAGCGCCAGCACCTGCTCGGCCCAGAAGGCGTAGCCCGTGCCATCCGGGTGGTGCATGCCGCGCGCGTTGTTCAGGCAGAACTGGAAAATCAGCGCGCGCGCCCGGTTCGGGGTACGCAAGGTGAACGCCGGATGCGTCATCAGATCGCGCGCGGTCTGTACCGTCGTGGAGCGGGCGGCGGCCTGCAAAGCGAACCACTTGTCCACCACCAGCGGGTTGTCGCGCCACTTGTCGTAGAACGCAGCCAGCGCTTCCTGCGGGAAATCGCCCTGGCCGTAATTGATCAAAGCGGACAGCGCGGCCATGCTGTCGGTCATGTTGCCTGCGCGGTCGTACTGCTGTTCCGCCAGGCGCTGGGCGTCATGCTCGCCCGCGGCCAGCAGATGGCTCAGCGCCAGGTTCTTCAGCGCGCGCATGCCAGCCGGCACCGGGGCCGGGCTGTACTCGCCCGGCGTCTGGTTCTGCTCGAAGGCCTGACGGAATTCTGCGGCAAGCTGGCGGCCGAGTTCGGCGCGCAGGAAGTCGCGCGCCACGGCCAGTGCGGGCGGATCCACGGCCTGCATGCGCTCGGCCAAGGTCTTTTCCGAGGGCAGCGCCAGCGCGCGGGCGCGGTAGGCGGCGTCGATCGCCGGGTCCGTCAGCTGAGCGCGCCATGCCTCGATGAAGGCGGCGTCGGCGTGCAGCGTGCGGCCCGCCTGGCGGGCTTCGGCCAGCACCAGGATCTGGCGCGTGGCCAGTTCCTGGCCGGCTTCCCAGCGGGCGAACGGGTTGCCGTCGTGCGCGGACAGCAGGGCCAGCTCTTCGTCGGTCCAGTCGTAGTCCACGATGACGGGGGCCGAGAAATCGCGCAGGAGCGAGGGCATGGGCCGTTCGGCGATGTCGTCGAACACCCATTGCTGGCTTTGCGTGGTCAGTTCCAGCAAGGCCGTGTCACGGGTGGCGCCGTCGTGGCGCAAGGGCAGGGGGCTGCCGTCGCGGCTCAGCAGGCCGATCGCGAACGGGATATGGTAGGGCGCCTTGACGTAGTCGGCGCCGGCCTTCTTTTCGACGCCCACCGGTTGGCAGTCCTGGGTCAGCGTGACTGTGCAGCGGCGCGTGGCGGCGTCGTGCTCCAGCTTGACGGTCACGCGCGGCGTGCCCGCCTGGCGATACCAGCGGCGGAACACCGACAGGTCGCGGCCCGGGTGCTGGCGCACGTAGACCGATTCCATGGCGGCGACGAAGTCGTCGCAGGTCACCGCCTGGCCGTCGTGGCGGCGGAAGTATTCGTCCATGCCGGCGCGGAAACCTTCCTCGCCCAGCAAGGTGTGCTGCATGCGGATGACTTCGGCGCCTTTCTCGTACACGGTGGCCGTATAGAAGTTGCCGATTTCCTGGTAGCTCTCGGGGCGGATGGGGTGGGCCATCGGGCCGGCGTCTTCCGGGAACTGGGCGGCGCGCAGCGCCACCACGTCGTCGATGCGCTTGACCGCGCGCGCGCTGGCGGCCGCCGTCGCGTCCATGCCGTGCGCCATCATATCGGCGCTGAATTCCTGGTCGCGGAAGACCGTCAGGCCTTCTTTCAGGCTCAGCTGGAACCAGTCGCGGCACGTCACGCGGTTGCCGGTCCAGTTGTGGAAGTATTCGTGCCCGATGACGGACTCGATGCCTTCATAGTTGGCGTCCGTAGCGGTGTCTGCGTCGGCCAGCACGTAGGCGGCGTTGAAGATGTTCAGGCCCTTGTTCTCCATCGCGCCCATATTGAAGTCATGGACGGCGACGATCATGAAGCGGTCCAGATCCAATTCCAGGCCGAAGCGGGTTTCGTCCCAGCGCAGCGCGCGTACCAGCGAATCCAGCGCCCATTCCGTCTTGGTTTCCGACCCCGGATCGCTGTAGACCTGCAGCAGCACATCGCGGCCGCTGGCTGTCTTGACCGTGGTCTCGCGGTGCGTCAGGTTGCCGGCCACCAGTGCGAACAAGTAGCAGGGCTTGGGGAACGGGTCTTCCCATTCGACCTCGTTGCGGCCGTCCGGCAACTGGCGCGACGCCATCAGGTTGCCGTTGGACAGCAGCACCGGGTACTGCGGCGCCGCGCGCAGCGTCACGCGATAGCGGGACATGACGTCGGGGCGGTCGGCGAACCACGTGATGCGGCGAAAGCCCTCGGCTTCGCACTGCGTGAAGAAATTCCCGCCCGACACGTACAGGCCCATCAGCGTGGAATTGGCAGACGGCTTGCAGCGGCTGACGATCTCGACCGTGGCGTCGGCCGGCAGGCCGTAGATCGCCAGGCTGTGTTCCGACAGGTGATAACCGTCGGCGGCCAGCGGCGCTCCGTTGACGCCTACCGACACGAGTTCCAGGTCTTCTCCATCCAGGATCAAGGCGGCGTCGGCGCTGGCGCCGGGCTTGCGCTGCACCTGCATGGTGCAACGCACTTCGGTGGCGTCGGGCGCCAGATCGAAGGCCAGGGCGACTTCAGGAATGTCGTACGGGTAGGGCTGGTAGTCCTTGCGATAAACGGTAATGGGCGTGTCGGTGCGCATGGAGTTGCAGTCCTGGTTGAACGAGGGTTCTATTGTAGTAGCTGGCGGCGAACGCAGCCTGGCGCTTGCGGGCTAGGGCAAACTTTTTGCCGTAGGCCCTGTCAAAGCTCAGTATGATGGCGCCGTCGCGCGCTAGAGGAGTCGCAAAATGTCCAGATTGTCCATGTTCAGTGTAGGCCGTTGGGCCGGGTTATTGGCCGTTGCGGGGGTGCTGGCATTGACCGGATGTGCGGCGCCTTCCGTGTCGGCCCGGGTGACGTCATTCCAGCAGTGGCCGACCGGCGTTGAAGGCCAAAGTTATCAGTTTGTCGTGGCTGATCCCAACCAGGCCAATAATCTGGAATACCAGTCTTATCAGGACATGGTGCGCGCCGGCATCGGTGCGACCGGACTGGTCGAGGCCCAACCGGGAGCCAAGGCCCGTTTCGACGTTTCGTTTACCTACGGCACGAGCCAGACGCAGATCATGGTGCGGCGTCCATATGACCCGTACTTCTACGGCGGCTATGGTTACGGCGGCTATTACGGACCTCGTCCGTGGGGGCCTGGCTACGGTTACTGGGGCCCCGACTGGGTCGATGTGCCCATGGCCGTCCAGCGCAATACGCTCAGCTTGAAGATCCGCGATACGCAGCGCAATGGCGCCGAGGTATATCGGTCCAGCGCCTTCATACTGAGCCAGGGCGATGATTTCGTGCGCACGATGCCCTATCTGGTTCGTGCAATATTTGACAATTTTCCCGGAAATAATGGGGCCGAACGCGAAATCGAATTCCCGCTACGCTAAGTCCCGACCGCCTTTCTGGCAGGTTCCTTAAATAAAATCGGCGCACCAGATTGGTGCGCCGATTTTATTTCTTACTGCCGAATAGGTTTTATTCTTTGATAAGAAAACTGTCGCGTGTAGCGCCTGCGGCTTCTTCCGCGGCGAGCCAGCGCGGGGCTTTGCCGCGGCCGCTCCAGGTTTCACCGGTTTGGGGGTGGCGATACTTCGGCGCAACGGCGCGCTTGGCGGCGGTAGCGGGGCGCCCAGCCGCGCCAGCCTTGCGTCGGCCGCCTGCGGCAGCACGCACGGGCTTGCCGGCGCCATAAGCGGCGACGATCTCTTCCGGCGTGATGTCGTATTCACGCATGGACGTGATGATGGACGTGATCACGGGCTTGCGGCGCTTCGTTTGAAGGACTTCCGCCTTCTTTTGAAGCTTGTTGATTTCCTTTTCGATCTTTGCTTGCAGTGCTGCGTATGTTTCTCGGGCCATGGTTTATTCCTGATTATGGAACTGCTTTAATCGCCGGCGAAGTTATGTTTATTTGTTGTGCTTCGCATAATACAGAAGTTGCGGCTTGACTTCTCTATTTTCGGACTAATTACTTTGTATCAAAAGGGCCGGAGAGCCTTTAGGCTGGCGGTTGTCCGCAGGGAACAAGTATTGGGAAGGATATTCTCAAATTTGGGACAACTTGAAACAAATGCTGCTTTGGTACGCTGGGCGGACGAATGGCGGGGGTTAGCCGCATCTTGGAGGGCCTTTGTTTCGCGTAACGGGCAGATCGGGGCGAAGTCCGGGCGAAGCGGGAACGGATTCAAGGCGATGCCGCTGATTTAAAGTCTGAGTTTGCCGTCGGCTTTCAAAGCCTTGAACTGATGCCCAATTCATCCCTTGGCAGCGGTTTTGACGCGCTGCCATGCATTTTGGCATTCCTGCTTGGTGAGAATGATATGGGTCTTAAACGAACCGAGCGCGTGCTCGGGTGACATTTTGTTCATGCTTGTATGACGAGTTCAGTGCATTTGCCGCCCTTGTACGCCAAGGCGCCTTCAACTCGCATGCCCGGGGCGCGGGAAGCTGACAAAACTGTTATGTGACGGAACAATGCCTGGTCGCAATTGCTTAACTTGATACTCAATATTGCGCCCCCATCTGATTCAGATGCGGATAATGTCCGCCATTTTCCGCCCGCTGCCGGACCGGGCTCCCACGGGCTCTTTTGGCGTGGGGCGGGACGCCGGCCCCTGGTCGGCGTTACGATACGGTCTTGAGCGTCAACGCAAGCGCGCGCGACCGTGCCGCGCCGGCGCCCCCTGAATAGAGCCTATGAAAATCATTGATCCCGCTATTGCATCCCTTGCCACCGCCAAATCGCTGCTGCTGGACCCCTGGGGCCTGACTGAAGCGGACATGGCGCGCGCGCTGGGTGAAATCTTCACCCACAAGGTCGATTACGCCGACCTGTACTTCCAGTACACGCGCAGCGAGGGGTGGAGCCTGGAAGAGGGCATCGTCAAGACTGGCAGCTTCTCGATCAGCCAGGGCGTGGGTGTGCGCGCCGTCAGCGGCGAGAAGACCGCTTTCGCCTATTCCGATTCCCTGTCGGCGGACGCCTTGCTGTCGTCGGCGCATGCCGTGCGCGGCATTGCGCGCCGCGGTGCCGGCAAGGTCAAGGTGGCCGCGCAGGTCGAGGCCGAGATGGGCCGCAGCCTGTACGCGGACATCGACCCCGTCGCAACGTTGAGCGCTCCGGAAAAGGTCGCGTTGCTTGAACGCATCGAACGCATGGCGCGTGCGCGCGATCCCCACGTCATCCAGGTGATGGCAGGGCTGGGCGCCGAATACGACGTGGTGCTGGTGGCCGGCAGCGATGGCCGCCTGGCCGCCGACGTGCGTCCGCTGGTGCGCCTGTCGCTCACCGTGATCGCCGAACGCAACGGCCGCCGCGAAATGGGCCATGCGGGTGGCGGCGGACGCCTGGGCCTGGCGTATTTCACCGACGAAATGCTGCAAAGCTACGTCGAGCGCGCCGTGCACGAAGCCATGGTGAATCTGGAAGCGCGTCCTGCGCCGGCAGGCGAGATGACAGTGGTGCTGGGTTCGGGCTGGCCGGGCATCCTGCTGCACGAAGCCGTGGGCCACGGTCTGGAAGGCGACTTCAACCGCAAGGGTTCCAGCGTGTTCTCGGGCCGCATCGGCGAACGCGTCGCCTCCAAGGGCGTGACCGTGGTGGACGACGGCACGCTGCCGGACCGCCGCGGCTCGCTGAACATCGACGATGAAGGCAACGCCACCCAGCGCAACGTGCTGATCGAAGACGGCATCCTGCGCGGCTACATGCAAGACACGCTGAACGCCCGCCTGATGAAGACGGCTGCGACCGGCAACGGCCGCCGCGAGTCCTTCGCGCACCTGCCCATGCCGCGCATGACCAACACCTACATGCTGGCCGGCGACAAGCCCGCCGAGGAAATCGTGTCGTCCGTCAAGCGCGGGCTGTACGCGGTGAATTTCGGCGGCGGCCAAGTTGACATCACCAGCGGCAAGTTCGTGTTCTCGGCCTCCGAGGCCTACATGATCGAAGACGGCAAGGTGACTTATCCCGTCAAGGGCGCCACCCTGATCGGCAATGGCCCCGACGCCATGACGCGCGTCACGATGATCGGCAACGACCTGCAGCTGGATTCGGGCGTGGGCACCTGCGGCAAGGACGGCCAGAGCGTGCCGGTGGGCGTGGGCATGCCGACCGTGCGCATGGAAGGCCTGACGGTCGGCGGCACGGCGTAATCGTCATGCAAGGCCGTCGCGTCCCTTAAAAACGATGTGACGGCCCGAAAAAACTGTGCTAGAGTCAATCCCCATGAAATTCGCGTCCCCCGCCTTTTACTTTTATTTTTATGGTTTTCTGAAGCCGCTGGCGGAGGAAGGGACGCGCTCAATCTGAAGTTTGGAAAGAATCCCCCCAAAAAAGCCGCCAGCGAACTGGCGGCTTTTTTTGTGCCGCCGGGATCGGGAAAGACCGATCGGAATGGACCCCGTTGGCGGGCAACCCAGGAGCAGTACCGTGTCACACAATACCGACGACCTTCGTATTCGAGAAATCAAGGAACTGAATCCGCCCGCGCATGTGATGCGCGAGTTCGCGTGCACGAAGGAGGCGTCCGATACCGTATTCGCCGCCCGCCAGGGCATGCACCGCATCCTGCACGGCATGGACGACCGCATGATCGTCGTGATCGGGCCGTGTTCGATCCATGACACGCGTGCCGCCATCGAATATGCGAAGCGCTTGAAGCCGGTGCGCGACCGCCTGAGCGCCGATCTGGAAATCGTGATGCGCGTGTACTTCGAAAAGCCGCGCACCACGGTGGGCTGGAAGGGCTTGATCAACGACCCGGACCTGGACGGCAGCTTCGACATCAACAAGGGCGTGCGCGTGGCCCGCGAACTGCTGCTGGACATCAACAGCCTGGGGCTGCCGGCGGGTTGCGAGTTCTTGGACATGATTACGCCGCAGTACATCGCGGATCTGGTCTCCTGGGGGGCGATCGGGGCACGGACGACGGAAAGCCAGGTGCATCGCGAACTGGCCTCGGGCCTGTCGTGTCCGGTGGGGTTCAAGAACGGCACGGACGGCAATGTGAAGATCGCGGTGGACGCCATCAAGGCCGCATCGCAGCCGCACCATTTCCTGTCGGTGACCAAGGGCGGGCATTCGGCGATCGTGTCGACGGCCGGCAACGAGGACTGCCACGTCATCCTGCGCGGCGGCAAGACGCCGAACTACGATGCGGCCAGCGTGGACGCGGCCTGCCAGGACGTGTCCAAGGCCGGCCTGGCGCAACGCATCATGGTGGACGCCAGCCATGCCAACAGCAGCAAAGACCCTGAAAACCAGCCGCGGGTGATCGATGACGTGGCGCGCCAGATGGAAGCGGGCGACGCGCGTCTGGTCGGCGTGATGGTGGAAAGCCACCTGCTGGGCGGACGCCAGGACATGGTGCCGGGCAAGCCGCTGGTCTATGGCCAAAGCATCACCGACGGCTGCATCGATTGGGACGCGTCGGTGGCCGTGCTGGAACGCCTGGCGCACGCGGTGCGCGAGCGCCGCCGGGTCGCGCTGACCTCCGGCAAGTAATGCCGTGCGAGCGCCGTGTGCCGCCTGCCTGGGGCGGTGTGCGGCGCAGCATGCGCAGCGGCGTAGAATATTCTGATTACCGAACCCGAGAACACGCTGATCATGAACGCTCCCTTGCACGCTGAAACGTTGCGCCGCCCGGTGCCGGCCGCCTGTCTGGATGCCTTGCGCGCGCGCTTTGGCGACCGCCTGTCCGAGTCCTCCGCCGTGCGTGAACACCACGGCCGCGACGAGTCGCCGTATCCGCCGATGCTGCCGGACGCCGTCGTCTTCGCGCACACCACCGAGGAAGTCGCCGAGGTCGCCAAGCTGTGCAACGAGCATCGTGTTCCGCTGATTCCCTATGGCGCAGGTTCTTCGCTGGAAGGCCACGTGCTGGCGATCCAGGGCGGCATCAGCCTGGACCTGTCGCAGATGAACAAGGTGTTGGCGATCAACGCCGAAGACCTGACCGCTACCGTGCAGGCGGGCGTGCTGCGCAAGCAGTTGAACGAAGAGATCCGCAACACCGGCCTGTTCTTCCCGATCGACCCGGGCGCCGACGCCAGCCTGGGCGGCATGGCCGCCACGCGGGCCTCGGGCACCAATGCCGTGCGCTATGGCACGATGCGCGAGAACGTCATGTCGTTGACGGTGGTGACCGCCGACGGCCGCATCGTCCGCACGGCGGGGCGTGCGCGCAAATCGTCGGCGGGCTATGACCTCACGCGCATTTTCATCGGCAGCGAAGGCACGCTGGGCATCATTACCGAAGTGACGGTGCGCCTGTATCCGCAACCCGAAGCCGTGTCGGCCGCGGTCTGCAATTTCCCCACGCTGGACGATGCCGTCCAGAGCGTGATCGAGATCATCCAGATGGGCGTGCCGGTCGCGCGCGTCGAATTCATGGACGCGGCCAGCGTGCGCTCGGTCAACCAGTACAGCAAGCTCACCTTGCGTGAAACGCCGCTGCTGGTGTTCGAGTTCCATGGCAGCCCGGCAGGCGTGCAGGAGCAGGCCGAAACGGTGCAGGCGATCACCGCCGAACACGGCGGCATGGACTTCGAGTGGGCCGAGCGCCCCGAAGACCGCAGCCGCCTCTGGACCGCCCGCCACAATGCCTACTTCGCCGGCCTGCAATTGCGGCCCGGCTGCCGCGCCAGCACCACGGACGTTTGCGTGCCGATCTCGCGGCTGGCCGACTGCGTGCGCGACACTGTCGAGGAACTGGACCGCGCAAGCTTCCCGTACACCATCGTCGGCCACGTCGGCGACGGCAACTTCCACGTGCTGATGCTGCTGGATGCCGAGAATCCGAAGGAATGGGAAGAGTCCGAAACGATCAACCACAACCTGGTGCGCCGCGCGATCGCCGCGGACGGCACCTGCACCGGCGAACATGGCGTGGGCCTGCACAAGATGCAGTTCATGGCGGAAGAGCACGGCGAAGACGCGCTGGACCTGATGCGCAGCCTGAAGCATGCGTTTGATCCGCACAACATCCTGAACCCGGGCAAGATCGTGTCCTGGTAAACGCCGCGCGGCGACCGCGCAGCCCGCAAGACCCGAAGCCGACGGCACTGCCCGTCGGCTTTTTTTGTTTGGGCCCGGGGGGAGGGGGTAGTGAATTTCCAGTGACACCTTTCATCAAATCCTTTACTCTATTTTTTCGTAGACAAATGTCCACATTGTGGATATTCCAATAAAGGTCTGCGGAAAAATCAAAGCGGGCGACGCCTCGACAGAAGGCGCGCCCCGAAACCAAGGAGACAAGGATGTTGATGAGACAAGGCTTGATGGCGGCCGCCCTGAGCGTGGCTGGCCTGGCGGCGGCGCTGCCGGCGCATGCGCAGGCGGACGCGTATCCGAACCAACCGGTCACGCTGGTGGTGCCGTTCCAGCCGGGCGGCGGCACGGATGCCGTGGCCCGCACCTTTGCCAAGGTGTCGGCGCAGTATTTCCCCAAGGGCATGGTGGTGCTGAACAAGTCCGGCGCGGGCGGCGCGGTGGGCTGGAAGTACGTGTTGAACAGCAAGAACGACGGCCACACGCTGACCGTCGTGACGGCGGAGTTCGTGATCCTGCCGTTGCTGGGTCTCTTCGACCACACCTACAAGGACTACACGCCGCTGGTGCAGCTGAACGCCGACCCTGCCGCGATCGTGGTGCCGATCAATTCGCCCTACAAGACGCTTGAGGAATTCATGGCCGCGGCCAAGAAGGCGCCGGCCACGATGAACGTCGGCACCTCGGGCACCGGGTCCATCTATGACGTGGCGCTGAGCGCCTTCGAGGTCAAGTCCGACACCCGCTTCACGCACATTCCGTTTCCGGGTTCCGGCCCGGCCTTGCTGAACCTGCTGGGCGGCCAGCTGGATGCGGTGGCGACGAGCCCTGCCGAGGCGTCCGAATACGTGCGCGCCGGCAAGCTGCGCCTGCTGGTGCTGATGAGCGACAAGCGCGTGCCGGAATTCCCCGACGTGCCGACAGCCAAGGAGAAGGGCCTGGACGTGGCGTACGGCACCTGGCGCGGCATCGCCGGGCCGAAAGGTATGCCGCCCGCCACCGTGGCCAAGCTGAAGGAAGTCTTCGAAAAAGTCGCGCAGGACCCGCAGCTGATCGCGGCGATCAAGGCCCAGAACCTGGGTTACGTCTATGCCGACGGCGACGCTTTCGAAAAGAAGATGGCGGCCGAGACCGCCGATTACGCGCAAGTCCTGAAGACCCTGAGCATCAAATAAGCCATGAGCCAAACGACTGCTGTGCCCACTCCCTACCGTTATCCCA
Organism: Achromobacter sp. 18P8.1.1; assembly: GCF_057799415.1. Classification (NCBI taxonomy): domain Bacteria; kingdom Pseudomonadati; phylum Pseudomonadota; class Betaproteobacteria; order Burkholderiales; family Alcaligenaceae; genus Achromobacter; species Achromobacter sp. 18P8.1.1. The sequence continues at coordinate 49,415 of NZ_JBYOKH010000028.1, read as the reverse complement.
ACCCCAAGGAAGCGCTGCCCGACATCGTGGTGCCGCAGGTGATTCCCGACGACGAGCGCGTCTGGGTGCCCCAGGCCGAAAACGTCTGGTTCCGGCCGCTCTGTCTGAACGTGTCGCAGGGCTACTGGATGAACCTGCTGCGCGTGCGCAAGTCGGGCGTGCTGAGCTGCCACCGTCATCCGCAGGCGGTGCATGGCTATGTCATCAAGGGGTCGTGGCGTTATCTGGAGCACGACTGGATCGCCCGCGAAGGCAGCTACGTTTTCGAGCCCCCGGGCGAAACGCACACCTTGTACGTCCCGGAAGACGTGGAGGAAATGATCACGATGTTCCAGGTCAACGGCGTCATGTACTACTGCGACAGCGAGGGCCGGCACACGGGCTACGAAGACGTGTTCACCAAGCTGGACATGTGTCGCAAGCACTACGAAAGCGTGGGGCTGGGGGCGGACTATGTCGATCAGTTCGTCCGCTGAGGAACACGCCATGAGCTTTCAGGCAGGGCTGTTCAAGGAAAAGACCGCGGTGGTCACGGGCGGCACCCAGGGGCTGGGCCGGGCCGTAGCCGAAGCGCTGGCGCGGCTGGGCGCGCGCGTGATCGCGGTGGGGCTGCCATCGGCCGAAGCGCCGCCGGCCGGTGTGGAGGTGGCGACGCTGGACGTCACGCGAGCGGAAGACGTTGCCGCGTTTGCCGCCACGCTGGAACGCGTGGACATCCTCATCAACTGCGCCGGCGTGATCTTCCGGCAAGAGGAGTTCAAGCTGCCCGTGTTCGAGCGCGTGCTGGACATCAACCTTACCGGCACCATGCGCGTGTGCGAAGCGTTGCGGCCGCAGCTGGCGCGCGCCAAGGGATGCATCGTCAACACGGCGTCGATGCTGAGTTTCTTTGGCGGCGGCCTGGTGCCGGCTTATAGCGCGAGCAAGGGCGGGGTGGCGCAACTGACGAAGTCGCTTGCCATCGCTTATGCCGAGGCGGACATCCGGGTCAATGCGGTGGCGCCGGGGTGGATCGCCACGCCGCTGACGGAGGCCTTGCAGAAAGACCCGGCGCGCGCCTCGCGCATCCTGGAACGCACACCGCTCAAGCGCTGGGGCACGCCGGACGACGTGGCGCAGGCGGTCATGTTCCTGTGTTCGCCGGCGTCGGCGTTCATGACGGGCGTGGTGATGCCGGTGGATGGCGGCTACATGGTAACCTGACCCGCGCTCCGGCCCGCCGGCGCGCTTTGTCACGGAAACCGTCAATGAAAGTCCCCCGCGTGAAGCTTCCCCGCGCCGCCGCCACAGAGGCCGCGTCGACTGCATCGGTTGCGGCGCCGGCCGTCGCCGGCACCGCCTCTTTCTCCAAGTTCATGCGCGTGCTCGACGCCATCGCGTTGGGGGGTGATACAGCCTGGACGGTCAACGAGCTGAGTGCCCGGCTGGGCTATCCGCGCCCGACGATCTACCGCATCGTCGAGGCGCTGATCGCCGAACAATTGATCGTGCCCAAACGCAATGGCCAGTCCTTCGCACTGGGCCCTCGGCTTGTCAGCCTGGCCAGCCGCGCGCTGGAAAGCTCCGACATCCGGCAGTTGTGCAAGGACCACCTGTTCGACCTGAAAGAGGTCACGCAGGAAACCGTGCATCTTGCGGTGCCGGACCGGTCCGAAATGACCTACATCGACAAGCTGGAAAGCCCGAAGGCGGTGCGCATGAACTCGCGCCTGGGCAGCCGCGTCACGATGTACTCCAGTTCGGTGGGCAAGGCCTATCTGGCGCAGCTACTTCCGGCAGCGCGCGACGCCCTCATCCAGACCCTGGATTTCAAAGTGTTCACCGAGGCCACGCTGCGCACGCCGCAGGCGTTGCGCAAAGAGCTGGAGCAGATCCGCCGGCAGGGCTACGCGGAAGACCGTGAAGAGAACGAGAAGGACATCTTCTGCTTCGGTTGCGCGATCACCGACAAGCAGGGCATGCCGGTCGCGTGCGTGAGTTTGAGCATTCCCGCGTTCCGCATGAGCGCCAATCGCGAGGTCAGCTATATCAAGCCGCTGGTCGACACGTGCGCGGCAATTTCCAGAAAGCTGGCGATGCTGGATTTTTCAGGCTGATCGGCTGCGGCTTTTCCACGACAAACACCGTCTGGAATTACCGCTGGTTACGTGTGCGCCGCAGGGTAGACGACTGGATGCGGGTAAATCCCGGCCTGTTTTAAGGGACTGGTCGCGCTATTGTTGCGCTCATGAATTCACTGGTCGAAACCGGCCTGGCACAAGTGCAGGCGCCTTATTCGTTGCAGCAGCTGATCGAGGCGTTGTCGGCCGCGTTGCCCGCGCACTGCGTATTGTTCCGCGAAGAGGACACGCGCCCCTACGAATGCGACGGCCTGTCGCTGTATCGCGCGCTGCCTGCCGTCGTGGCGTTGCCGGAAACCGAAGAACAAGTCCAAGCCGTCATGCGCATCTGCAAGCGGCTGAACGCGCCGATCGTCGCGCGCGGCGCGGGCACCGGCCTGTCCGGCGGCGCCATGCCGCACAGCCAGGGTGTACTGCTGGGCCTGTCGAAGTTCAACCGCATCAAGCATATCGATCTGGCCAGCGCCACGGCGATCGTGCAGCCTGGCGTGCGCAATCTGGCGATTTCGGAAGCGGCCTCGCCTTACGGGCTTTACTACGCGCCCGATCCCTCCAGCCAGATTGCCTGTTCCATCGGCGGCAATGTGGCCGAGAATTCCGGCGGCGTGCATTGCCTGAAATACGGTTTGACCGTGCACAACGTGCTGCGCGTGCGCGTGGTCACGATCGACGGCGACGTGGTCGAGTTGGGTTCCGAAGCGCCGGACGCGCCGGGCCTGGACCTGCTGTCCGTCTTCATCGGATCCGAAGGCATGTTGGGCGTGGTCACCGAGGTGACGGTCAAGCTGATTCCCAAGCCGGCTTGCGCGCAGGTCGTGATGGCCAGTTTTTCCAGTGTCGAGGCAGCCGGCAACGCGGTCACGCAGGTGATCGCGGCGGGCATGATCCCCGCAGGGCTTGAAATGATGGACCGACGCGCCACGCATATGGTCGAACCGTTCGTGCGCGCCGGCTACGACATGGACGCACAGGCGATCCTGCTGTGCGAGTCCGATGGCACGCCCGAAGAGGTGGCGCACGAGATCGACCGGATGGAAGCGGTGTTCCGCGCCGCCGGCGCCACGCGCTGCCAGGTATCGACCTCTGAGGCCGAACGGCTGAAATTCTGGGCCGGCCGCAAGAACGCATTTCCGGCTGCGGGCCGCGTGTCGCCGGATTACTACTGCATGGACGGCACGATTCCGCGCCGCCATCTGGCGCGCGTGCTGGGCGCCATCGAACAGATGGAAGACGAATTCGGCTTGCGTTGCGCCAACGTGTTCCACGCGGGCGACGGCAATCTGCATCCGCTGATCCTGTTCGATTCGAATAAGCCGGACGAGGTGGAACGGGCCGAGAAATTCGGCGCGGCCATTCTTGAGCTGTGCGTGCAGGTAGGAGGGACCGTGACCGGAGAGCACGGTGTGGGTATGGAGAAAATAAATCAAATGTGCGTGCAATTCTCTCGCGAAGAACTCGACGCGTTCCTGGCGGTCAAGCGGGCATTCGACCCGCCGTGCCTGCTGAATCCTGAAAAGGTCATTCCCACGCTGGCTCGCTGTGCCGAATACGGCAAGATGCATGTCCATGCGGGCGAGCTGCGCTTCCCCGATCTCGCCCGCTTCTAGGACGTATCCCCCATGGATTTTGTCCTGTCGGAATTGTGCGACCAGGTCATGACGGCCCGTGCCGGCCACAAACCGCTGTTTGTGATGGGCGGAGGCAGCAAGGCGTTCTACGGCAATTACCGTCCGGTAAGGCCGCAAGACGGCCACTGCCTGCTGGACATGACGCCGTATCGCGGCATTGTCAGCTACCACCCGTCCGAACTGGTGGTGACGGTGCGCGCGGGTACGCCGCTGGCCGAACTGGAAGCGGCGCTGGCTGAAAACGGCCAGATGCTGGCGTTCGAACCGCCGCATTTCGGGGCTGCCGCCACGGTGGGCGGCTGCGTGGCGGCGGGGCTGTCCGGCCCGCGCCGCATGAGCGCGGGCGCCTTGCGCGACTTCGTGCTGGGGACGCGGCTGCTGGATTCGGAAGGACGCATCCTGTCGTTTGGTGGAGAGGTCATGAAGAACGTGGCGGGGTATGACGTTTCGCGCCTGCTGGCCGGTTCGCACGGCATCTTCGGCGCGCTGCTGGACGTCTCGCTGAAGGTAGTGCCGCGCCCGATGGAAGAGGTGACGCTCGTCATGCCCGCCACCCAGGCCCAGGCGCTGGCCAGCTTCGCGCTGTGGCGCGGCAAGCCCTTGCCGATCTCGGCCACCAGTTGGACGGGGGGCGATGAGCATGCCGAGGGGGTGATGCACGTGCGCCTGTCCGGCGCGCCGCCGGCCATCGCCAGCGCGCGCCAGGTCATCGGCGGCGACCCCTTGGATCCCGATGCGGCGCAGGCCTGGTGGCTGGCGCTGCGCGAGCAGACTCACGCCTTCTTCGCGCCGGGTCAGCCCCTGTGGCGCCTGGCCTTGCCGCCCACGGCCGCCGCGCTGGCGATGGGCCCGACCCTGATCGAATGGGGCGGCGGGCAGCGCTGGCTATCCGGCCCGCGTGATGCCGCGGAATTGCGCGACACCGCGGCGCGGCTGGGCGGGCACGCCACCCTGTTCCGCGCGGGCCACAGCAAGCCGCCGGCCGACGGTGTGTTCCATCCGCTGGCGCCCGGCATCGCGTCAATCACGCGCCGCCTCAAGCAAGAGCTTGACCCGGCCGGCCTGTTCAACCCCGGCCGCCTGGTCCTGGAGCTATAGCGCATCATGCAAACCAACCTGGCATCCTGGGCACGCGATACCGACCTGGGCAAAGAGGCCGACGCCATCCTGCGGCGTTGCGTGCATTGCGGGTTTTGCACGGCCACCTGTCCGACGTATCAGGTATTGGGCGACGAGCTGGACAGTCCGCGCGGCCGCATCTACCTGATCAAGCAGGTGCTGGAGGGCGCCGAGCCCACGCAGTCCACGCAACAGCACCTGGACCGCTGCCTGACGTGCCGCAATTGCGAAACCACCTGTCCGTCCGGCGTTGAATACGGCCATCTGATCGATATCGGGCGCAAGATCGTGGACGAGCGCGTTCCGCGTTCCTGGGCCGAAAAGGCCAAGCGCAATTTCCTGCGTCGCGCCATGCTGTCGCCGATGTTCGCGCCGGCGATGCGGATGGGACAGGCCGTGCGCGGCTTCTTGCCTGAAGCGCTCAAGCGCAAGGTGCCGGAACGCCGCGACGCAGGCCCGTTGCCCGCCGTGGCCGGGCATGCGCGGCAAGTGCTCATGCTGGCCGGTTGCGTGCAGCCGGCCATGATGCCCACGATCGACGCGGCCACGATCCGCGTGCTGGATGCCGTGGGCATCGGCGCGCGCATCGCGCCGGGCGCCGGGTGCTGCGGCGCAGTCAGCTTCCACCTGGACGCGCAGGACGCGGCGCTGGCGCAGATGCGTGCCAATGTCGACGCCTGGTGGCCGCTGGTCCAGGACGGGGGCGTCGAAGCCATCGTCATGAACGCGTCGGGCTGCGGCGCGATGGTGAAGGAATATGCGCATCACCTCAAACACGATCCCGCGTACGCCCAGAAGGCCGCGGATATCGTCGCGCTGGTGAAGGACGTGGCCGAGATCGTGGCGCCGCATGCCGAGCAGCTGCGCGCACGGTTGCCGGCCGGCACGCGGGCCGCATTCCATCCGCCCTGCACCTTGCAGCACTGGCAGGGGCTGCGGCCGCTGTCGGAGCAACTGCTGGCAGACCTGGGGTTTGAACTGCTGCCGTTCGCCGACAAGCACTTGTGCTGCGGTTCGGCGGGGGCCTATTCGGTGCTGAACCCGGAGATCGCGCTGGAACTGCGCGACCGCAAGCTGGGCGCCATCGCGGCAGGCGGGCCGGACGTGATCCTGTCGGCCAACATCGGCTGCATCGGGCATCTGCAAAGCGGCACCGACACGCCCGTGCGGCATTGGGTGGAAGTCGTGGACGAACAGTTGCAGAAGGCGGTTGCCGCATAAGGGCAGGAGGTTCCCACGAACGCCCCGTTCGGGGCATTCGTGGGCAGGCGGCGGTTACTCGACCGCTTTCACCATGTCTTCCAGCACTTTCTTCGCGTCGCCGAACACCATCATCGTGCGATCCATGTAGAACAGCTCGTTGTCCAGGCCCGCATAGCCCGAGGCCATCGAGCGCTTGTTCACGATCACGGTGCGCGCCTTATAAGCTTCCAGGATGGGCATGCCGGCGATCGGGGACTTCGGATCGTTCTTGGCGGCCGGGTTGACCACGTCGTTGGCGCCCAGCACCAGCACCACGTCGGTCTGCGCGAACTCGCTGTTGATGTCTTCCATTTCGAAGACCTGGTCGTAGGGCACTTCGGCCTCGGCCAGCAGCACGTTCATGTGGCCGGGCATGCGTCCGGCGACCGGGTGGATGGCGTACTTGACCGTCACGCCGCGTTCGGTGAGCTTGGTTGCCAGTTCCTTCAGCGCGTGCTGCGCGCGCGCCACCGCCAGGCCGTAGCCCGGCACGATGGTCACGCTTTCGGCGTTGGTCATCAGGAAGGCGGCGTCGTCCGCGCTGCCCGATTTGACGCTGCGCTGCTGGCCCGCACCGGCATCCGCGCCGCCGCCCGCCTGGCCGCCGAAGCCACCCAGGATCACGTTGAAGAACGACCGGTTCATCGCCTTGCACATGATGTAGGACAGGATCGCGCCGGACGACCCCACCAGCGAGCCGGCGATGATCAGCATCGGGTTGTTCAGCGAAAAGCCGATGCCGGCCGCCGCCCAGCCCGAGTAGCTGTTCAGCATGGACACCACCACCGGCATGTCCGCACCGCCGATCGGAATGATGATCAGCACGCCCAGCACGAAGGCCACCAGCGTCATGATGATGAAGGGCGTCCAGTCCTGCGTCAGCATGAACCACACGCCGCACCCCAGCATCACGAGCGCCAGCGCCAGGTTCAGCATGTGCTGGCCGGGGAACACCACGGGCGCGCCCTGGAACAGCCGGAACTTGTACTTGCCCGACAGCTTGCCGAAGGCGATGACCGAACCCGAGAACGTGATGGCGCCCACGAACGTGCCGATGAACAGCTCGAAGCGGTTGCCGGTGGGGATCATCGCCCCTGCCGCGACGATGCCGAAGGCATGCGGTTCGGCCACGACCGCGACGGCAATGGCGACGGCCGCCAGGCCGATCATGCTGTGCATGAAGGCAACCAGTTCCGGCATCTTCGTCATTTCGACGCGGCGCGCCATCAGCGTGCCGACGGTGCCGCCCACCAGCAGGCCCAGCAGGACCCAGCCCAGGCCGACCGTGGCGGTGCCTTCGCGGGCCAGGCCGACGATGAGCGCCGCGGTCGTCAGCACGGCGATTGCCATGCCGGCCATGCCGAAGGCGTTGCCCAGCCGCGAGGTGGTGGGATGCGACAGACCCTTGAGCGCCTGGATGAAGCAGACCGAGGCAATCAGGTACAGCAGGGTGACGAGGTTAAGCGAGATCATTTCGCTTCCTCCTTGCCCGGCTTGCGATCCTTTTTCTTGAACATCTCCAGCATGCGCCGGGTCACCAGGAAGCCGCCGAAGACGTTCACCGCGGCCAGCGCCACGGCGAACACGCCCATGCCGCGGGCCAGTCCGCCTTCGGTCAAGGCGGCCGCCAGCATGGCGCCCACGATGATGATGGCCGAGATGGCGTTGGTGACTGCCATCAGCGGCGTGTGCAGGGCGGGGGTGACGTTCCACACGACGTGGTAGCCGACATAGATGGCCAGCACGAAGATGATGAGGTTCATCAGGGTGGGGTTGATCGCTTCCATGTTCAGGTCCTCCGCGTCACATTGCCGCCTTCGCACACCAGGCAGGCCGCCACGATTTCATCGTCGCGCTGGATTGCCAGCGCGCCGTCCGCATTGATGATGAGCTTCAGGAAGTCCAGGATGTTGCGCGCGTACAGCGCGGACGCATCGGTGGCCACCAGGCCGGGCAGGTTGGTCAGCCCGATGATCGTCACGCCGTGCTTCTCCACGACCTGGCCTTTCTCGGACAAGGGGCAGTTGCCGCCGCGTTCGACGGCCAGGTCGACCAGCACCGAGCCGGGCTTCATGGCCGCGACGGTTTCCGCGGACACCAGTGTTGGCGCGGGACGGCCCGGGATCAGGGCCGTGGTGATGACGAGGTCCGCCTGCTTGCAGCGTTCGGACACCAGCGCCGCCTGCCGCGCCATCCAGCTGGGCGGCATGGCGCGCGCGTAGCCGCCTGTGCCTTGGGCGATCTCGCGTTCCTCTTCGGTCTCGAAAGGCACGTCGATGAACTTGGCGCCCAGCGATTCCACCTGCTCGCGCGCGGCGGGACGCACGTCGGACGCTTCGACCACCGCGCCCAGGCGCTTGGCCGTGGCGATGGCCTGCAGACCGGCCACGCCGGTGCCCAGGACCACCGCGCGCGCAGCTTTCAGGGTGCCCGCGGCGGTCATCATCATCGGGATCAGCCGGCCGTAATGGTGCGCCGCCAGCAGCACGGCCTTGTAGCCGGCCAGGTTGGCTTGCGAGGACAGCACGTCCAGGCTTTGGGCGCGCGTGATGCGGGGGGCGGCCTCGAGCGCGAATCCGACCAGTCCTGCACCGGCCATCTGCTCCAGGCCTTCGGCATCGAACGGATCGAGCATGCCGACCACGACCGTGCCGGGCTTCATGTGCGGTAATTCCGCGGCGGAGGGCGCACGAACCTTCATGACCAGTTCGGCGCCCAGGGCATCCTGGGCGGAACCGAGCGTGGCGCCCGCGGCCACGTAGGCGTCGTCCAGATAGCGGGCCGCAGTGCCTGCGCCACGCTCTACGACAACGGTGTGTTTGCCGCCTACGTACTTCTTGACGGTTTCCGGTGTTGCTGCGACACGGGTTTCCCCGTCTCGGGTTTCTTTTGGTATCCCGATGTGCATCGACGCCTCTCCTAGAAGGTTCGCCGTAGTATATGCCCCCACGCCGCTCTCGTTTCACTCGTTTGCTGCCCCCCGAGGGGGCTGGCCCGCCTTGGGGCGGCCCGGCGGCGGGCCGGCAATTCTGCTGCAGACTGGCGGGGGGCGGACATTGCTTCTTTTGGCTTACGCAATCTTCCGCGCAAAAAAAAGCCCCATGGCGAACCATGGGGCTTCGGGTCTTTCAACCCACTTGCTCCGGCCAGTCTTACCACGCCGCTGGCCGGCTACTTGCGTGCAGGCGTCCGGCGTCAGGCCGTCTGCGCGCGAGTCCAGTTGATCAGCGCGGCGGTCAGGTCGCGCAGATCGGCCTTCAAGCGGCCGTAGTTTTCGGTCGGACGCAGCGTGACCTCATCCATATACAGCTTGCGGTTGATTTCGATCTGCAGGCTGTGGCGGCCTTCTTCGGGGCGGCCGAAGGCGCGCACCAGTTCCACACCCTTGTAGGGATCGTTCACCGTGACGTTGTAGCCGCGCTCGCGCAGCCACGCCGCGATGAATTCGCGGAAGGCCGGGTCGCTGGTGCTGCCGTCGCGGTCGCCCAGCACGAAGTCGGGGTGGACCAGGCCGGGGCGGTCGGTGGCGAAGGCGCCGGCGACGCTGGGCATGGAGTGGCAGTTGATGTGCCAGACCTTGCCGAACTTCTGGTGGGCGGCGTCCAGCACCTTGCCCAGCGCGGCGTGGTAGGGCTTCCAGCAGGCGTCGATGCGGTGGCGGACTTCTTCGACCGTCAGCTTGCGGTTGTAGAGCGGGGTGCCGTCGTCCAGCATGCGCCAGATCAGGCCCTTGCCCAGCTTGACCTTGGGCGAGGCGTTGATGGCGTCAGGCCAGGCGGCGTCCAGCAGCAGTTCGTCGATCTCGTCGGGCGCGCGGTTGGCGTCGATGTAGGCGCGCGGAAAACCGGCGGCGATCATCGGTACGCCCATTTCCATGGCGTCGCCCCACAGGTCGTCAACCCAGGTGTCCTCGGCAGTGCGCAGTGCGCCAAAGTCCACCGCGGCCGCGAAATCGGGAGGGTAGGCGGTGCCACTGTGCGGGGAGTCCAGCACAAGCGGGGCCGAGGTTTCCGAATCCGGATATTGCTGCGGAAGGTCGAGCCGGTAAGACAGGGGTTGGGTAATTCGCATATTGGGGTCTTGCGTTCGTGAATCGGAGGCGCCCGCCCGCGCAAGCCTGCGCGGGCGGGGCCGAAGACCGCTTAGTCGATCTTCACGTTGGCTTCTTTGGCGATGCGCTTGTTCTTGGCGATTTCCGCCGCGATCTGCTTGCCAAAGTCGGCCGAGCTGTTGGCGGCCGGTTCGGCGCCCAGCGCTTCCAGGCGCGTCTTGACGTCAGCTTCGGCGCTGACCTTCTGCACCGCTGCGTTCAGCTTGGCCAGGATGGGTTCCGGCAGCTTGGCCGGGGCGACCAGGCCGAACCAGGACGCGTCATTCACGGCCGGCAGGCCGACTTCGGCGAACGTGGGCACGTCGGGCAGGCTTGCGACCCGCTTGGGCGCGGCAACCGCCATGGCGATCAGGCGGCCGGACTGCACGTGCGGCAGGGTCGAGGGCAGGTTGTCATACATGACATCGACCTGGCCGGCCAGCGCGTCGTTCAGCGCCGGGCCCACACCACGGTAAGGCACGTGCATCAGGTCGGTGCCCGAGGCCATCTTGAACAGTTCGCCCATCATGTGCGAAACCGAACCGTTGCCGGCGGACGCGTACGTCAGCTTGCCCGGCTGGCTCTTGGCCAGCTTGATGAAGTCGGCCATGTTCTTGGCCTGGACCTTCGGGTTGATCGTCATGATGTTCGGCACGGCGGCCAGGTTCGAGATGGGGGTGAAGTCCTTCTCGCCATCGAACGGCAGGTTCGGGTAGATGGCCGGGTTGATGCCGTGCGTGCTGACGGTGGCGATGCCCAGGACATAGCCGTCCGGCGCGCTGCTGGCGACGAAGGCGCTGCCGATCGAGCCACCGGCGCCGCCGCGGTTTTCCACCACGACGGTCTGGCCCAGTTCCTTGCCCAGCTTGTCCGCGAACAGGCGGCCGACGATGTCGGTGGTGCCGCCGGGCGGGAAGGGGACGATCAGGCGGATGGGCTTGCTCGGATACGCGTCTTCCGCGTGTGCGATACCCGAGGTCAGCGGCATGGCCAGGGTCGCGGCGGCGACACACAGGCCCAGTACTACGTTACGGCGTTGCATGAATTCCCCTAATAAATGGAAAGCGGATGCGCAAAGGCAGACGCAAACGCAACGATTCTTTCCTGGCGAGGCGGTTTGCGCAAACGAAAGTTTCTCCGTAAGCTATGACTTTTTTTCATGCCTCTCTTGGGCCAGCATCGTTGGGACGTTACTTTTGTGTAACTTTCTTGTTGCTTTTCAATAGGCCGGAGGCAGCGGGGATCATCCCCCGGTCAAGCCCCGCTGGGGCAGGAGCCCCACGCTTCGTGGGGGCTACACATGCGACGTTTCTGTCCCTCATTAACGGATCTTCAGGCATTCGAGGTCGCGGCACGCCATAGCAGCTTCACGCGCGCGGCGCAGGAATTGTGCGTGACGCAGGGCGCCGTCAGTAAACAGGTGAAACATCTGGAAGAGTTCGTCGGCGTCGAACTATTCCTGCGGATCAGGCAAGGCCTGGTCCTGACCGAGGCCGGCCGCAGTTATCTGACCAAGATCCAGGCGGGCCTGGGCCAGATCGAGGCCGCCACCGTGGAGCTGATCGCGCACCAGGGGCAGGGCGGCACGCTCAACCTGACCTGTATGCCGACCTTCGGCGCGCGCTGGCTGATCCCGCGCCTGACGGCGTTCATGCGCCTGCGCCCGGACATCCATGTGGAGTTCCTGCCGCACCGCCAGGGCTACGACTTTTCAACGCCTGAACTGGATGCCGCCGTGCGCTTCGGCGAAGGCCTGTGGCCCGGCAGCGGCTCGGACTACATCGTCGGCCGCGAAATCGTGCCCGTCTGCAGCCCGCGCCTGATCCCGGGCGGCTGTCCGTCGCCCGAGGCCTTGCTGGCGTATCCGCTGCTGCACCACACATCGGCGCTGGAGGGTTGGCGCGACTGGTTCGAGCAGGCAGGCTGCGACACGCGGCGCAGCCTGGAAGGGGCGCGCTTTGATCAATACGCGCTGCTGTCCCAGGCGGCCGCCGCCGGCTTCGGCGTGGCGCTGATCCCGCGTTGCCTGATCGAAGACGAATTGCGCGATGGCAAGCTGGCCGTCGCCATCCAACTGCCCATCCGCGCGCGCATGGGCTATTACCTGTGCTATCCCGAGCAGAAGGCCAACCTGCCCACCTTGCAGGCTTTCCGGGCCTGGCTGATGGAAGTGTCGCGGGCGGCGGAGCCGCAGCCGCGGGAAGACGCGTTGTCCGAACTAAAATGATCGCATCATGAGTCAAACATTTAGCAAGAAAGGCCGCGTTGTCGTCGGCATGTCGGGCGGGGTCGATTCGTCGGTCACGGCCTGGCTGTTGAAGCAGCAAGGCTATGACGTCGTCGGCCTGTTCATGAAGAACTGGGAAGACGACGACGATTCCGAATACTGTTCGACCCGCCAGGATCTGCTGGACGCGGCCAGCGTGGCCGATCTGGTCGGCGTGGACTTCGAGTTCGTCAACTTCGCCGCCGAATACAAGGACCGCGTGTTCGCGGAGTTCCTGCGCGAGTATTCCGCCGGCCGCACGCCCAATCCCGACGTCCTGTGCAATGCCGAGATCAAGTTCAAGGCCTTTCTGGACCACGCAATGGCGCTCGGCGCCGAACATATCGCCACCGGCCACTACGCGCGGGTGCGCGAGGTGCCGGCCGAGGGCGGCGGCACGCAGTTCCAGTTGCTCAAGGCGCTGGATGCGTCCAAGGACCAGAGCTACTTCCTGCACCGGCTGAACCAGGCGCAACTGTCGCGCACCCTGTTCCCGCTGGGCGAGATCCACAAGACCGAAGTGCGGCGTATCGCGCACGAGATCGGCCTGCACAACGCTGCCAAGAAGGATTCCACGGGGATCTGCTTCATCGGCGAACGGCCATTCCGCGAATTCCTGAACCGCTACCTGCCGACCGAACCGGGGCCTATCCTGACGCCCGAAGGGCAGAAGGTCGGGCGCCACGAAGGCTTGTCCTTCTACACGCTGGGCCAGCGCAAGGGCTTGGGCGTGGGTGGCGTGAAGGGACGCCAGCGCGAAGACGGCACGGCCGAAGCCTGGTACGTGGCGCGCAAGGACCTCGAACGCAACATCCTGTACGTGGTGCAGGGGCACGACCATCCCTGGCTGCTGTCTGGCCAGTTGCAGGCGCAGGACGCCAGCTGGGTGGCGGGGCATCCGCCGGCCATCGCCGGTTACGGCGCCAAGACGCGCTATCGCCAGGCCGACGCGGCCTGCCGTTTGGACCAGGCCGAAGGCGCCACCTTCGCGCTGGATTTCGCCGAGCCGCAATGGGCTGTCACGCCCGGCCAGTCGGCCGTGCTTTACGATGGCGAGGTTTGCCTGGGCGGCGGGATCATCCTGTAATGCACGCGGGTCCGTCCTGATCGGACCCCGACAAGGCCCCGCAGGCGCGATGCCGGCGGGGCCTTCGCTCATGACAAGCAAGAAACCGAACAATAAAAGAGGAGACGGTTGTGGATGTGACGATGTTGATTTGCCTGCTGGTGCTGGGGGCGGTGGTGGGCTTTGCGGCGGGTCTGCTGGGCATTGGCGGCGGGATGGTGCTGGTGCCTTTCCTGACGATGCTGTTCGCATGGCAAGGCATGCCGCCTGAACTGGTCGTGCACGCGGCGATCGCGACGTCCATGACGTCCATCCTCTTTACCTCCGTGTCCAGCGTCAGGGCGCATCAACAGAAGGGCACCATCAAGTGGCCGATCGTGTGGGCGATGGCGCCAGGCATCATCGTGGGCGGGCTGCTGTCGGGCGGGGCGGTCTTCGCCGCGCTCAGCACGCTGTGGCTGTCGCTGTTCTTCGCGCTGTTCGTGGGCTATTCCGGCTGGAGCATGCTGCGCAACAAGAAGCCCAAGCCGGCGCGCCAGATGCCTGGCGTGGTCGGCACCAGCGCGGCGGGCGCCGGTATCGGCTTCCTGTCGGGGCTGGTCGGCGCGGGCGGCGGGTTCCTGTCCGTGCCTTTCATGGTCTGGTGCAACGTGGCCTTGCACAACGCAGTGTCCACGTCGGCCGCGCTGGGCTTTCCCATCGCGCTGGCCAACAGCGTGGGTTATGTGGTGTCGGGCCTGAACGAAGGGACCTCGCGTCCGGGCATGCTGGGCTACATCTATTGGCCGGCCCTGGTGGCGCTGGTGTGCACCAGCGTGCTGACGGCGCCGCTGGGTGCGCGCATGGCGCACCGCCTGCCGGTGCAGACCTTGAAGCGGGTGTTTGCCTGCCTGCTGTTCGCGCTGGCGGCCTACATGCTGTTCAAGGCCTGGCAGACCTTCGCGGCGCAATAGGACGGAATTTCGGGGCGCAGAAATGCAAACCGGTCGCATTGCGCGGCCGGTAGTCAGGTGCCCTGCGGGGCTGCCTTCGTGGAGCGGCCCGTGCGGAGCGGGCTTTCCGGGACCGCCCTCAGGCGGTCTTGGGGATGGTGTCGATGAACGATTGCCGCTGCGACAGCTTGTCGTACAGGCGGGCAAGGTTCGAATGGTTGACGCGCCAGTCGAGCGAGGCGAAGCGCAGGTCCAGGTAGCCCAGCGCGCAGCCCACGGCGATGTCCGCCAGGCTGTAGTTGATGCCCATACAGTGGGCGTTGTCGCCCAGGCTCTTGTTCATGGCATCCAGGCTGGCGTGGATCTTGCTGTACTGGCGCTCGATCCATTCGGGGCTGCGTTGCGCCTCGGGACGCTGGTTTTCCTTCACGATGGCCACGCAAGCGTCCAGGAGGCCATCGGCGATGGCTTCCCAGCATTTCACGGCGGCACGGTCGCGGCCCGGCTGCGGAATCAGGCGGGCGACGGGGGACAGGGTGTCCACGTATTCGACGATGACGCGCGAATCGAACAGCGCGCCGCCGTCTTCCATGACGAGGCAGGGCACTTTGCCCAGGGGGTTGTACGTTTGGATCTGCGTGTCGGCGGACCAGACGTTTTCGAGTTCAAGCCGGTAGTCCAGCTTTTTCTCGGCCATGACGATACGCACCTTGCGTACGTATGGACTGGTAAGCGAGCCGATCAGTTTCATGGAGTCACAAGCGGAGTCGAAAAGCGGCCGAAGTATAGCAGGCCGGCTGAACGTCGAACCGTCCGCTGGCCGGAATCTTCGCCAGTTTGCCACAATGTTGCATTCCCCCGGATGATAAAATCGTCGGGTTTTCCCATCCGTAGCCATTTCTTCTTCAGACCATGCAAATCGCCGATCAATTGAGCCAACTTAATGCCCTTTCGCCATTGGATGGCCGTTACGCTTCCCGGGGCGACGCGCTGCGCGGTCTGCTGTCCGAGGCCGGCTTCATGGCGCACCGCGTCGAAGTCGAGGTGGCGTGGCTGGTCGCCCTGTCCGACGCCGGCCTGCCCGAGCTGCCCGCTTTCTCCGCGGCCGCCCGTCAGCGCCTGCAGCAGCTGGTGCAGGATTTCTCGGAATCCGACGCCGCCCGCATCAAGGACATCGAGCGCGTCACCAACCATGACGTGAAGGCCGTCGAGTACTGGCTGAAGGAAAAAGTGGCCGATGACGCCGAACTGGCCCGCGCCGCCGAGTTCATCCACTTCGCCTGCACCTCCGAAGACATCAACAACACCTCGCATGCGCTGATGCTGTCGCGTGCGCGTGACCAGGTCGTGGTGCCGCGCCTGCGCGAGCTGGCCGCCAAGCTGAACGACATGGCCGTGGCCCAGGCCGACCAGCCGATGCTGTCGCGCACCCACGGCCAGCCGGCCAGCCCGACGACGCTTGGCAAGGAATTCGCCAACGTGGCGGCGCGCCTGAATCGCGCCATCGCCGCCGTCGAAGCAGTCGAGCCCCTGGCCAAGCTCAACGGCGCCACCGGCAACTACAACGCCCACCTGTCGGCCTATCCGGAAATCGACTGGCCCGCGTTCAGCCAGCGCGTCCTGGCCGGCCTGGGCCTGACCCAGAACCGCCACACCATCCAGATCGAACCGCATGACTGGATGTCGGCCCTGTTCGACGCCATCACGCGCGCCAACATCATCGTGCTCGACCTGGACCGCGACGTCTGGGGCTACGTGGCGCTGGGCTACTTCAAGCAGCGCCTGAAGGACGGCGAGGTCGGTTCGTCGACCATGCCGCACAAGGTCAACCCGATCGACTTCGAAAACTCCGAAGGCAACCTGGGCCTGGCCAACGCCGTGCTGCGCCATCTGGCCGACAAGCTGCCGATCTCCCGTTGGCAGCGCGACCTGACCGACTCCACCGTCCTGCGTAACCTGGGCGTGGGCCTGGGCTATTGCCTGGTGGCGTGGGATGCGTGCATGCGCGGCCTGGGCAAGCTGGAAGTCAACACGGCCGCCATCGATGCCGACATCGACGCGTGCTGGGAAGTGCTGGCCGAGCCGGTGCAGACCGTCATGCGCCGCTACGGCCTGCCGCAGCCGTACGAACAGCTCAAGGCCTTGACGCGGGGCAAGGGCATTACCGAGGAAGCTCTGCGAGAATTCATCCAGGGCCTGGCGCTGCCGGACGAGCCGAAGGCCCGTTTGCTGGCGATGACCCCGCGTTCGTACATCGGACTGGCTGCAGAGCTGGCCCGGGCGGTATAGTCGCCATGCCGCGCGCGCAAGGCGCGCGGCATTGTTGTTGTCCTTACGGGAGATTGCAATGAAGAAGTTGTCCACGCTTGTCGCGTTGGCCTGTATGACGGTGGGGCCGTTGTTGGCGACCAGCGCCTCGGCGCAGTTCGCCAAGCCGGAAGACGCGGTCAAGTACCGCCAGTCGGCATTGACGCTGATGGCTTCGCACTTCGGTCGCATGACGCCGGTGGTCAAGGGTCAGGCGCCCTATGACGCCGCGCAGATCAAAGCCAACGTTGAAGTGCTGAAGACGTTGGCCGCATTGCCGTGGGCAGCTTTCGGTCCGGGTACGGAAGGCGGCGACGCCCGCCCCGAGATCTGGAGCGACGCGGCCGGCTTCAAGCAGAAGCAGCAAGCGTTCCAGGACAATATCGTGAAGCTGTCGGCCGCGGCCGACGCGGGCGATCTGGACAAGCTGCGCGCGGCCTTCGGCGACGTGGGTGCAAGCTGCAAGGCCTGCCACGACGCCTACCGCAAGAAGAAGTAAGCCACGCGCGGGCAGCCTTAGGGCGGCCTGTCAGCGCTGAACGAAAAAAGCCCCTCGATTTTTCGAGGGGCTTTTTGTTGCGAGTTCGCGGGCGGTTCAGGAAAAGGACATGTCCGCGACCACTTCCAGCGACCGTATCCACAGCACCAGGCCCGTCACGCAGGCGCCCAGCAGCAGCGCGCGCACCCAGACTGCGATGCCGTCCTGGGCGGGCGGCGTGCCGGCCGGCAAGTCCTTGGCATCGACGTCGCCGGTGATGATGGCGCGCACCAGGCGCTTGCGGCGCACCACGGCATACCAGACGACGGCCAGCAGATGCAGCGCGATCAGGCCGATGATGACCCATTCGTTGAGCTTGTGCCACGACGTCAGCAGCCCCGAGGTGGCTTCGCTGACGTGTCCGAACAGCGGCCCTTGCGTCATGATGTCGTCGGTGGTGAACAGGCCGCTTGCGGCCTGGAAGCCGATGACCAGCAGCAGGGCCAGCACCGATAGTGCGCCCAGCGGGTTATGGCCGGCCGGCGCGGCGGCGCCCTTCAGGTACCGGGCCACCGCGGCGGGGCCGCGCACGAACTGGCTGAAACGGGCGTAGCGCGGGCCGACAATGCCCCAAAGCAAGCGGAAGATGATCAGGCCCAGCGCCGTACAGCCGAAGCGCACGTGCCAGTCCATGTACAGGCCGCCCAGTTTCACGCTGACGAACGCGCCGACGATGCAGACGACAAGCGCCCAGTGAAAAAGACGGGTGGGAAGGTCCCAGATGCGGATCGCGAGTCGGTTGTTCTGCATGGTTGAGCTGCCTGGACGGATTGCCTGCGAATTTATCACGGGCAAAAAGCAATCGCCGCGCATGAAGCGCGGCGATTTTGGCATGGATCAATGCGTGGTGCGGCGCACGGGTTCGATGCGGTGCACGTGCTCGTGGCGGAAGCGGATGCGCTGGCCAGGCACCTTCTGCGTGGACGAGCCGCAAGGCACGACTTCAGTGGTGTAGGTCGTCGTGCCGTCGATCGGCGCGTTGAAAATGACCGTCGCACGGATGGCGGGGCCGTTGGTCGGCTGCAGGTAGACGATGTCGCCGATATGGATCGGGGTGTTGTCCAGCGTCGTATGGGCCGGGCGTCGGATCAGGTCCGAGGTAGTGAAACGAGTATTCATGGTGTTTGTTCTCTTAGGTTCTAGTTATTAGAAAGCTGCGTGGTGTTCATGCCGCGCAAGATGTGGGCGTAACAAAAGCGCCTCGCATCTGGTCGTTCGCCATGTCCGGCCGGGTTGATTCGGACAGGCATGCATGACACTAACGCATAAGTGTTGCCGTCCCTTTGCGCATTCTCATATTTTTGCGTGCGCGGGTAACGGTTTAATGCCGCTGTTTGATGCCGACCGTCAGTCCAAGACGGCATCGGTTCGGGCCAGGTGGCGGGCATGTTCGGTGCATGCGCTCTTTAGGCCTGAGGGGCCGCGCAGAGTGGGTTGGCTCTGGCGGTTGCTGTGCGGCTGTCGTCGTTGGGTCGACTTGGGCCGCAGCGTAATCCTGTTGCTTCTGGCCAAGCCGGACTGGCGGTTTGGCGAAGGTGCTGTGGGCGGCTTCGAGGCTGCTTGCGTCGGATTCCGCCATTCAGGTTCAGTGCCTGGGCGTTGATCGATTCAGCACGCTGGCCATCATGGCCGTCGCTGCATTCGGAGCTGCTTTGATTGTGGAAGTTGCGCGGGTAGTGCGCGACTTTCGTGTCGGAACCGGGATTTGCGTTTTGGCGTTGTGGGTTTTCGCAAATCGGATCGGAATCCGAGTGGCTCATCGGCAGTCAATGACGTTCAGTCATTGGCGGTGAATCAAGCCGGGTAGTTCTTGTGTGTTGTGTTTCTTGAGTGTTTCTACTGGGTTGGTGTAGAAAGACCTCAACCATCGATATTATCGCAGGTCGATGAGTTTTGCAAGCCTTTTTTGAAAGGGGGCGTATAGCCCCCGTGGTCGTCAGTGCGCGGCAGGGCGGGCCTGGCGCTGGGCCTCGATGATCAGGCCTTCCAGGCGCGGCGACATCCTCAGCGCCACCTGCGCGCCCATCATGCCGTCCGGCTGGCGCTCAGTTTCCAGCGCCAGGCCGATGCGTTCGTCGTTGAACGCGTCAGGGGCCGCCTCGATCTCGACGTAGCGGGCAAGCAGCGCGTCGACGGCCTTCTGGGCATCCGCCAGGGCTTCGTCCGACAATTGGCCATGCCCCAGGTACTGGTTCACGACGCGCGCCAGATCGTCCATGAAGAACAGCAGGGCGGCTGCGCCGCGGCAATCGGGCTGGGTGAACCCCCAGGAGGCGGAAGTAGCGTTTTGGGTCATCGTTGAAGCAAAGCCAGTGTTGCGGGCGGCCGATGGCACGGCCGGATCGGGCATTTTAAGGGATCAGGCAAGGGGAGGCGGCCGTGCGCCTGCATGGTGCATACTTCCACCCCTCATGATCCGATCCGCCCGCCTCTCCGACCTGGCCTGCCTGGCCGATATCGAGCGCTCCGCCGCCGAGCGCTTCCGCGGCACCGCCCTGGCCTGGGCCGCCGATGGCGATACGCTGCCGTCACAAGAATTGGCCGCGGCCCAGGCCGCCGGCTTGCTGTGGGTCGCGCAGCCCGATGGCGAGGTGCGCGGATTCGCATTGGCGCGGCCGATGGGTGGCGACTTGTTCCTGGCTGAAATGTCGGTGGCCTTGCCTTGGCAGGGGCGTGGTCTGGGCCGGGTGCTGTTGCAGGCGGTATTGGCGCATGCGCGGGCCGCGGGCGTTTACGGGTCGGTGGTGCTGACCACGGACCGGGAGCTGCTCTGGAATGCGCCGTTCTACCGGCGGCAGGGGTTTGCCGAGCTTTCGGCGCCGCTTGCGCCGCTGTTGCAGGCCCGGCTGCAAGCGGAGTCGGACGCGGGCTTCGATGCTGCGCGGCGATGCGCGATGGCCTACCCGTTGAACGCATGAGGGCCCGGACGGATCCCGGCCCGACGCGTCCTGTGTCAACTCGCTTCGATCGCAACAAAATCCGCCCACCGATGGCTGCCGAAGGACGCTTCGGGATAATCTGCCCACGGGTGTCGGCCGTCGCCGCGGGGGCGGCTGCGGCCCCCGGGGCGTCAATCCCGCCATCTCAACCCCCTCATGCAAGGAGGACACGCATGTCACCATGGCGAGCCTGCCTGACGGGCCTGGCAATGGCTTCGATGCTGTTCATGACGGCCTGCGTCAATAAAGAGCCCCAGGAGCGGGTCGCGTTCATCCAGTTGCTGCAAGCGCGGGTAAGCAGCGACGCGTTGTTGCCCATCGGTGCGCTGACCAAAGCCGAGAAGGACGCGATAGGCGACTACGCCGACGCGTATGAGGTCATTACCGATTTCCAGAAGGCGATGGCCGAGGCCGCTGCCCCGTTGCGCGAGGTGTTGGCGGTCGAGACGATCCGGTCGGTGGGCGACATTGTCGAGCGCAAGGCTGGCTTCGAGGCCGCCCGCAAGACTCTGGCAGATAGCGCGGGCAAGCTGCAGGATGCCCGCGTCAAGGCCGATCGCGCGCGCGCCGCGATGACGCTGCCGCCCGACCTGGCGCCCGCCTATGGCGGCGCGTATGACGAAGCCGTGACCGCGCCCGCCGCGGATCTGATGCAAGCCGCCACCCAGATGGACTCCGTGGCGCGCGACGCCGTGGGCGTGGCGGATTTCGTGGCCGCCCATGCCGCGGACATCCAGTTGGTAGATGGTCAGGCCCGCGTAGCCACGCTGACGCTCCAGCAGGAACTGAACCTGCGCCTGCAGGGGCTGAACGCGCAGTCCGACGGTTTGGCGCAAGCGCGTGAAACCGTCTTGCTCGCCGTGGCGCTGGGGGCCTGAACCCGCCGCAAGGCGGACGCTTTGTACAATGCGGGTCTCGCGGCGTTCGCCGTGCCTGGAACGGAATATGAGCCAATCAACCAGCTTGCACTACAGAACCTTTCTGCTCCTGCTCGTGGTGGTCACCATCGCGTTCGGCTGGCTCCTGTGGCCTTTCTACGGCGCCGTTTTCTGGGGCGCCATCCTTGCCATCATCTTTGCGCCCCTGCAGCGCAGGCTGGTCGCGCGTATCGGCGGACGCCGCAATCTTGGCGCATTCATCACCTTGCTGCTGGTCCTGCTGCTGGTCATCCTGCCGCTGGTCGCCATCAGCGGTTCGCTGGTGAGTGAGGGCGCAAACCTGTACCAGAGCATCAAGTCGGGTGAGTTGAACTTCGGCGCCTATTTCCAGCAAGCGATGGCTGCGTTGCCGCCGTCGGTGCATGACCTGCTGGCGCGCTTCGATCTGGCCGACATTCCCAGCCTGCAGGAAAAACTCAGCGCAGGCGCGATGCAGGCCAGCCAGTTCCTGGCGACCCAGGCGCTGAACATCGGACAGGACACGTTCCAGTTCGTGATCAGCTTCGGCATCATGCTGTATCTGCTGTTTTTCCTGTTGCGCGACGGTCCGCAGCTGACGGCGCGCCTGAAGCGCGCCATGCCGCTGAGCGACGCGCACAAGCAGCACCTGTTCCGCAAGTTCACCACCGTCGTGCGCGCCACTGTCAAAGGCAACATCGCAGTGGCCGCGGCGCAGGGCGCGCTGGGCGGGATCATCTTCTGGATCCTGTCTATCCAGGGCGCGCTGCTGTGGGGCGTGATCATGGGCTTCCTGTCCCTCTTGCCCGCAATCGGCGCGGGCCTGATCTGGGCGCCTGTCGCGATTTACTTCCTGTTGACGGGCGCCATGGTCAAGGGCGCGGTGCTGATCGCGTTCGGCGTGCTGGTCATCGGCATGGTGGACAACGTGCTGCGTCCGATCCTGGTGGGCAAGGACACCAAGATGCCGGACTACGTGGTGTTGATCTCCACGCTGGGCGGCATGGCTTTGTTCGGCCTGAACGGCTTTGTGATCGGCCCGTTGATCGCCGCCTTGTTCATGGCTTGCTGGGACCTGTTCTCGCCCGCTTCGGAAGAGTTGCTGGGCAAGGCGGAAACGGCGCCGCCTCCCGCAGAGTAAGACACGTGGCGTGGCGCCTGCGGTGGCGGCGAGTCATCCGCAGGCACCGCGCCGGGTGTATGGTGTAGCAGCGTCGGCCTTTTCCGGCCGGCCTTTCGTGTCGACGTCGCCACTCAGGAGCGTGTTGCATATGGAATGGAAACTGCATCGATCGGGCTGGATCGAAGAGCGCAATTTCGATATCGAATTTGCCGAAACCCCCGAAGGCTTTCACACCCGCGTCCGGATCTTCGGATTCCCGGTGCTTGAAGACACCAAGCACGTCTACCCCAACGAGGCATTGGCGGAGAAGGGGGCGCTGACCTTGCTGAAAAGCCAGTTCACAGGCACCCCCGATCTGGAAGAGCAGTAGCTCAGCGCAGCCGCAGCAGGTTGTCGCCGATCATCAGGTCGCGGTCCGGCCGCGGCTGGGTGCGCACCAACCCTTGTTCCAGCGCCTGACCGATGTCTTGCACGCCGGTCGCGTCATCCATGGCTTGCTGAAAGCTCTCTGCCCGCAGCCAGCCCAATTGGTGCCAGGATTGCGGCGCATCCGAAACGTAGGCGATGAACTGTTCGCCGGTGCCGGGCTCGGCGTCGCGTGGCGGGATGTACAGGATGATCTCGTCCACGCCGTCGCCCGTCAGGTCGGCGAAGATCAGCCGGCAAGGCTGCGTTGCCGCCTTGTTCAGCGTGGCCGGGGGCGAGCACAGTTTCGCCCGGTCGGGTGAGTCGTCGCGCAGCGCATTCCACCATGCATCGGGTATTGCGCGGCCTGCCGGCGTGGTGGCGAACGCCGGTACGGCTGCCGGCGCGGGATCGGCCGCCGGTGGCTGGCCATTAGCCCGTTTCACGTCGTCCCAGCTGTAGTAGCTGCCTTTCAGGGCCTGCGCGGCCGCCAGCGCAATCTGCGGGTCCCGCGCATTGGCTGCGCCGTCGGCCAGCTGCTGCAAGGCATCGCGGCCCCAATGGCCGTAGTCCTTGCCCATCGCGTGAAAACTGAACCGCTCCGGATCCAGGCGTCCGTCGACGATCCGCCGCAACTGGCTTTCCGCCGTCAGGCGCAGGGGATTGGCGAGCGGCGTGTTGATGGCCAGCAGCAGCCCCAGCGTGGCGAAGGCTGCAATCAGGTTGGTGGCGCCCAGGACGGCGTAGTAGCGCTTGGGCCGCAGCGCGGCCCAGGCGTAGCCCGCGCCGTACAGGACCAGCATCGCGCCGCCGGCGAGTCCCCACACGCGCAGGACGGTCCAACCGTATTGCTCGACGCGGACGACGGCGCCGTAGAGGGCCACCGCGGCCAGCGGCAGCAGGCACACCATCGCCGCACGTAGCAGCCCCCGCAGGCGCGGCCCAAAGGGGGCGGCCTCGGGGCTGTCCTGCCAGGCGGCGTTGATGAGCTTGATCCAGGCCAGCGAGAATGCGATCAGCGCGCCGGCGGAAAGCTGGACGGCCTCCAGGCCCAGCGCCATCCGGGCAGCCAGCGCCAGGGTGAACGCGAGCCCCACGACGGTGACCAGCGGCAGCAGCCACGCATTCAACGTCAGCCAGGAACGTTGCAGCGTCTCGGTCAACGACGGGCGGCGGCGCACGCCCACCAGGCAGGCGGCCAGGATCATCGGCCAGGCGGCGAGCCGGAAGTGCGCGTCGTCGACGATGGCGCGGACGGCCTGGATGCCGATCATGGTGAACATGGCGCCCGCCGCGGTCAGCAGCAGGCATACCGCCATGGCCAGGCAAGCGGCCAGCGTCAGATGGACCGCCATGCGCCAGGCGGCGCGAAAGACGGCGGGGTAGTTCCCGTGCGGCTTGCCGGCGTCCAATGCCTGGATCAGCGGCAGCAGGATAAAGCCCGCGACGCCGGTCAGCAGCAGCGCCAGCGCCAGGTCATTGCCCTGCGGCCACCCGCCCAGTTCCTGCGGCAAAGAACCGCTCGCGGACGTCAGGCCGTAGGCCGTCAGGGCGGGCAGGACCAGCCCGTACGCCGCCAGCGCTGCCAGCCAGCGCCGACCGCTGCGCATCCCCGCGAGCAAGGCGCCCGCCAGCGGCGCCAGCGCGATCCACTGCAGCAGGAAGGCCAGCGCAAACGGGTGGTTCCAGGGCCATGCGCGCAGCGTCATGAGTTGGTGGAGGACGAGGCCGGACAGGGCGGCGATGGCGCCGTAGATCAGCACGGTCTTGTCGGACGCGCCCAGCTTTCCGGAGGCGGATGATTCAGGGGACATATTGGTCATGGCGGCGATAGTAGCAACCTGTCGCCAATGAAGATGACCAAGCGTATCCGTCTGTCAGGAAGTCGTCGCATCGCCGAAAATTTCGGAGTAAATTGGGGACGCGGAGCGGGACGCCATCAGGCGGAACATCGCTTCGTAATACATAGCGGGAGGCGCATGCGACCAAGGGGGATAGGCGATGGCTGACGGCGAAAGCCTGGCTGGCGCGAAGGCTCGGCCGCTGCACCGGTATTCCATGCGGACCGGTCTGCTGGCACTCGTTTTCACCTGTATTTCCCCGGCGCTGGTGGTGGCGTCGGTGGCCGTGTATGAAAGCTATGTCATCCAGAAAGAGCGCATTTTTCGCGACACCATCTTCCTGGCCCGCAACCTCACCGCCATTCTCGACCGCGAGTTGACCGGCGTCGAAGCCGGCGTGCAGATGCTGGCGACCTCGCCCGACCTGATTGGCGGGGACCTCGCAAGCTTTCATCAGCGTGCACGGGAATCGGTACGGTTCCAGATCGTGGACAGCTACGTCCTGACCGATCGCGACGGCAGGCAGATCATCAACACGCTCGTGCCCTATGGCACCCCCTTGCCCATGAGCGGCGCACCGCAGGACTTGAGCCGGGTGTTCGAGACGCGCGCGCCGGTACTCAGCCGCCTGTTCATGGGTGGCGTGAGCAAACAGCCGACGATTGCGCTGGGCGTACCGGTGGTGCGCGGCGATGCGGTCGTCTACAGCCTGAATGTGGGCCTGTCGCCCAGCCGCATCGGCAACGCATTGGGCCGCCGGGCGCTTCCGGATGGGTGGGTGGCGGCGGTGCTGGACAGCTCCGGGACCATCGTCGCCCGCACCCGCGACGCCGCGCGGTTCGTCGGGCAGAAGGCGGTTCCCACCCTGGCCCAGGCCGTGCAGCAGGAAAGCGAGGGGGCGCTTGAGACCACCACCAAGGAAGGCACGCCGGTCTACACCGCGTTCAGCCGGTCGGCGCTCTCGGGGTGGACCGTCGCGGCCGGCGCACCCATGACCCTGTTGACGACGGATCTGTACCGCTCGATCGCGTGGCTGGCGCTGGGCACCTTGTTCGCGTTCGGCCTGGGGCTGTGGTTGGCCTTGCGCCTGGCCAGCCGCCTGACCTCGGCGGTGCAGGGGCTGGTCGCCCCGGCGCTGGCGTTGGGGGAAGGCCGCACCGTCGAGTTGCCGACCACCCATGTGAAAGAGGCCCAGGAAGTCGGCACGGCGCTATTGCAGGCCTCGCGCATGTTGGCGCATGCCCAGCACCTGGCGCACTACGACCCGCTGACGGGCCTGTGCAACCGGGTGCTGTTCGGGGAACTGATCCTGCGTGAGTTGGCGGTGGCGCAGCGCAGCGGCGAATCCTTCGCCATCCTGGCGATCGACCTGGACGGCTTCAAAGCCGTCAACGATCTACACGGCCACGCCGCCGGCGATACGGTGCTGAAGGAAGCCGCGGACCGCATGGCGCGCGCGATCCGGGTATCCGACGTGGCGGCCCGTCTGGGGGGCGACGAATTTGCCGTCTTGCTGATGGGCGTTGGCCAGGAAAACGCCCAGATCGTCGCCGAGGCGCTGGTCGAGGGCCTGTCGCTGCCTTATCCGGGTATCCGCGTGGCGGTGTCGGCCAGCGTGGGCATCGCCGTCTATCCGCATTCCGGCATCACGATGCTGCAACTGCTGGAGCGTGCCGACGTGGCGCTGTACAAGGCCAAGGGGCAGGGCAAGCGGCGGGTCGCGTCGGATCTGTGATGCCGGACACTGCCCCATCAACTGGGGGGAGGCGCTTGCTGCGGCGCCAGGGCGGTCAGCACTTCACCGGATTTCAGGCGATAGCGCTTGTCGCCCAGGGCGATGACGCGTTCGCCTTCCGATGTCCTGAGGATATAGCGCGTGGCCGCGGGCGGCGGGTCCACGGTCCCCGGATCATCCGCCTGCAAGAAAACCTCTATCCGATAAAGCCTGCCCGACTCCGTGCTGGCGAGCACATCGCTCAATCTGCGTATGGAAATGGCCATGCGGATGCTTCTCCCTCTTCATCGTTGTTTCAGTGGGTATAGCGCTTATCGGCATGGGTTTCCCCATGCCGGCAGGTCACGACTTCAACGCCTGGTATTCGTTACACTGCCCGCCTGACGCCCTGCCTGGTCTGCAGGCAATGCGGCGTGCAGCAACGAGCATGCGGAACGGTAATGCAAATTTCCCCTGGCCGGAATACGGCCACCTTCCTGGGTTTGCTGGCGATCGTGCTGTGGGGCACGGTCGTCGGGCTTATTCGTAGCGTCAGCGAAAGCTTCGGCGCCATCGGGGGCGCCGCGCTCATCTACACGGTGGGGTCGGTTTTTCTGGTGTGTTTGCTGGGCTTTCCGACGTTGCGCAGTTTTCCCCGGCGCTATCTCATCGTCGGCAGCCTGCTGTTCGTCGCCTACGAGATCTGCCTGTCGTTGTCGCTGGGTTTCGCACTTGATCGCGGGCAGGCCATCGAGCTTGGCATCGTCAACTATCTCTGGCCTTGCCTGACGGTGGTGCTGGCGATGGTCATCAACGGCCAGCGCGCCAACGCATGGGTGGTGCCCGGGATTGTGCTGTCGGTCTGCGGCATCGTCTGGGTTGTGGGCGGATCGGGCGGACTGTCGTGGGAACGCACCTTGGCCAACGTATCGAGCAACCCCCTCAGTTATGGATTGGCATTCAGTGGCGCCATTATCTGGGCCGTTTACTGCAACGTGACCACGCGCTTTGCCGACGGCAAGAATGGCGTCGCGCTGTTCTTCATGCTGACTGCGGCGGCATTGTGGATCAAGTATGGCTTCAGCGCCGAGCCGGCGCTGGCGTTTACCGGACCCGCCACGCTCGAACTGTGCGTGACCGGCGGCGCGATGGCGGCCGGTTATGCGCTGTGGAACGTGGGAATACTCAAAGGCAACCTGACCTTGCTGGCCACGGCGTCCTACTTCACTCCCGTGCTTTCCACCTTCTTCGCAGCCGTATGGCTGTCGACCCGCCTTGCTCCGCCGTTCTGGCAGGGCGTGGCGATGGTCACCGCCGGTTCGTTGTTGTGTTGGGCGGCGACGCGTGGCAAGCCCGCCCGGGGCGGATAGCCCTGGCGGGTTGCCGCGAGGAAGGAGGCGTCAGTCGATCAGCATGGTCTGGGCAACCGCGTAGCCCAGCGGGATCAACAACAGCGAAGCAAAGGTTGAACTGACAATCGCCGCCGAAATCTTCAGCCAGGGCTCGGGCCCCGCGCTTTGAATCGTTTGAATCACCAACGCGACGATACCCATAACCATAAAACAGCTGATAACCACTGCTACGTAAGTCATGTTGTCTCCGTCCTCGCCTGATTAAAGGGATGCGGCGCCGCTTGTGCGGTCTCTATGTTTGTACTGATTGTGCGCCTGTATTCGCGGCGTGGACCCTAGGGTTTTCCTGGCGGAAACCGTGGGGTGTGGCGTTTTTGCCTCGGGGTGTGCAGCATGGATTCATGTGCTTGCGCAGCATTTCGAACGGCGTTCGGCGCGGTGCTGCGGCAGGGCGGCTTTGCGCTACGATGGGGGCATCCCATTACTGAAAAGGCTGCCAGATGCCGCACAGATTGCGCCCCGGCACGCGTGCCACGCTACAGGTCAGGCAATTAATGCCGGGCGAGTTCGCGTGGATCATCACCTTGCTCGATCCCGAATCCGGTAATGTGCACAGCACCAATTATTCGGAAAGGCGCTATGCAAGCCAGGACGAAGCCTCTGCCGCCGGCAAGGCGGCCGTGATGGCATTTCTGGGCAGCGATGGCATAAATGGCCTGGATCTGCAAAAGGATGACAAGGCCAAGCCTTGATGCCGTCTTGCTCGACACCACGGGAAAGCCCTCGAAAGAGGGCTTTTTTGCGTCTGGCGCAATGATCACGCGGGGCCGGGAACGCTAATTGCTGTAAGGCGGGCGGCGCGTTTGACGCCGGAGGAGCTACACCATGACCCCATCCCCGCATCGAGAGCCCGGCCTGCCCGACGACCTGCCGCCGGACGATCCCTCGCTACCCGGCAACCTGCCGCCCGACGATCCGCTGCCGGATCCGAATCAGCCGCCTGATGATCCGCCGGCTCACGATCCCACACCCCCCGCCCCAGACCCGCGCCTGCCGGGCGCAATTGACCTGGCTTGAGCGCCAGCGTCGCAATGCAATGACAACCATGAGGAGTCCGTTATGCGTTCCATCTTGCTGTGGCTGATAGGCGTGCCTATTCCCATCATCATCCTGCTGGCGCTTTTCTGGCACTGACGTGCCGTCCGTTTCCCGCGCCGGAGCCGGCCCGACCAGGGCCCGCCAGCGGCGCGACAAAACAATCAACAAGGAATCACCATGGAAAACGCATCTTCATTGAGCCAGCCCTACGGCGGCGGCGTGCCTCCGCACGAATCGGCCGTCTCGGCGGTGTCCTGGGCCGCAGTGATCGCGGGCGCGGTGATCGCCGCCGCGCTGTCACTGGCGCTGTTCGCCGGCGGCACCGGCCTGGGCTTCCTGTCCGTGTCGCCGTGGGCGGATGAGGGCATGTCGGCCCCCGCGGTCGGCATCAGCATCATTGCGTGGATGCTGTTCACGCAGATCGTGGCCTACGGCATCGGTGGTTACGTGGCCGGCCGCCTGCGCACGAAGTGGGTGGATGTGCATTCGGACGAGGTCTATTTCCGCGATACGGCGCATGGCTTCCTGGTATGGGCGCTGAGTGCAGTGGTCAGCGCCGCGCTGCTGGGTTCGGCGATCGCTACCGTAGCTTCCGGTGCCGCCAAGACGGGTGCGACCGTGGCGGCAGGGGCGGGCGCAGCAGTCACGGCGACCGCGGCGGCCGGCGCAAGCGGTGGCGGCATGGACCGTGCGACCGACTACTTCACGGACACGCTGCTGCGTTCTGATCGCCCCGATGCGGGCGGCGATCGCAATACCGCGAGGGCCGAAGTGGGCCGCATCGTGGCAATGAGCCTGGCGCGTGGCGATATCGCGCCGGAAGACCGTGACTATGTGGTGAAGGTGGTGGCTGCACAAACCGGCGTCGAACCCGCCGTGGCGCAGCGCCGTGTCGAGCAGGCAATCGCCAATGCCAAGAAGGCGGCGGAAGACGCCAAGCAAAAGGCCAAGGAAGCCGCCGACAAGGCGCGCAAGGCCGCAGCCGCATTTGCGCTGTGGGGCTTTGCCTCCATGTTGATCGGCGCCTTTGTGGCGAGCCTGGCGGCAACCTGGGGCGGCAAGCGCCGCGACGCGTTGCGTCGCATTTGATGCTCGCCCTGCGTTGCGTGTGATGTCGCGTGTGATGTCTGCTGTCATCGGCCACTGTGGTTTGCAGTGGTCGATGACGATCGGCCGAGGTTGAACCGATCACAGTCGTCGCCGCAAAGCAAAAGGCCCTCACCGAAGTGAGGGCCTTTTTGAATTCTTGGTGGCGCATCCCTGATTCGAACAGGGGACCTGCGGATTATGATTCCGTCGCTCTAACCGGCTGAGCTAATGCGCCATCTGGGTCTTGCTTTTCTCTTGCTTTACTTTGCTGCATTCCTCGCCATTCAGTGCTTGTTTTGTAGCGCTGAGCAACGAAGAACGAAATTCTAGCACGAAACTTTTTTGCCATGCAAGCGGGGGGAAGGCAAAAATTTAAAGGCGTGTTTCAGGCGTCCCGGGCAAGCCGGATGCCCGAGAATTGCCAGCGCGCTTCAGGCGGGAAAAAATTGCGGTAGCTGGCGCGGATGTGATCGCGCGGCGTGGCGCAGGAGCCGCCGCGCAACACGTATTGGTTGCACATGAATTTGCCGTTGTATTCGCCGACTGCGCCCGCGTCGGGTTTGTAGCCGGGGTAGCCGTCATAGGCGCTGGCCGTCCATTCCCAGGCGTCGCCGAACAACTGCACGGGGCCACCCGAGCCGTTGCGGGCCGGCGCGGGGCGCGGGTCCAGATGGCCGTTTTCCAGCATGTTCGCGCGGCCGGGAAACGCGGGGTCAGCCAGTTGCCGGGCGGCGTGTTCCCATTCCGCCTCGCGCGGCAGGCGCACGCGGGCCCAGCGCGCATACGCGTCAGCCTCGTAGTAGCTGACGTGGGTGACGGGCGCCTGCAATTCCAGGTCCTGTATGCCGCGCAGCGTGAACACGCGCCACTCGTCGCGCTGGCCCTCCCAGTACAGCGGGGCGCGCCAGCCTTCCGCACAGACGCGGTCCCAGCCGGCCGACAGCCACAGTTCAGGGCGCTTGTAGCCGCCGTCGCGGATGAAGGCCAGGAATTCGTGCTGCGTGACGAGGCGGTCTGCCAGATGGAAGGGGGCCAGCAGCACCTCGTGAGCGGGGCCCTCGTTGTCGAAGCCGAAGCCGCGGCCATCGTGGCCGATACGGCTGATGCCGCCGCCGTAGCGCGTCCAGCCCGCCGGGGTGCCGGGGGGAAGGGCGGGCGATCCGGTGGCCACATACGCCGGTTTCAGCGGGTTGGCCGACAGCATGTGCTTCACGTCGGTCAGGATCAGTTCCTGATGCTGCTGCTCGTGGTTCAGGCCCAATTCCAGCAGCGCGTCGAAGTCGGGGTCATTGCCGCCCAGGCGCGAGATCAAATCGTGCATGGCGCGGTCGATGTGTTGGCGGTACTGCAGCACGTCGGCCAGCGAAGGCCGCGAGAGCAGGCCGCGTTGCGGACGCGGATGCTTGGCGCCGATCGCGTTGTAGTAGGAGTTGAACAGCATCCGGTAATGCGGGTGGAACATTGTGTACGGCGGATGGAATTGCGTCAGCAGGAAGGTTTCGAAGAACCAGGTGGTGTGCGCAAGATGCCATTTGACGGGGCTGCAATCGGGCATCGATTGCACCTGGCAGTCTTCGGGGCTGAGCGGCGCGGCAAGCGCCGTGCTGGTGGTTCGCACCGCGTCGAAGCGGTCGTGCTGGCCGGCCTGTCCGCTGGCATACGGTCCGGTGGCGGGGTGAGTCAGCAGGCAGGCAGGTTCCATGGCGATCCTCCAGTGGGCGTTGATGGGGTGTCCGCGTCAGGCGCGGGCGCTGAAAACCGAAAACCAGCCGCGCGAATCCGACCAGTGGGCAACGTCGCGATACCCGGCGCTTTGCAGCAGGTCGGAAAAGGCCTGCGGGGTGAACTTGTAGGAATTCTCGGTGTGGATGCGTTCGCCGGCGCTGAAGTCCCGTGTGCCGCCGGGCCAGGCCACGCGCAGCGAGCGTTGGGCTTCCAGATGCATTTCTATGCGCGAGCGCGCGGCGTTGAACAACGCGACGTGGCGCCAGTCGTCCACGTTGAAGTCGGCGTCCAGCACCTGGTTCACATGGCGCAGCAGGTTCAGGTTGAAGGCGGCAGTCAGGTGCAGCGCGTCGTCGTAAGCGGGTTCCAGCACCTGCCTGGGCTTGACGCGGTCCACGCCCACCAGCAGGCCGCCGCCATCGCATTGCGCGCGTATGCGCTGCAGCATGGCGTGCGCGTCGTCGGGGCTGAGGTTGCCGATGCTGGATCCCGGGTAGAAGAACAGCCGCTGTTCCGCGGGAATCTCGGCGGGCAAGGCCAGCGCTTGCGAGAAGTCTTGCCCGATGGCGGTCACGCGCAGGTCGGGATAAGAGAGCCGCAGGCGCCGCACGGCGGTCTCTAGATAGTCGGCGGAGATATCGATGGGCACGTAGTGGCGCGGACGCAGGCTGGCGAACAGCCGCTCCGCCTTGACGCAATCGCCTGCGCCCAGATCGATCATGGACTGCACCGGGCCGATATGGCGCGCGATGTCCTGGCCGTGTCGCTCGAAGATCTCGGCTTCGCAGCGGGTGGGGTAGTACTCGGGCAACTGGGTGATGGCGGTGAACAGCGATGAACCCAGCGCGTCGTACAGGAATTTGGGATCGATGTGGGCGGGGTGATCCAGCAAGCCGTCGCGCAGTTCGACCTGCTCGGCGCTCAAGGCCAGGGAAGGGCGCGCCTGATATTCCTGCGCGGTGTGGGCCAGCACTGCTGAAGGGGAAACCATGCGTTCACTTCCTTTTTTGAGGTGGGGTAAGCGCATTGCAAAGGGCTATTGTCGCGGCGGGTGGGGTTCCGCTGTCAAGCGCTAAGCCGCTGAATGCAATGGACTTTTACGAAATTGGGTCCGTCGGGGCGCAAGGACGGCGCGGCGGGCCCAGGCAATCGCCCAGCAAGTTTCGCTCCGCTGAAATATCGGATTACGGCTGGTTGCCAAAGCTCGGGCGGCGGTGCCGAATGATCGGCACAATGGGGACATGGTCAACCGGATGGCCCCGCGGACGTGCAATCGCGTCGGAACGGCGGCACAACGGCAGGCCCAATACCTTCACAAGGAGCGACTATGAATCGAAAGCACCAACGCGCCGAGATGGCTTTGCATCGCGACCGGGTCAACGACAGCTTCCATGAGCTGCTTGCCGGCACGGAAGACCTCTTGCGTTCGACGGCTTCCTATACCGGCTCCGAAATCGAATCGGCCCGCGCTCGCCTGAAGCAGCAGTTGGCCGACGCCCGCGACCAGGCGGGTGACTGGGAAGGCGCCGCGCGCGAACGCGCCCGCCGCGCCACGGCGTACGCCGACGAGTACGTGCATGAACATGCCTGGAAGTCCGTCGGCGTGGCCGCCCTGGTCGGCGCGCTGCTGGGCTGCCTGGTGGCAAGCGGCAGGCGCTAAGCCGGTCTCGCCATGAGGCCACCAGTGCAGCCTCCGACGCCGGCCGCGCGCCGGCGCGGAGGGCGCTCGAGGATAGCCTCATGGCTGCCCGGCGCGCGCCGCTGGGCAGAAACGCTGTTCCTGGCATGCGCTGTCGCCATGCTGGCCGCTTGCGCCAGTGTGCCCAGCGCGCAGGAGCGAGATGCGCGCAAGGCGCAGGCAGGCTTGTCCGCCGAGGCGGCCCGCGACAGCTACCGCCGCGGGCAAGGCATTGCGGCGGATGCAAAAACTCCCAAAGACGATTTCCTGGCGCGCCATCTGGCCGTCGAGCAGGCCGTCAGCGGCACGCCGCTATCGGCGGGCAACCGTGTCCGGCTCCTGGCCGACGGCCCCAGCACCTACCAGGCCATGCTGCAGTCCATCGGGCAGGCTCGCCGGTACGTGCACATGGAAACTTATATCTTCGACGACGACGCGGAAGGCGCGCGCTTTGCCGAGGCCTTGATCGCGGCGCGCAACCGCGGGGCCGATGTGGCCTTGATGGTGGACGCGGTGGGCACGCTCAAGACCCCGGATGCGCTGTTCCAGCGCCTGCGGGACGCGGGCGTGCAGGTGGCGGTGTTCAATCCCGTCAATCCGGCCAGTGCGCGGGCAGGCTGGTCGCCGAACCAGCGCAACCACCGCAAGGTGCTGGTGGTGGACGGCAAGGTCGGCTATCTGGGCGGCATCAACGTCAGCAGCGTGTACGAGTCTTCGCCCGGGGGCGGGTCAGGATCGGGCGCGGGGTCCAGTCCGGGGCGCGGCGCGGGCAAGGGCGACGGCAAGGGCGGAGGCGATGCGAAAACGGCGCCGTGGCGCGATACCCACCTGCGTATCGAAGGGCCCGCAGTCGCGCAACTTGAGCAGGTCATCCAGGCCGGCTGGGCATCGCAGTCCGACGAGCCGCTTGCCGCGGGCGGCGCCCCGATCGCGCCAGCCGTGGGCGACACCCGCGTGCGCATCCTGGCCAACCAGCCCGATCGCAGCGATGGCTATACGGTCTACCTGACGCTGATGTCCGCGTTTGAAAGCGCGCAGAAGTCCATCCACATCACGATGGCGTACTTCGTGCCCGATCCGGCGTTCATCGACGTACTGTCTGGCGCCGCGCGCCGCGGTGTGGATGTGGTGCTGGTGTTGCCGGGCTTTTCCGATTCGTCGCTGGTGTTCAACGCGGGGCGTTCGCACTACACGGAATTGCTGAAAGCGGGCGTGAAGCTCTACGAGCGGCGCGATGCCTTGCTGCACGCCAAGACGGCGGTCGTGGACGGCGTGTGGTCCACCGTGGGCTCCAGCAATATGGACTGGCGCAGTTTTGCGCTGAACTACGAAATCAATGCGGTGGTGCTGGGCCCCGAGTTCGCCAGCGAAATGGAGGCCCTGTTCCAGCGCGATGTGGCCGACTCGGTGCAGATCACGCCCGAAGACTGGCGCAACCGTGGCGCCGATGATCGCTTCATGGAGTTCTTTTCGCGGATGTTCGAGCGCTGGCTGTAGCGTCCGGACATCCGCCTGCGCTTGTGGCTAGACGTGCTGTTCGGCCAGCGCGGTGGTGATGTCGCGCGTCGGTTGGAACGACTGCGCCTGCGCCATCGCCCAGCCCACGCGGAACACCTGGTGGCGGAATTCGCCGCGCAGCAGTTCGCCGGGCGCCAATTCCGGGAACAGCGCCGACAGCAGCCGGATTTCACTGGAAGAGATGCGGCGCGCGATGTGGTGCGGACGCAGCTGATTGGGGTGTGTCAGGCCCGCGGCGGCCAGCAGTTCCGCCAGGGCGTGCAGCGTGTTGCTGTGGAAGTAAGCCACGCGCTGCGCCTTGTCGGGCACGACGAGTGCGCGTTGGCGCATGGGGTCCTGAGTGGTGACGCCCGTGGGGCATTTGCCGGTATGGCACGCCTGCGCCTGGATGCAGCCGATGGCAAACATGAAGCCGCGCGCGGCGTTGCACCAGTCGGCGCCCATGGCCATGACGCGCGCCATGTCGAACGCGGTGATGATCTTGCCTGACGCGCCCAGCTTGATGCGGTCGCGCAGGTTCACGCCGATCAGCGTGTTGTGCACCAGGCGCAGCGCTTCGCGCAGCGGCGTGCCGACGTGGTCAACGAACTCCACGGGCGCGGCACCAGTGCCGCCTTCCGCGCCATCCACCACGATGAAGTCCGGCGTGATGCCGGTCTCCAGCATGGCCTTGACGATGGCGAACCATTCCCACGGGTGGCCCACGCAGAACTTGAAGCCCACCGGCTTTCCGCCGGACAACTCGCGCAAGCGTGCCACGAATTTCATCAGCCCGATGGGCGTGTCGAAGGCCGAATGGCTGGCTGGCGAATTGCAATCCTGCCAGGCGGCCACGCCCCGCGCTTCCGCGATTTCGGGCGTGACCTTGCCCGCGGGCAGGATGCCGCCGTGCCCCGGTTTGGCGCCTTGGGACAGCTTGATTTCGATCATCTTCACCTGCGGCGTACAGGCGTTCTTGACGAAGGCTTCTTCCGAGAACGCGCCGTGCTCGTCGCGGCAACCGAAGTAGCCCGAACCGATGTTCCATACCAGGCTGCCGCCGGGCTGGCGGTGGTAGCGGCTGATGCCGCCTTCGCCCGTGTCGTGCGCGAAATTGCCCTGGCGCGCGCCTTCGTTCAGCGCCAGGATGGCGTTGGCCGACAGCGCGCCGAAGCTCATGGCCGACACATTGAACGCCGACATGGAGTAGGGCTGCTTGCAGTCGGGCCCCCCCACGGTGACGCGGAAGTCCGTGTCGTTGATGTGCGAGGGCGACATGGAATGGTTGATCCATTCGTAGCGGTCGCCGTAGACGTCTTCTTGCGTGCCGAAGGGGCGTTTGTCGATCTCGCGCTTGGCGCGCTGGTACACGATGGAGCGCTGCGCGCGCGAGAACGGCGCGGCCTGCGTGTCGTCTTCCAGGAAGTACTGGCGGATCTCGGGGCGGATGAATTCGAAAAGGAAGCGCAGGTTGCCCAGGACCGGGTAGTTGCGCCGGATGGCATGGCGGGTCTGGATCAGGTCATAGACGCCAAGCGCACCCAGCATCGCCAGCGGAACGGCGGCCCACAGCCACCAGAGCGAACTCGTGAACGCCAGCACGGCGGTGACGGCTGCGCCCGCCAGGGTCAAGATAAAGGCCGTGTAGCGGCCGACGATCCAGCTCATAGTCCTCTCCGTATTGCGGAATGCAGCAACCATACACCAGCTGAACCACCGAAAAAAAAGAAAGCCCCCTGAAATAGGGGGCTGTTCTGGAACACTGTTTTCCGGCAGGGGGATGTCAGCAGCTGGAGGGCGGCGGTGTCTTTTCCACCGCCAGTCCGAAGGCGGGGCGCAGGCGCACACCCAACGCGCTGCCCGCGAATGCGGCCGGCAGCCACAGCCAGGCGTGTAGGCTGCCCGAAAGAATGCCGCTGAAGTAGGCGCCGATGTTGCAGCCGAAGGCCAGACGGGCGCCGTAGCCCAGCAGCAGGCCGCCGATGACGGCGCCGGCCAGCGAACGGGCCGGCACCTTCCAGACGGGGGCGAACTTGCCGGCGGCGCTGGCGGCGGCAAGCGCGCCCAGCATCAGGCCGATGTCCATGACGGTCGTGACGTCCTGGCGCAGGGGCGCCGCCAACGCGGGCTGCTTGCTCCAGTAGGTCCAGGTCGCCACGTCGCCGGCAATGGCGTTCCAGGCCTTGGCGCCCCACAGCGCAAACGCCGAAGTGATGCCCCAGGGGCGACCCGCCAGCGCCAGCGTCGCGAAGTTCAACACCACCAGCGCCACGCCGCCCCAGATCAGCGGCCAGGGGCCCTGCAGCAGCGAGACCGGCCGCGCGGTGCGCGACGCGAACGAGATCACATGGCCGTGGCGGCGCTTCTCAAGCGCGGTGGCACCCCAGGCGATCAGCGCGAACACCGCCAGGTTGGCGATGAGCGCGGGCGCCAGGCCCCAGGTTTTGATGAGCGAGGTAGGTGCCAGCGCCGGCAGCGTGGACCACCAGCCGAAATTGGCGGTGGCGATCACCGAGCCCACGATGAAGAACAGCAGCGTGACCAGCATGCGGGTGTTGCCGCCGCCGACTGCGAACAGCGTGCCCGACGCGCAGCCGCCGCCCAGTTGCATGCCGATGCCGAACAGGAACGCGCCCAGTACGACCGACACCCCCGGCGGCGAAACCAGCCCCGTGACGGGCTGGCCGAAGAGCGAACCCGAGGCGAGGAAGGGGAAGAACAGCAGCACCCCGACGCCCAGCATGAACATCTGTGCGCGCAGGCCGGCGCCGCGGCGGTCGGACACGAAGACGCGCCAGGCTTGCGTGAAGCCGAACGAGGCGTGATAAAGCGTGACGCCCAGCAGTGCGCCAACCACCCACAGCGCGCCTTGGCGCCAACTGACGGTCTGGTTCAAATACAGCGCGCCGGCCAGCACCAGCAGCAGCGCAATCCAGAGCGGCGCGCGGTTGATCTGGATGGGCGGCAGGGCCGAGGGCAAGGGCAGGGTAGAGGCGTTGGAGCTCATGGGGCGTCCCGGTGGGATCTGGATCGTCAATGCAAACGGGCGCGTAAAGGGCGCCCGTCGGAATATCGAAAGTGTAAGGCCGGGCCTTAACGCCTTCAAACTATTGATTACTGCTTCAATAATAACTAATAGTTATATATGGCACGCCGCCCTGCGGGGTCCCGATGAAGAGCGATCAGGAAATGGGGTGCGCGTTGATCCAGGCGACCAGCAGGCTGACGGTCAACACTGACGCCACGGTCGAGACGAGGATGGCGCGCGACGTTACCCGTGCGTCGCGGCCATACATCTTGGCCAGCATGAAGGGACCCGTGCCGATCGGCAGCGCGCTCATCAGCACGGCGGTCCAGGCCCAGAGCGGGGGCATGGAAAAAACGTAGAAGGCCAGCACCGCCGTGACGGCGGGTTGCAGCAGCAGTTTGCCCGTCACCAGACGCAGGACGCCGGGGCCCGCCGTAGCGGTTTCCGTCTGCGCCAGGAACAGGCCGATCGTGACCAGCGCGCACGGGCTGGCCGATGCGCCCAGCAGCGACACGTAGCGGTCGACGCCTTCCGGCAGCGCCACGCCGGTCGATGCCCAAGCCAGGCCCAGCACCGGCGCGGCCAGCAGCGGGTTGCGCATCAGCGCGCGCCCGACCTTGATGAGCGTGGCGGCCACGTTGGGCGTCTGCTGGCGGTCGAACTCGATCATCGCGATGGCGAAGCCGAACAGGACGC
This sequence comes from Achromobacter sp. 18P8.1.1, assembly GCF_057799415.1. Lineage (NCBI taxonomy): Bacteria > Pseudomonadati > Pseudomonadota > Betaproteobacteria > Burkholderiales > Alcaligenaceae > Achromobacter > Achromobacter sp. 18P8.1.1. The sequence goes on along the minus strand of NZ_JBYOKH010000028.1, from coordinate 11,026 downwards.
TGGCGGTCAGAAGCGTGGTGAAGGCGGCGGGCGCCAGGCTTTCGGCGCCAAACAGCGCCAGGCACAAGGGGATCCCCATGTAGCCGGCATTGGCGTAGGACGCGGCCAGGCCTTCGATGCTGCGGTCGGTCAGCGCGCGCCGGCCGCCGCGTCCCGGCAGGAACGACACCAGGAACGTGACCGCGATGCCGCCTGCGAATGCGCCGACAAAACCCCAGTGCGCCATGTGCGCAAGATCCACCTGCGTCATCGCGCGAAACAGCAGCGCGGGCAAGGACAGGTAGACCACGTAGCGGTTCAGCGCGTCGGTGGCGCCGGGCCCCAGCAGTTGGAGCCGGGCGGCCAGCCAGCCAGTCAGGATCAGCGCAAAGACGGGCAGGGCAGCGGTAACGACGGCATTCATGGTCGACGGTGTGGCGGGCCAGGGGCGCGGGAAGGCGCCTATTCTACTTGCGGCGCCCGCGCGCTGCGGGTGACGAGCAGGATGCCGATGCCCGCCAGCGCCATGCCAGGCCAGGCCAGCAGCGGAATGGGCTCGCCCAGCGCCATCAGGGCGAAGACCGCCGTGCAGGGCGGTACCAGGAAGAACAGCGCCGACACGCGCGAGGCCTCGCCGTGCCGGATCATCGTCAGCAGCAAGGTGATGGCAACCAGCGAATTGCCCACGACCAGATAGGCCAGCGACGCCAGCAACGGGCCGGTCCATTCGATGCGCATCGGTTCCAGCCAGAAGGCCAGCGGCGCCGATACGGCCAGCCCGACGGCGTACTGCACCAGGTTGGACGTGACGGGGTGCGTCTGCGCGCCATAGCGCTTTTCATAGAGGGTGCCGCTCGTGATGCAAAGCAGCGCGCCCACGGCGAACAGCAGTCCCAGCGGCGCCAGCACGTCGATGGACGCCTTGGCGACGATGACGAGCGCGGCGCCCGCGACCCCCAGGCCCAGGCCGGCCCAACGCCGCGCATCCACGCGTTCATGCGCGATCAGGGGCGCCAACAGCCCGATCAGGATCGGCTGCAGCGAGGCGATCAGCGCCATGCCGCCCGCGGACATGCCCAGCTTCAGCGAGAGATAGGTGCAGCAGAAGTAGCCGGCCTGCAATAGCAGCCCGACCATCGCCAGATGGCCCCAGGCGCTGGCGCCCGGCGGCAGCGGCGGACGCAGGACCAGCATGAAAGGCAGCAGGATGAGGACGACGCAGGCGTATCGCACGGCCAGGAACGTCATCGGGTCTGCATAGGCCAGCCCGATCTTGAGCACGACGAAGCCGCTGGACCACAACACCAGGAAAAGCGCGGGGGCGGCTTTCAGCCAAGCCGGTGGGGCGGAGGGCGTCATGTCGTGCCTAGGCAACGTGGGCAAGCCGCGATCGTACCCCTTTTCGCCTGGATGTCATCCCTGCGAGAATGCGGCGTAGGATATTTATTATTGACAAGCTGCACGCGAGGGAATGGAGATGTCGACCAACAAGCAATCATCGGTGCGTATCGCGTTGGGTACGTGGGACCGGCTGCGCGAAGATGCCTACTCGGTTCGCTACGAGGTGTTCGTCGTCGAACAGCGAGTGCCCCCTGAGGTCGAGCTGGATGACGACGATGCCGTGTCAGTGCATGCCGTGGCCTACGGACCTGACGGCACGCCGATGGGCACGGGCCGATTGCTGCCCGACGGCCATATCGGCCGCATGGCCGTGCATAAGAAGGCGCGTGGCATGGGGGTAGGCGGCCAATTGCTGGATGCGTTGATCGGGCAAGGCCACGGCGACGGCCACCGCATGCTGGTGCTGCACGCGCAGACCCATGCCGCCGGGTTCTACGAGGCGCACGGCTTTACCGTGGAGGGCGAGGAATTCGTCGAAGCCGGGATTCCGCACGTGGTGATGACCCGCGTGCTGAAGTAGGGCGCCCATGGCCCCGGCGCTGCCGGGGCTGAAAAGGCCGGGACGAAAAAGAAAAAACCCCGGTCGTTTTCACGAACGGGGTTCTTCTTGGCGCATCACGACAGGTACCTCGTGATGTAATAATTGGTGCCCAGGAGAGGACTCGAACCTCCACACCTTGCGGCACACGGACCTGAACCGTGCGCGTCTACCAATTCCGCCACCTGGGCGCTGGTGCTTCACTTGTTGCGTCGCTTTCGCTTCGTTTCTTGTTCAGCAGCAGAGGAACGAGATTATGCATGCTTTTTTTAAGGTGTGCAAGTAATGGCGACCATTTTTCATCTTTTTTGCATTTTTTCGAGCGGCGGGCTTTCGCTATAGTGTCGCCCCATGTCCCGTACCCTTTGCACGCGTTGCCTGCGTCCCGAATCGCACTGCCTGTGCGCGCTCATTCCTTCCTTGTCATGCCGCACGCGCGTCGTGGTCTTGCAGCATCCCAGCGAAGCGCGCCATGCGCTGAACACGGCCAGGTTGGCCGTCCTGGGGTTGGCGGGCGCGCGGCGCGTCGTGGGCGAATATTTCTCGCCGGCCGATTGGGCGGAGCCCGGTTACGCGCCCCGTCTGCTGTTTCCCGGTCCAGCGGCCGACATTTTGCATCCCGGATATGGGCAGGACCAGGACCTGCCGATCCAATTGATCGTGCCGGACGGCACCTGGGGGCACGCGCGCAAGCTGCTGCACATCAATCCTGAGTTGGCGGCGCTACCGCGCGTGATGCTGCCGGCGGGGCTGACGACGCGTTATCGCGTGCGCCATGCGGACATCCCGGGCGCCTTGTCCACGATCGAAGCCGTGACGCATGCCTTGAATGCGCTGGAGGCGCCGATGAACGCCGATGCGTTGTTGCGGCCTTTCGAAGCCTTGATCGACGGCCAGATCGAGGGCATGGGCGAAGACCTGTATGCGCGCCATCATCTGCAGCGCAAGGTGCCGTGGCGCTGATGCCAGCGGTGGGGCGCGCCTGGCCTGGAAAATAATGGCAGGGCGCTCAACGATGAATGCGGGGAAGATGCGTTTAAAGGGCGGGGGATAAAGATCGGGGCAAGGATACGTGCGGAAAAAGCAAAAGCCCCGAACATCTTTCGATTTTCGGGGCTTTCAGCCTTGCTATCAAAACCAGCATGCTGCTGATTAGACCTATATGCGGGTGGTGCCCAGGAGAGGACTCGAACCTCCACACCTTGCGGCACACGGACCTGAACCGTGCGCGTCTACCAATTCCGCCACCTGGGCACTGGGAAATACTTGCGTACTTCGCGTCTTGCTATTTTTACTGCTCTTTAATTTACTGCTTTCTTATCAAGCCAGCCCGAAAGCTGATTCGATTTAAATTCCGTGGTGCCCAGGAGAGGACTCGAACCTCCACACCTTGCGGCACACGGACCTGAACCGTGCGCGTCTACCAATTCCGCCACCTGGGCACTGAAAGATACTGTCAGAACTATGTGATACGCTGCCGCTCTAGTTGCTTTGTTTTTATTAAGGCCTGTACGTTGTTTCCAGCGTACTTACTTAACTAAAACATGCGTCCCGAGCGCAGTTGGTTTTACAATGGGTCTTTCGACCCCTCTGACCATTTCTGCTTCAGTGTTCAGCCTTGGGCGAACCACAGAAGCTGCGCATTATATACGGAAATTTCAGCTTTGGCAAAACGATCGAATAACGAATCGAAAAACAACAGATCAACACCCTTGCCCGAAGCGCCGCCGGACTTCGATCCTGATGTCCCGTCCCGTGAAGCCATTCTGACCGCGCTGCGTGCCGCGGGTTCGCCGTTGTCTCCGGTGGAATTGGCCGAGCGCATGGGCGTAGAGCGTGCCGCGACGATGGTCGGGTTCGAGCGCCGGCTTGGCGCCATGGAACGCGACGGGCAACTGATGCCCAACCGCAAGGGCGTGTTGCTGCTCGCGACCAAATTGGATTTTGTCGCCGGCAAGGTGCTGGGTCACCGCGACGGTTTCGGCTTCCTGCTGCGTGATGACGGCGGCCCGGACCTGTTCCTGTCGCCGCGCGAAATGCTCAAGGTGCTGCATGGCGACCGCGTGCTGGTCAAGCCGTCGGGCGAATACCGCGGCAAGCCGGAAGGCACCATCGTCGAAGTCATCGAACGCCGCACCAACAAGCTGGTGGGCCGTTTCCTGCACGAGCATGGCCTGTCCATCGTCGTGCCCGAAGACCAGCGCATCAAGCACGACATCCTGATTCCGCCCAGTGACACCAACGGCGCCCAGCACGGGCAAGTGGTCGCGGTCGAGATCATGGAACAGCCCACGCGCCACACGCAGCCGCTGGGCCGCGTGGCCGAGGTGCTGGGCGAAATCGATGACCCCGGCATGGAAATCGAGATCGCGGTGCGCAAGTTCGACGTGCCCGTCGAATTCTCGGAAGCCGCCCGCAAGCAGGCCGCGCGCCTGCCGGACGTGGTGCGCAAGAGCGACCTGAAAGACCGCGTGGACTTGCGCGATGTGCCGCTGATCACCATCGATGGCGAAGACGCGCGCGACTTCGACGATGCCGTCTATTGCGAACCCGTCGAACTGGGCACGGGCCAGCGCAAGCGCCCGGGTTGGCGTTTGCTGGTGGCCATTGCCGACGTCAGCCACTATGTGCGCCCGGGCGACGCCTTGGACGATGACGCGATCGAACGCGGCACCAGCGTCTACTTCCCGCGCCGCGTTATTCCGATGCTGCCCGAGACGCTGTCCAATGGCTTGTGTTCGCTGAACCCCGACGTGGACCGCCTGGTGCTGGTCTGCGACATGGTGATTCCGGCCACCGGCGCCAAGGCCGGCACGGTAACGGCCTACCAGTTCTACAACGCGGTGATGCACTCGCATGCCCGCACCACCTACACGAACATCTGGGCGGCCTTGCAGCAGCCCGGCGGCCCGGCCGCCGCGGCGATGCGCGCCGTCATGCCGCAGGTCCAGCACCTGTACGAGCTGTTCCAGTTACTGGTGCAGGGCCGCAAGAAGCGCGGCGCCATTGATTTCGACACGGTCGAGACCAAGATCGTCTGCAACGAACTGGGCCGGATTGAACAGATCGTCCCGTCGGTGCGCAACGATGCCCACAAGCTGATCGAAGAATGCATGTTGGCCGCCAACACCTGCGCGGCCGACTTCATGACGCGCAGCAAGCATCCGGGCCTGTACCGCATCCACGAAGGTCCCACCCCGGAACGCCTGCAGTCGCTGCGCGAATTCCTGCGCACGATGGGCCTGTCGATGGGCGGTGGCGAAACGCCTACCGCCAAGGATTACGGCGATTTCCTGGATACCGTGCGCGGCCGTCCCGACTACCAGCTGCTGCAGACCATGTGCCTGCGTTCCATGCAGCAGGCCGTCTACAGCCCCGACAATATGGGCCACTTCGGCCTGTCTTACCCGGGCTACAGCCACTTCACGTCGCCCATCCGCCGCTATCCCGACCTGCTGACGCACCGGGTGATCAAGGCCTTGCTGGCCGGGCAGCGCTATGTGCCCAGCCTGGACGACCAGGCGGTCGTCATCGGCCGCACGCAGAAGGAACACGAGCACGCCATCTGGGAAAAGATGGGCCTGGTGCTGTCGGCCAGCGAACGCCGCGCCGATGAGGCGTCGCGCGACGTCGAGGCCTGGCTCAAGTGCTGGTTCGTCAAGGAGCGTGTGGGCGAAGACTTCAGCGGCACCGTCACCGGCGTGGCCAGCTTCGGCATCTTCGTCACGCTGGATACGCTGCACGTCGAAGGGCTGGTGCACGTCTCCGAACTGGGCGGCGAGTACTTCCAGTTCAACGACGCCCTGCACGAACTGCGCGGTGAGCGCACCGGCATGCGGTATCGCTTGACCGACAAGGTGCAGGTGCAGGTGGCGCGCGTGGATCTGGAAGCGCGCCGCATCGAATTCCGCCTGGTGCAAGGCACGAGTTTCGACGCGCTGCGCAAGGCGGCGGCCCGTGGGCCGGAAGAGCCGATGCGCCGCGTGAAGAAGGCGGCGGCGCCCAAGCCGGCCGCCCTGAAGGGACAGACCGCCAAGGAGCGGCGCGCGGACGCCAAGAAGGCGGGCAAGCCGCCCAGGGCAGCCAAACGCGCCGCGCCGGCCAAGAAGGCGACGCACAAGCGGCACTGATCTGCCCTGAATGCGCCCCGTTATGGCCAGCCCGTCTTAGGGCGGCGCGGCCATAAGGGGTAACATTGCGCTGATGGCCGGCTTGGTCCGGTGGCCCGCCCCCTTTGGGGCGGGTATTCGTTTATCTAAAGGTATTGCATTTATGGCGTCGACCCAAGTTCTGGCCGGGTTTCACGCGGTTGTCGCGCGGCTGCGTCACGCGCCCGAGTCGATCAAGGAAATCTATGTAGAGGCGTCGCGCCGCGACAAGCGGATGCAGACGTTCATCGAGCAAGCCGAAAAGGCGGGCTGCCGCCTGCATCCGGTGCCGATGGAGCGCCTGGACGGCCTGTCGCGCGGCACGCGCCATCAAGGCGTGGTGGCCCTGGCCGACGAACGCCAACTGGCGGTGGACGTGGATGAGGTGCTCGACGTGATCGAGGGCCCGCCGCTGCTGCTGATCCTGGACGGCGTGACCGATCCCCACAACCTGGGCGCCTGCCTGCGCACCGCGGATGCCGCCGGCGTGCACGCCGTGATCGCGCCGCGCGACCGTGCCGTGGGCTTGAACGCCACGGTGCAGCGCGTGGCCTGCGGCGCCGCCGACACCGTGCCGTACGTGATGGTCACCAATCTGGCGCGCACGATGCGCAGCCTGAAGGACCGCGGCGTCTGGCTGGTCGGCACCGACGACCAGGCGACCGACAGCATGCACAAGATCGATGCGCGCCAGCCGATGGCGTGGGTCATGGGGGCGGAAGGCGAGGGCATGCGCCGCCTGACGCGGGAAACCTGCGACCAACTGGTGAACATCCCCATGCTGGGTTCGGTGGAAAGCCTGAACGTCAGCGTGGCCAGCGCCGTCTGCCTGTACGAGACCGTGCGCCAGCGCCAATCCTGATTTTGCCCGACCCGACTTATTCGTAGCTCTTCCTTTACGCGTCAGCCCATCATGCACCAGAACGGCTTTACCACCACGATCCTCCATTCCGACCGCCAACAATCCGTCGAGCACGGAGCGGTGCACAAGCCCATGCATCCGTCGTCGGAGTTCGCCTATGACGACGCCCGCGAGCTGGCTGCGGTGTTCCAGGGGAAGGCGGGCTTCACTTACGCGCGCCAGGGTACGCCCACCACCACGGCGCTGGAAGCCAAGATCAACCACATGGAAGGCGGCAAGGGCACGGTCAGCTTCGCCACGGGGATGGCCGCGCTGTCGGCCATCTTCACGACGCTGCTGCGCCGGGGCGACCATCTGGTGTCCAGCCAGTTCGTGTTCGGCAACACCAACAGCCTGCTGGGCACGCTGCTTGAGCTGGGCGTGGAGATCACCTTCGTGGACGCGACGGACTCGGCCCAGGTGCGCGCTGCGATCCAGCCCAACACGCGCATGGTCTTTACCGAGACGATTGCCAACCCGGGCACGCAGATTGCCGACCTGGCCGTCATCGGCGAGATCTGCCGCGAGAAGAACCTGGTCTACGTCGTGGACAACACGCTGACCTCGCCGTGGATGTTCCGCCCCTCGACGGTGGGTGCGTCGCTGGTCATGAATTCCTTGTCGAAGTACATCGGCGGCCATGGCAACGCGCTGGGCGGCTCGGTTACCGACACCGGCCTGTACGACTGGTCCGACTACTCCAACATCTATGACGCGTACCGCAAGGGCCCGTCCACCGGTTGGGGGCTGACTCAGATCAAGAAGAAGGGCTTGCGCGACATGGGCGGCACGCTGGCCGCCGAGCCCGCGCACCGGATCGCGGTGGGCGCCGAGACGCTGGCGCTGCGCATGGCCAAGCACTGCGCCAACGCGCTGGCGCTGGCGCGTTTCCTGGAAGAGCACCCCGGCGTGGCCAAGGTGCACTATCCGGGCCTGGCAGGCCATCCGCAGCATGCGCGGGCGACGGCGCTGTTCGGCGCGCGCTTCGGCGGGCTGCTGGGTGTGGAGCTGGCCGATGGCGTCGATTGCTTCGATTTCCTGAATCGCCTGCGCATCGTGCTGATGGCCACGCACCTGGGCGACACGCGCAGCCTGGCGCTGCCTGCCGCGCACACCATCTATTACGAGATGGGCGCCGAACGCCGCAAGCAGATGGGCATTGCCGACAGCCTCATCCGGGTATCGGTGGGCATCGAGGACGAGGCCGATTTGCTGTTTGATTTCGATCAGGCGCTGACCGGCTGCCTGAAGGGATAATGCGGCAAGCGCAAGCCGGGCGCGAGGGCGCGCCGGCTTTGCAATCGGGACGGTTCTCATGCTTATACAGATCGCAGAAGTTTTCACGCCGCAAGAAGCAGCGGATATCCGGGCCAGGCTGGACGCCGCCGACTGGGTGGACGGCAAGGTCACGGCGGGCTACCAGTCGGCCGAGGTCAAGCGCAACCGCCAGTTGCACGAGCAGCACCCGCTTGCAGAAGAGCTGGGCAACCTGATCCTGCAGCGACTGGCGGCGAACAACCTGTTCATGTCGGCCGCGTTGCCTCGCAAGATATTCCCCCCGCTATTCAACCGCTATGAAGGCGGCGAAGCCTTCGGCTATCACGTGGACAACGCGGTGCGCGGCATTACCGGCACGGCCGAGCGCGTGCGCACCGACCTGTCCGCCACGCTGTTCTTCTCTGAACCCGATTCCTACGACGGCGGCGAGCTCGTCATCGACGACACCTACGGGCCGCGGGCGGTAAAGCTGCCTGCAGGGCACATGGTGCTGTACCCGGGCACGAGCCTGCACAAGGTGAATCCCGTGACGCGCGGAGCGCGCGTGAGCTCGTTCTTCTGGATGCAGAGCCTGGTGCGGGAAGACAGCCAGCGCGCCTTGCTGCTGGACATGGATGTGGCCATACAGCGTCTGAACCAGGATGCCGCGGGGCATCCTTCCATCGTGCAGCTGACGGGCATTTATCACAATTTGCTGCGTCGTTGGGTCGATGTTTGATTCAGGCTTGAAACGATATCCGGACGGTGTCGCGCAAACACCGAAATGCGCGTTTTTGTATATTGCGAAATCAGCTAAAAGCTAGTATTGGCGCGGGTTGTGGTGAGGTTTTCGCTTGACAGCCGCGCCCCGCCAAGGCCTAATACATGTCTGCGTCGCTGACGGTTTGACGGCATCAAAGCCATCAAAACCTAAGCGGCGCAGCAGTTTAAAAGTTGTGCTTTGCAGCGCAAGAAAAAAGTTTATCCACTGTCTGTTCGTCGTTTGTCGGGCCATGCGTTGGTTTGTGGCGTCCCATCTTGACAGCCATGAACCGCACGGCCTCGCCAGACTCAATACCTTGTGAGGGGTACACCTGAATGAACAAAACCGAACTCATCGATCACATCGCCAGCAAGGCCGATATCTCCAAGGCTGCCGCCGGTCGTTCGCTCGACGCCTTGATCGGTGCCGTCAAGACCACCCTGAAGAAGGGCGGTACGGTCACGCTGGTTGGCTTTGGCACGTTTGCCGTGTCGGCTCGCGCTGCTCGCACCGGCCGTAATCCGCGTACCGGCGAAACCATCAAGATCAAGAAGGCCAAGGTGCCGAAGTTCCGTCCGGGCAAGGCCCTGAAGGACGCCGTCAACTAAGGACGGCATGGCGGTCGCCGGGCATTGGCCCCAAGCGATTTGCCGACAACTACGCGGTCCGGTATACTCCGGCCCGCGTATTGCTTTTGAGTACCCCGAGTTGGCAGTTTGCCTGGCACGAATCATCACATTGATGGCGAGTGGCAAGCAGCGATAAGCAGTCAGGATCGGGTGCTTAGCTCAGTTGGTAGAGCGGCGCCCTTACAAGGCGTAGGTCACAGGTTCGACCCCTGTAGCACCCACCAGAAGCCCACGCAGGCGGTTTGGATCCCCAAGGGTTCCCTTCCTGCCGCACACAAGACCCGCACACGTCACCGTGGCGGGTTTTTTGTTTTCGGGCCCCCGTTTTCGCGTGCGGGCCGGCCCCGGTTGTCCCCGCCATTTCCGGGGCGCCAGATTTTTTCGTAAACGTTTTATGCATTCGGAACGGATGCGCGCCCAGGGGTGCTACGCTAGCCCAGACGAAATAGGACGTGCGAATCATTCGCATTTAAGATATTATGTTCGGCTTGTACCGGCCAACCGGCGTCACTTTTTCGTGTGCGTCTTCTTCCTGGCTGGCCGGATAAGTCAATGCACCCCTGGCTGATTCATGCCTAGTTTTCAACGCGGTTGGAATTCATCTTCGCCGTCTTCATTTGGTATACGTGCAGGCGCTGGCCTGGCGGTTGTCGCGCTTCATGCGGCAGTGATCGGTGCCATTTTCATGGCTCCTGCGAATCGTCCTGAACTGGAGGAGCCCGAGGCCGTCATGGTCAGTCTGGTGGATGCGCCCATCCCGCAGATCGCGAAGGCTGAACCCACGCCGGAAGTGCCGCAGCCGGTCGTCGAACCGCCGCCCGAGCCGCAACCCGAGATCGAGCCGGAACCCGAGCCCGAACCCGAGTTGAAGCCCGAGCCCGAACCGGAACCCGAGCCGGTGGTCGAGAAGCCGCCGATGCCGGCGCCCAAGCCCAAACCGAAGCCCAAACCCAAGCCCCAGCCCAAGCAGGAAGTCAAACCCGAGCCCAAGCCCGAGACGCCGCCTCCGCAGACGCCGCCCGCTGGCGCGACGGATGGTGCGCAGGCCTCGCAGAGCCCGCAGCAAGGGCCTCCGCCTGACCAGCCGATCCTGGTGTCGAGCATCGAGTTCCAGGGTGCGCGCCCCATGCCCGTCTACCCGCAGACCTCACGCCGCATGCGGGAAGAGGGACGGGTGCTGGTGCTGGTGGAGATCAATACGCAGGGCCTGGTGGACCGCGCCTCGATCGACACGTCATCGGGTTTCCCGAGACTGGACGAATCGGCACTGACCGCCGCCCGCAAGGCCAAGTTCAAGCCCTATACCCGTAACGGCGTGGCCTATCCCGCCAAAGCCAAAATTCCGTTCGATTTCGTAATGAGGAACTGAGATGTCCAACGCACTGCATAGCGCCACCCTGGTGGCGCAGG